>WBUO01000075.1 GCA_008933675.1 Dechloromonas sp.
TCGCCAGGTCGCGCACGGCGGCGACGCCGAGGCCGGACGACAGCAGCGTGGCATCGAGCTGGCGGTTCTTCATCAGTTCGACCGACTCCGAGTAGCCGAGATATTCGGTCTTGGCGAAGTCCTGGTAGCTCATGCCGACGGCCTTGAGGATGTCGCGGCTGTTCAGTTCGGTGCCGCTCTTCGGGGCGCCGACCGAAACGCGCTTGCCCTTGAGGTCGGCCAGCGACTTGATGCCGGAATCGGCGGAGGCCAGGAAGTGGATGTAGTTCGGGTAGATCGCGGCGACCGTGCGCAGCTTGGTCAGCGGCGACTTGAAGCCGACGTCGGCGTTGCCCTTCCAGGCCTCGGACAGTGTATCGCCCAGGGTGAAGGCAATCTCGCCCTTGCCGGCCTGCAGCAGGTTGAGGTTCTCGGCCGAGGCCTTGGTCGCCTGCACCGACATCTTGGCGTCCGGCATCACCTTGCCGTAGATCTGGGTCAGCGAGACGCCGAGCGGGTAATAGACACCGCTGGTGCCGCCGGTCAGCACGTTGATGAATTCGGCGGCATGGCCGGCCGTGGTGCCGACGGCCAGTGCGGCGACGGCGATCAGGGAACGCAGTTTCATGGAATCTCCTCCTGTGGTTTTGACGAACCGCGGTGCGGTTGGCTTCAATCGTTTGCAGGAGGCGTGCCAGTCTGGCGGGGGATGCCCGGCGCCTTGATCGGCAAGGGTTTTATCGCTGCCGGCCGGCTGGCGGGGCGGCAGCTGGTGCGGAAATCCGCACAACGTCGTGGGCGTCGTGCGGATTTCCGCACCGGGAATCAGCGGAGGCGTTTGCGGATTTCGCCGTCGCAGGCATTGGCCACCCGCTCGTATTCCTCGTCGGTGTCGATCAGCGCCTGTGCCGCATCGACACGACGGATCTCGCGTTCGACCATGGGCAGCCAGCGCTGGTCGAGTTCGCGCTGCAGGCGCGCGGCGATTTCGCCGCGGCGACCGCGCCACGGGCCGCCGCTGGCGAAACGGGCGCTCAGCAGCTCGGTCAGCGCCGGCTCGATGGCGGCGAGATGCTCCTCGTAGGTCTTCACGTGGCGCATCTCGTGTTCGTGGATTTCCCGGTAGGCGCAACTGCCCGGCGGAAATTCGCGGGCGACATAGACAGTCAGCGGATTGAAGCCGTAACGCAGCGTGATCTGCGGACTGGCGCATTCCCAGCGGCCACTGGCATCAATGATGGCCGGTGCCTGCATGCTCAGGCTGGCGCTGGCCGTGCCGCGCGTCAGGCCGAGCACCTGATGGCCCGGTCGGGCGACTGCGGCTCCGAGATTGTTCAGCGCCGCGATGCCATAGCTGGTGTTCAGCGCCGGCTGGCTTTTCTGGCGTTCCACCCTGACCGATGGCCTGGGCAGTTCGTCGCAAGGGTCGGCAAAGCACGGGGCGGCGACCAGCAGCGCCGCCAGCATGGCGGCGGGACGGTGTAGCGGCAGATGCAGCAAAACGGGTGCGGCGGGCGGTAAAGCCGGCTTACTTTGGTTCGTTGTTCTTTTCTTCGGGATCGGTGAACGGCAGGTTGGCGGCCTCGTCGAAGTCCTTGCGCCGTTTGCCGCTGTAGGCCCAGAAGCCGATCGCCAGAAAGCAGACGAGTCCGGCGACGGTGACGAGCGAGCGCATTTCGTTGATGTCCATGGGGTTCCTCTTCGTTGTGCAGCGAGCGGCTTGGCAAGTCACTCCTCTTGATGAGGGCGCATGTTACACGCCCAGCCACGACAGGCCGAGACCCCTGCCGGCCGGCAAAGAAAAACGGGAGCCGCGGCTCCCGTTGTGTTGCGACTGACAGCTGCCGGCTTATTTGCCTTCCGGCACGTCCTTCTTCTTGTCGTTGCCTTCGATGTACGGGCTCCAGGGCTGGGCGCGGACCGGGCCGGGGGTCTTCCAGACGACGTTGAACTGACCGTCGGCCTTCACTTCGCCGATGAACACCGACTTGTGCAGGTGGTGGTTCTTCTCGTCCATCTTGGAGACGATGCCGGACGGTGCCTTGAAGGTCTGGCCGGCCATGGCGGCGATGACCTTGTCGGTGTCGGTGGACTTGGCCTTCTCGACGGCCTGCTTCCACATGTGGATGCCGATGTAGGTGGCTTCCATCGGGTCGTTGGTGACGACCTTGTCGGCGTTCGGCAGCTTCTGCTTCTTGGCCCAGTCACGGTACATCTTGACGAACTTGGCGTTCTCCGGGTTCTTGATCGACATGAAGTAGTTCCACGAGGCCAGGTGGCCGATCAGCGGCTTGGTATCGACGCCGCGCAGCTCTTCCTCGCCGACCGAGAAGGCGACGACCGGCACGTCGGTGGCCTTCAGGCCGGCATTGCCCAGTTCCTTGTAGAAGGGCACGTTGGAGTCGCCGTTGATGGTGGAGACGACGGCGGTCTTCTTGCCTTCGGAGGCGAACTTCTTGATCTTGGCGATGATGGTCTGGTAGTCGCTATGACCGAACGGGGTGTACTCCTCCATGATGTCGGCTTCGGCGACGCCCTTGGACTTCAGGAAGGCGCGCAGGATCTTGTTGGTGGTGCGCGGATAGACGTAGTCGGTACCGAGCAGCACGAAGCGCTTGGCCGAGCCGCCGTCCTTGGACATCAGGTATTCGACGGCCGGGATGGCCTGCTGGTTGGGCGCAGCGCCGGTGTAGAAGACGTTCTTTTCAAGCTCTTCGCCCTCGTACTGGACCGGGTAGAAGAGCAGGCCGTTGAGTTCCTTGTAGACCGGCAGAACCGATTTGCGCGACACCGAGGTCCAGCAGCCGAAGGTGACGGCGACCTTGTCCTGGGTCAGCAGCTGGCGTGCCTTTTCAGCGAACAGCGGCCAGTTGGAGGCGGGATCGACGACGACCGGCTCCAGTTTCTTGCCGAGCACGCCGCCCTTGGCATTGATTTCCTCGATGGCCATCAGCGCCGTTTCCTTGAGCGCTGTTTCGGAAATGGCCATGGTGCCGGACAGCGAGTGCAGGATGCCGACCTTGATGGTGTCGGCAGCATGGGCGGCCATGCCGATGGTGGACAGGGCGGCGGCCAGTACGGTGGCCTTGATGAAGGTGCGACGATTGCTCATGAGGACTCCTTGGACTGAGGTTTGACGTTCTGGAATACGTTTGCTGCGGTGCAACGTCAGATTAAGGAGGCCGTGCGGTCGGGCAAATACGTCAGATTGCGTAGGGGATGCGCAGTGGTGGTCGGGGCTTCGCTGCTCAGCTACGGCGCGCTGTTTCCGGCAGGCCGTCGGCCAACAGGCGCAGCAGCTCGGCGTGTGGCATCGGCCGGGCGAACAGATAGCCCTGGCCTTCCTGACAGCCCAGGGCTTCCAGTACGCTGGCCTGGGCTGCCTGCTCGATGCCTTCGACGGTGATCGACATGCGCAGCGCCCGGCTGAGGGCGACGATGGCCTCGACCACGGCGCGCTGGTTTTCATTGCCCGGCAGGCCGGTTATGAAGGAGCGGTCGATCTTGATGCGCTGGATGGGCAGGTCGCGCAACACGCTGAGCGAGGAGTAGCCGGTGCCGAAGTCGTCGATGCTGACGGCGATGCCGAGCGCTTCCAGGTCGCGCAGCACGGACAGGCTGCGTTCGGTCGCCTGCAGGGTGCTTTCGGTGATCTCCAGTTCGAGGGCGCCGGCCGGGAAGCCGGTTTCGACGAGCACCGCCTGCAGGATGCCGATGAAGTCGCTGCCGAGGAACTGGCGGGGCGAAACGTTGACGGCCAGGTGGAATTCGCCGTCGGCGGCGAGCATGTCGACGGTGGCCAGCATCTCGCGGCAGGCGCGCTGCAGTACCCAGCGGCCGAGCGGCTCGATCAGGCCGCACTCTTCGGCGATGCCGATGAAGCTGGCCGGCGGGACGATGCCGCGTTCCGGATGCTGCCAGCGAACCAGCGCCTCGACGCCGACGATCCGCCGCGTGGCGAGTTCGACGCGCGGCTGGTAATGCACAACCAGGGCGTCGGTGGCCAGCGCGCGGCGCAGCCCCTGTTCGATCGCCATGCGTTGCTGCGCCCGCTCGGCCATGTCTTCGGCGTAGAAATGGTAGCGGTTGCGACCTTCCGATTTGGCGGTGTACATCGCCATGTCGGCGGCCCGCATCAGTTCCTGGCTGTTGGAGCCGTTGTCGGGATAGACGGCAATGCCGATGCTGCCGGTGACAGTCAGCAGTTCTTCGCCGACCGGCACGGGAATGCGCAGTTGTTCGAGGATCTTCTGCGCCAGTTGCGCGGCGTATTCGGGATTGATGCTGCCGACGAGGATGACGAATTCGTCGCCTCCCAGGCGGGCGATCGTGTCGGTGCTGCGCAGGACGCCGCGCAGGCGACCGCCGATGGTCTGCAGCAGGGCGTCGCCGGCGGCATGGCCGAGCGTGTCGTTGATCACCTTGAAACCGTCGAGGTCGAGGAAGAGCAGCAGGCAGCGCTGATCGTTGCGCGTTGCCTGCTCGATGGCGTGGCGCAGGCGGTCGTCGAAGAGCAGGCGGTTGGGCAGGCCGGTCAGCGTGTCGTGATGGGCCAGGTGGTGCAGCCTTTCCTGCGCTTCGTAGATGGCGGTGACGTCGGAGAAGGCGCTGACGTAGTGGGTCAGCCGGCCGGCACCGTCGCGGACGACGCTGACGCTCTGCCAGGCGGGAAAGGCGTTGCCGTTCTTGCGGTGGCAGCGTACCTCGCCCTGCCAGAAACCGGGGTTGCCGGCTTGCAGGCAGCTGGCGTAGCGCTCGAGAGTCGGCGCCGTGCGCAGCAGGATGTCGGGGTTCTGGCCGCCGGCGGCTGCTTCGCTGAAGCCGGTGATCCGCGAGAAGGCGGCGTTGACAGCGACGATGCGGCGTTCGGCATCGGTGATGACGATGGCTTCGGCGGTCGTCTGGAAGACGACGCTGGACTGGCGGAGCAGGGTTTCGTCATGGTGTCGCCGGGTGACGTCCTGAAGGATGCCGACGACCCGTTGCACATGGCCGTCACCGCCGTAGGCCTTGGCGTGGGCTTCCATCAGGCGCGGGCTGGCATGGTTGCCGGCGATGCGGAAGCTGAAGCAGACGGCTTCGCGGTCCTGCAGTGTCGAATGCAGGGCCTGGCGGACGGCCTCACGGTCTGCTTCGGCGACCCGGGCGATGAATACTTCCCAGGGTTCGTCGAGCGGTTGGGGCGGCCGATGGCCGAGGAGCATGCCGAGATGGCTGTCGCCGGTCAGCCGGTTGGAGGCGGAATTCCATTCGAGGACGCCGAGCGAGGCGGCGCCGAGGGCCAGCTTGAGACGCTGTTCGCTTTGTTCGACGGCTACCTCTTCGTCGCGCCGGGCCAGCGCCATCTGGATGGTGGCATGCAGTTCGCGTCCCTCGCAGGGCTTGATCAGATAGCCGAAAGGTCGGCTGTCGAGAGCGCGGCGCAGGGTGTCGTCCTCGGCATAGGCAGTCAGGAAGACGACCGGGATGTGGTGCCGGGCGCGGATTTCCGCCGCCGCCTGGATGCCGTCCAGGCGCCCTTCGAGGTGGATGTCCATCAACACCAGATCCGGCATTTCCTCGGCGATCCGGTCGATGGCCTGCTCGCCGCTGGCGACCACGGCGCCGACCTGGTAGCCGAAACCCTGCAGCTGGCGCTTGAGGTCGAAGGCGACGATGCGTTCGTCCTCGACCAGCATCAGGTTGACCGGCAATCGTGCACTCATGGCGACTCCTTCGGCGGGAGGTGCGGAAAGCGGATGAAGAAGCGGGTTCCGGACTGCCGTTCGATGATCGTCTCGCCGTGCAACTGTTCGACGAACAGACCGACCAGTTGCAGCCCGAGCGACGAACCGGCCGCCGGTTCCGCTTCCGGGGGCAGGCCGACGCCATCGTCAGCAACGCTGAGGCAGAGTCGGCCGTCTGCCTCCTTGCTCAGTTCGATCAGGATTTCGCCGTGGCGTTCCCCGGGAAAGGCATGCTTGTAGGCGTTGGTGACCAGTTCGTTGAGCAGCAGGCCGCAGGGAACGGCACGTTCGAGATCGAGCGCCGGATCGTCGCCGGGCAGCGCCAGGCGCAATGCGATGCGGTTGCCGCTCCCCCGGTAGCTGGCGCGGATCGACTGGACGAGGCGCTCCAGATAGTCGCCCAGGTGCAGGCGGGAGAAATCCTTGCGCTCGTAAAGCAGCTGGTGGGTCAGCGCCATCGCCTTGACCCGGTTGCAGCTCTCGGCAAGGATCGCCCGCAGGCGCGGGTCGGCCGCATAGTCGGCCTGCAGGTTGAGCAGGCTGGTGATGACCTGCAGGTTGTTCTTGACCCGGTGATGCACTTCGTTGAGCAGCACGGTCTTTTCCCGCAGGGCGTCTTCGAGGCGCTGCTGGGCGCGCTGGCGCTCGGTGATGTCGATGATCGAGGCGAGCACCATGGTGCCGGCCTCGGTGGCGATTGGGTTGAGGCCGATCTCGATGGGAAACTCGCTGCCGTCCGCACGGCAGCCGGCCAGATCGCGGCCGATGCCCATCGGGCGCGGCTGCGGGGCAGTGAAATATCCGGCGCGGAATTGCCGGTGATGCTGGCGGAAACGTTCCGGTACCAGCATTTCCACCGACTGGCCGATCAGCGCCGAGCGCTCGTAGTCGAACATGCGCTCGGCCTGGGCGTTGACCAGCACCATGATGCCTTGCGGATCGATCATCAGCATGGCGCTGGGCGCCCACTCGATGACCCGGCGAAAACTGTCCTCGCCCAGTTGCGGGACGCCGACGAGTACGGGAGCGGCCGGGCATGCCGGGGCCTTGGCAATGGGCGGCGGGGTGGGGCTGTCGGACATGGCATGCTCCGGAAGGTGGCGATCGGCAGCCGGCCGGCAGGTCCGGAAACCAATTACGCCATGGGTGGTCTGCCGTTGGACAGCACCGACAGTAAAATGATTCGTCCGGCTTGCTGCGGGCTTGTCGCCGGTGGCATCGACACTCCCGTACTGTTCATTTCCAGGCGCCGCAGGGCGCCGGTTTTCGCGGAGATCCATCCATGTTCGATCTGTATATCGGCAACAAGAACTACTCGTCGTGGTCGCTGCGTCCGTGGCTGTTGATGAAGCATTTCGCCATTCCCTTCCGTGAACACATGGTCTCGGTCGCCGGCCGCGACTACAACGCGGCGCTCAAGCCGATTGCCGGCAATGCCCGGGTTCCCTGCCTGCATGAAGACGGATTCCAGGTGTGGGACAGTCTGGCCATCGCCGAGACGCTGGCCGAACGCTATCCGGCGATGTGGCCGGCGACGGCCAGGGCACGGGCGAGGGCTCGCAGCATCTGTGCCGAGATGCACTCGGGTTTCAGCCATTTGCGCAGCGCCATGCCGATGAACCTGAAGCTCAGGCTGCGCGGTCGGCCGGCAACGCCCGAGGTGCAACGCGACATTGATCGCGTCGTCGAAATCTGGAGCGAAGCGCGCACGCAGTTTGCCAGCGGCAGCGGCCCCTGGCTGTTCGGTGATTTTTCGGTAGCCGATGCGATGTTCGCCCCGGTGGTCTGCCGTTTCGATGTCTACAACGTACCCTTGCCGGCGCTGGCGGCCACCTACCGCGATGCCGTGCTGGCCCATCCGGCGCTGCTTGAATGGCGTGCCGCGGCTCTGCTCGAGAGCGAGGCACATGCTCATTACGACCGCCTGGCAGATGAATATGGCGGGCCGCGCCAGGCGGCTGCGGTCGGCAGCAACCCCGGCTGACCGGAGCTCAGTCCGGCGCCGGCTCCTTGCGCGAGCGCTTGGCCAGATACATCCGCTGGTCTGCCACTTCCAGCAGCCGGTCCGGCTCGTGCCCATCTGCCGGAACGAGGGCGGCACCGATGCTGGCATCCAGACGGTATTCCTGTGCCTCGAACACGAAGGGCTGGCTGATCTCCGCATCGATGCGGCGGATGACCGAATCGATGCCGTCCCAGTCCTCGATCGGCGTCAGGATGACACCGAATTCGTCGCCGCCCAGCCGGGCCACCGTGTCGGTGGCCCGTGCCGCGGTCTTCATGCGACTGGAGAATTCGACGATCACCGCGTCGCCGACGCGGTGGCCGTAGGTGTCGTTGATCTGCTTCAGGCCGTCCATGTCCACCATCAGGATGCCGGCACAACGCTGGTTCCTGCCGGCGTGCGCCACGGCATTGCGCAGGCGGTCCATGAACAGGGCACGATTGGCCAGGCCGGTCATGCCGTCCTGGGTCGCCTTCTGGAAAAGCGTGTCATGGTCGTACTTCACCGAGAAGTACATGGCGGCGGCAACGACATCGGACAGCATTTCCAGGAGTTTCAGGTCCTGCTTCTGGAACTTGGCCGGTTTGGCCGACATGGCTTTCAAGACGCCGACCGTCACGCCCCGGTGCTTGAGCGGCATGACGATCATCGAGCGCAGGCCGACCTTCCGGCAGGCTTCCTGGTCGACGCGCGTGTCGGTTTCGGCGTCGTCGCATGACAGGGTGTGGCCGCTGATGACGCACTTTCCGGAGAGGCTGGCATCGAGTTTCAGGCGCAAGCCGAGCTGGGGAGCGGCGATGCCTGCCGCAGCCCGGTATACCATCTCGCCGCCCTCGGAAAGTTCGATGGCGGCGCCGTCAGCGTCGATCAGCGGCAGGGTCTGCTCGACGATGTACTGCATGACGCCCCCGAGATCCAGACCGAGCTTGGCGATCTCGGTTTGAATCCTGATGACCTGGACCAACTGTTCCCTGGATGGCATGTCGTTCTTCTGGTGTTTGTGCGGAGATGGCCGGCAGAAGCGGCCGGCAAGAATCTAATGCATCCCGTTGTCCAAGACAATAACCCTATGGATCGTATTGTCTTGTTCTGCCGCTTCAGTCGGCGAGAATGGCCCGGGCCACGGCCTCGGCGACCTTGATGCCGTCGACGCCGGCTGACAGGATGCCGCCAGCGTAGCCGGCGCCTTCGCCAGCCGGGTAGAGGCCGCGGGTGTTGATGCTCTGGAAGTTGTCGCCGCGCTTGATGCGGATCGGCGACGAGGTGCGCGTCTCGACGCCGGTGAGCACCGCGTCGGCCATGGCGAAGCCGTGAATCTGGCGGTCGAAGGCGGGGATGGCTTCGCGCAGCGCGTCGATGACGAAGGCCGGTGCGCAAGTGCTGAGGTCGGTCATGTGCACGCCGGGCTGGTAGGACGGATCGACCTTGCCGAGTGCGGTCGATGGCCGACCGGCGAGGAAGTCGCCGACGCGTTGTGCCGGCGCGTCGTAGTCGCTGCCGCCGGCGATGAAGGCCTGGCTTTCCCAGTGGCGCTGGAAGTCGACGCCGGCCAGTGGGTTTTTGCGGTAGTCGCCGGGGAAATCCTCGGGTTCGACATTGACCACCAGCGCCGAATTGGCGTTGCGCTCGGCGCGTGAATACTGGCTCATGCCGTTGGTGACGACGCGGCCGGGTTCCGAGGTGGCAGCGACCACCTGGCCGCCCGGACACATGCAGAAACTGTAGGCGGCGCGGCCGTTGGCGCAATGATGGACGAGCTTGTAGTCGGCGGCGCCGAGCAGTTCGTTGCCGGCGTTGGGGCCGAAGCGGGCCTTGTCGATCAGCGTCTGCGGGTGTTCGATGCGGAAACCGATGGCGAAGGGCTTGGCTTCGACATAGACGCCGCTGTCGTGGATCATCTGGAAGGTATCGCGGGCGCTGTGGCCGATGGCGAGCACCACATGGCGGCTGGCGATACGCTCGCCGCCTGCGAGTTCGACGCCTTCGACCTGGCCGTCGGCGATCTGCAGGCGCTCGACACGGGCGCCGAAGCGGATTTCGCCGCCCAGCTCGCGGATCGTCGCGCGCATGTTTTCGACCATCTTGACCAGCCGGAAGGTGCCGATGTGCGGTTTGCTCACATACATGATCTCTTCCGGCGCGCCGGCCTTGACGAACTCGGCCATGACCTTGCGCCCGAGGAAGTTCGGGTCCTTGATCTGGCTGTACAGCTTGCCGTCGGAGAAGGTGCCGGCGCCGCCTTCGCCGAACTGGACGTTTGATTCCGGGTCGAGCACGTGCTTGCGCCACAGGCCCCAGGTGTCCTTGGTCCGCTCGCGCACGGCCTTGCCGCGTTCGAGGATGATCGGCCGGAAACCCATCTGCGCCAGCAGCAGCCCGGCCATCAGGCCGCAGGGGCCCATGCCGATGATCACCGGGCGCTCGTTCAGGCCTGCGGGGGCGCGGGCGACGAAGTGGTAGTCCATGTCCGGCGTCGGCACGACGTGGCGGTCATCCTTCAGGCGGGCGGCGACACGGGCTTCGTCGCGCAGTTCGACGTCGATCTGGTAGAGCAGGACGATGGCCGATTTCTTGCGCGCATCGTGGCTGCGCTTGAAGATCGTGTAGCCGATCAGTTCGTCGTCGGCGATGCCGAGCCGGGCGCACAGCGCCGGGCGCAGCGCCTCGGGCGGATGATCGAGCGGCAGCTTGAGTTCGGTGAGTCTGAGCATGCTGGGGTCCGGGCGCTGACGCCATGGCGGGAAGGGCGCCATTCTACCTTGCAGGCTGTAGCGGGCGAGGCGTTGCGGGATGGAAACGCAAGCCGGTGCATGACCTGATTGACTTGCGGCTGGCCGGAAATGGATACTGGCGGGCCGCTCGCATTCCTCACCGACTTATGGTGTTCCACCAACGCGCGGCTTCCCTTGCCAGTTAGATGAATCGACGCCTTTCGACCTGCCTCCTGTTGACCTGTGCTGCCACCAGCCTCGCGGCCAACGCTGACGAAGACCTTTTTTTCAGTGATTTGCCGATCGTGGCTTCGGTCAGTCGTTTGCCGCAGCGCCTGGCGGATGCTCCGAGTTCGGTGACGGTGCTCGACCGGGCCATGATCAAGGCCTCGGGCGCTCGCGCCCTCAGCGATGTGTTCCGCCTGGTGCCCGGCTTCCAGACCTTTGCCCAAAGCGATGTCGCGGCCCGGGTCAATTACCATGGTGTTTCCGACGACAACCAGTTCTCGCCGCGCGTGCAGGTGCTGGTCGATGGCCGCTCGCTGTATTCGCCGCTGTTCCGTGGCGGCGTGAACTGGGCGTTGGTGCCGGTGGCGTTGGAGGATATCGAGCGCATCGAGGTCGTGCGCGGTTCCAATACCACTTCGTACGGTACGAATGCGTTTCTGGGGGTGATCAACATCGTCACGGTTGATCCCGCATTGGTGCGCGGCGTGTCCGTGGCAACAAGTCAGGGGACTCAGGGCGTGCGCGACTACACGTTACGCACCGGGGGAAGCTTGGGTGCGGGCGGGAATTTCCGTCTCACTTTCCAGCAAACGAAGGATGACGGACTGGATGACCGCTTCGATTGGAAAGACCAAAACACTAGTCGTCTGTTCGATCTCCGGATGAATTTTCAGCTCAGTTGGCGTGATGCCCTGGATATTCAGTTTGGGCGGGTAGAAGGGGTGCAGTTGCGCGGTCAGTTTGAATCTAAACGGACAGGTCAGTTCATTAACGGCGAATCCGTGCGACGGCTTACCGGCAACATTGAGCCCGATGACCCATTCCGGGATTTCGATCAGTCCTCGTCTTGGTTGCAGGCGAACTGGCTGCATACCTTTTCCGATACGGCTGATATGTCGGTCCGTTACACCCATAGCGTCGATCGGGCTAGCGATGCCTACATCCATCCCGATCTGCCGGCCGGCTATAACAAGGTCAACGAGGTCGGCGATGTTGGAAAGCGCCATGAAATAGAGGCGATTCACAGTTTCATGCCGATATCGAAGACACGCCTTATCTGGGGAAGCAGTTGGCGCCATGACACCATGCGCTCGGAAACCATGTTGCGTGACCAGGGTACGGTCAGCCGAAATGTCGGGCGCGTGTTTGCCAACGGTGAATGGAAGCCTTCCTCCTGGTTTACCGGCAACCTGGGCTGGTCTTACGAATACGACTCTCTGGCCGGCGAACATCCTGCATCGCGTGCCAGCGCGAGTTTCCATCTGACGCCGAACAACACCATCCGGGTTGGCTATGCACGTGCCTGGCGGACGGCCAGCACGACTGATTATCGGGGCTATTCCGTGGTGATGCCGGGAGACATTGCGTGGTTGGGCAGCAGGAAGCTGCCAGCGGAACGTCTCGACAGCTGGGAACTGGCATACCTTGGTGATTGGCGTGATTGGCGGATGAGCCTCGACACGCGCTTGTTCCGGGAACGTCTGAGCAACCGCCACCTGCATGGAATCCATCCGATTGAAGGTGAGCCGGATTCCGTCTATGCGGTGCAGAACCTGCTCATCCGCGGGGTCGAATATCAGTGGAAGTGGCAGCCGCTGGAAAATTCGCGGATTGCCATCGGTCAGGCATTTGTCGACACCGATGACGACCTGACCGGTATGGGTCAGGTGTTGGCGACGCCAACGCCGGATCCTGACTACAGCAGCAACTTTCACAACAGCCTTGCGGACTATAACGCTCTGGCAGAGAAGGCGGCGCCGCGTCGCTCTACCTCGGTGCTCTTCATGCAGCGCCTGCCGCTCGGGTTTGACCTTTCGCTCGCCCATTACCGGGTGGCGGCCATCAAATGGACGCGAAATACCGACGTCGACAAGTATCACCGTACCGATGTGCGGCTCGTCCATCCCTTCAAGCTCGGCGGCCAGCGAGGGGAATTTGCTTACACTGCGCAATCGATTGATGGCAGTCATTACGAGCAACGGATGGGACAGAAAGGCAGACTGGTGGAACTCCGCCATTGGGTTTCGCTGCGCCTGGATTTCTGACTGCGTCACCTAGGGTATGACCTCGTTCACGGCAAATGCCGGGGAGCTTAATCTGTTGCTGACTTCAAAAAGAAAAATCAGGTCAGGTAATGGATCAAAAGGACAGCACTCCCACGGGAGGGCCGCACTGCAATCTGGATTTCCTGGAAATCAGCCTGGGGCGTAACCGGGCAACTGCACTGCGATTGGTGGGTTTGTTTCTCGACAGTTATCCCAGTCTCGTCAGACGGCTCGAAGAGGCCATGAGCGCCAGCGATTTCGAGCGTCTCGGCCAGGTTGTGCATGACATACGAGGAAACTGCGTTCTGTTTTCGGCGCAGGAATGCCTGGCGCAAACCATCCGGATGGAAGGGCTTTTGCGCAGAACTGCCCCGCGAAACGATCAGTCAGAAGGCGGGACAGACTGGGAAAGCGAAGTCGCCGCGTTGCGTTCGGCGCTGGAACGGATGACTGGGGAGCTGAACGCCTATCTGGCCAGCGGGTCCAAATAGACCGGCGGTCAGGAAATCAGGCCGCACTGGATGGCGAAACGCGTCAGGGCGGTGACCTCATGTACCCCCAGGCGCTCCATCAGGCGGGCACGGTGGAACTCCACGGTTTTCGGGCTGATTCCCAGCACTCGGGCAATTTCCTTGGTGGTCCTGCCTGAGGCGACCAGGCGCAGTATTTCGGTCTGGCGCCTGGTCAGGCACGGATCGCCGGAGTTGCCGTTTTCCCGCTGGCCGTGCGTTTCCAGAATCTGTTGCAGCTTGGGCGAGAGATAGCGCTGTCCGGCAAGGACCGCCGTAACCGCTTCTTTCAATTCCCCAAGCAGGAAATCCTTGTGCAGGTAGCCATCGGCACCGACAGCGAAAGCCTGATCGATGGTTTCCGGGGTTTCGATTCCCGACAGGATCAGGATGCCCAGCTGGTGTTCGCGTCGTCTCAACTCGGCACTGAGTTCTATGCCGGTCAGTCCGGGCATTGCTATGTCAAGCACGGCGATATCGGGGCGCAGACGCTCGATCTCGGCAAGCGCGCTGATCCCATCGGCGCACTCGGCGTCGATCCTGCAGCCCGGCAGTGTTTCGAGAAGTGCCCTGATGCCGGCACGTACCAGTAGCTGGTCGTCAGCGAGAACGATGCTGGTCGCTTTCATGATGTCAGCTTACGCCAAAAATGGCAGATATGTGCTTTTGGTGGATGCTATTGTTTTTGGTGATTATAAGTCAGTGCTGTTTTACCGGGAGCGCACGACTTTCACCATGCCTGAGCATCCAGAGGCGGTCGCTGGCGAGGCCGTGCCGGTGAAGCGCTGTTGCTACGTCGATCGGCGGCTGGTCGAAGGATTCCTGAGTCAGCTCGAAGGTCCCCCAGTGAACGCCGAGTGCCTGCCTGGCATCGACGTCAAGCAGGATGCGGACGGCGTCATCCGGGTCGGTGTGTTGTGGCGCCATGAAGTCACGTGGCAGATAGGCACCGACCGGGACGGCAAGCAGGTCTACCGGGCCGAGTCGCTGGCGGATGGCAGCAAAGTCCGCCGAATAGCCGGTGTCGCCGGTGTACAGGAAGCGCCAGGGACTGCCGGAGGCGGTCGTTTCGATGGCAAAGCCGCCCCACAGGCTCCGGTTGGTATCGAATGGCGTGCGTTTGCTCCAGTGCTGTGCGGGGGTGAAGTGGATGTCCAGGAGGCCGTCGTTGGTGCGATCCCACCAGTCCATTTCGCTGACCTTGTCGATTCCGTGTGCATCGAACCATGCCTTGACGCCGAGGGGCACCAGAAAGCGTGGGCGCTGGCCGGCGGCAAGCAGGCGGAGGATGGTTGTTTCGTCCAGATGGTCGTAATGATTGTGCGAGATCAGCACGAAATCGATGGGGGGCAGATCCTCCGGGGACAGCGGGGGAGGGACCCGGCGACGGGCGGAGAGGATGCGCAGCGGGCCGGCAAATTCGCTGAGATGCGGATCGATCAGAATGTTGCGGCCGGCTATCTGGAGCAGCAGGCTGGCGTGTCCCAACCAGGTGATGCGAGTTTCTGTCGTCGGGGTGTGGAGGAGGGAAAGGTCGACGGGGGCGCTCCAGGCGGCAATGAAGCTGTCGTAGCCGCCGGCCGGTGGGGCCAACGGCCGGAAGTCGCCACGCAGTCGCCGTAACATGATCTCGTACCAGGGCGAGGTGCCGATGGGCCGTGCCCCGTCATTGTTGACGAAACCATCCGGGCGATGGTGCGGGCGGGTCGGGTCGTAATGCGGATTGATGCCGCTGCAGCCGGCCAGCAACAGGCCGGCAGCAAGGATCAGCGACGGGAAGTCCCATCCCTTCATGCCAGCCTTGCCCGCATCGCTGCGGCGAGTATGCCCGGGTCTTCGGCACCGGCGATCAGTTGCGTACCATCAACGATGTAGGTCGGGACCATGCGGATGCCGAGCGAGCGCAGCCGCCTTTCGTCGGCGCGCACACCTTCCGTGTCGCTTCCGGCATCGCGCCAGGCAATCCATGCTGCAACCGGATAGCCGCATTCGCCGGCGATCCCGGTGAGGACGTCGGGGTCGCCGATGGCTTCACCGCGCTGGAATTGAGCGACGAACAGGCGTTCGACGAGAGCATCCGCGTCGCCGTAGCGTTGGGCCCATTGAACCAGTCGATGGGCGAGCAGGGTGTTGGCGCGCAGAGATATACGCTCGAAAGCGAAATCGACGCCGTATGCGCGGCCGCCAGCGCGGACCCTCTCGAACAGTGCATTGACGGCCTCCATGCTGCCGAATTTGTGTTCGAGAAAGGGCAGATAGGGCTCGCCTCCGGCTGGCGTGTCCGGATTCAGGAAGAAGGGGCGCCAGCGTGTGTTGATCTGCGCTTCGGGTTGTTCGCGACGAATGGTGGCGATGGCTGTTTCCAGTCGGCGCTTGCCGATGAAGCACCAGGGGCAGACGAAGTCGGCAACGATGTCGATGTTCAGCATGGAGCGGGGAGCGGGTGATCGGTTCAGGATGACCGACGCCGTTGGCGAAGGTTCCGTTGCCGGTCAGGATCGGCGACTCTGGGCAAAGGCCGGCAAAGTGATATGGAAGCGCATGGCAAGCAGGCGCAGCAACAGTACGATGCCCATCGCCACCCAGCTGGCGGTAACCGATGACACACCGATCTCCTGCAGACCGATCAGGCTCAAGGCCCCGACCCAGGCCGCGGTCGCATAGAGCTCCCCTTTCAGGAAGACGAGGGGTACGTCGTTGCACAGGATGTCACGCAGGACGCCGCCGACGACGCCGGTGGTTACTCCCATCAGGCTGGCGACCAGCCATGGCGCATGCCATTGCAGGGCAACCTGGGTGCCGACGATGGTGAACAGCGCCAGTTGCTGCAG
>WBUO01000461.1 GCA_008933675.1 Dechloromonas sp.
TGTTCGCTGTTTTTGCCAGCCTCGGGAGGCGGCCGGCGGTAGCGGGTATAATCGCGACCTTTCAGCAAATCCCCCGCCTACCGTGAGCCAGCTCGACCAGGAAATTTCCCGCCGCCGCACCTTTGCCATCATTTCCCACCCCGACGCCGGCAAGACCACGCTGACCGAAAAGCTGCTGTGGTTCGGCGGCGCCATCCAGGTGGCCGGCGAAGTGCGCGCCCGCAAGGCTTCGCGCCACGCGACCTCGGACTGGATGGAACTGGAAAAGCAGCGCGGCATCTCGGTGACCTCGTCGGTGATGCAGTTCCCCTACCGCGAATGCATGATCAACCTGCTCGACACGCCGGGCCACGAGGACTTCTCGGAAGACACCTACCGCACGCTGACGGCCGTCGATTCGGCGACCATGGTCATCGACTCGGTCAACGGCGTCGAAGCGCAGACGATCAAGCTGTTGAACGTCTGCCGCATGCGCGACACGCCGATCCTGACCTTCATCAACAAGCTCGACCGCGAAGGCAAGGAACCGATCGACCTGCTCGACGAAATCGAGTCGGTGCTCGGCATCCAGTGCGCGCCGATGACCTGGCCGATCGGCATGGGCAAGCGTTTTCGCGGCGTCTATCACCTCTACGACGACACCATCGCCTTCTTCGACCCGCAGGCCGAAAAGGGCACCGCCGAGATGATCCAGGGCCTCGACAACCCGCGCCTGGACGAGCTGATCGGCGCCCAGGCCGACGAACTGCGCAGCGACATCGAACTGGTCCGGGGCGCCTCGCATGCCTTCGATGCCGAGGCCTACCTGGCCGGCAAGCAGTCGCCGGTGTTCTTCGGCTCGGCGGTCAACAACTTCGGCGTGCAGAGCCTGCTCGACGCCGTCGTCGACCTGTCGCCGGCGCCGATCGCCCGGCCGGCGGTGACGCGCAAGGTCGAGCCGAACGAGCCGAAGTTCTCCGGCTTCGTGTTCAAGATCCAGGCCAACATGGACCCCAAGCACCGCGACCGCATCGCCTTCCTGCGTGTCTGTTCCGGTCGCTTCGACCGGGGCATGAAGGTCAAGCAGGTGGCCACCGGCAAGACGCTGTCGATCAACAATGCCATCACCTTCATGGCGCGCGACCGCTCGACCACCGACGAGGCCTGGCCGGGCGACATCATCGGCATTCCCAACCACGGCTCGATCCGCCTCGGCGAAACCTTCAGCGAGGGCGAGGACCTGCGTTTCACCGGCATTCCGTCGTTCGCGCCGGAACATTTCCGCCTCGCCCGCATCGCCAACCCGCTGAAGATCAAGCAACTGCAGAAAGGCCTGCAGCAGCTGGCCGAGGAGGGCGCGACCCAGCTCTTCCGCCCGCTCTCCGGTACCGACCTGATCCTCGGCGCCGTCGGCACGCTGCAGTTCGACGTCGTCGCCAGCCGGCTGGAAAACGAATACGGCGTGCAGGTCATCTTCGAGCACTACAACTGCGCCACGGCACGCTGGATCCACGGTGATGCCGGCGAGCTCAAGCAGCTGTCCGAGCGCTACAGCGCCAACGTGGCGCTGGATGGTGCCGACGATCCGGTCTACCTGGCACCGAACAACGTCTACCTGAACATGGTCAAAGAGAAGTATCCCAACCTGCGCTTCCTCGAAGCGCGGGAAGTGGCTTGAGGAAATTGCCGGATATCGTTCGTTCGCAGGGGAGTGGGAGGCGGTTGCCATGACGGTTCGTGTTCAGGAAGCGGATTTCGATGTCGGTGCCGAACTGGCGGCACTGCGTGCCGGCGACGCCCGTGTCGGCGCGCTGGCCAGTTTTCTCGGCCTGGTGCGCGACATCAATGAGGGCGCCGCCGTTTCCGGCATGACCCTGGAGCATTACCCGGGGATGACCGAGAAGGCGCTTGAAGAAATCGTCGCTGAGGCGAAAGGCCGCTGGAACATCTACGAGGTGCTGGTGATCCACCGCGTCGGCCCGCTCCGGCCTTGCGACCAGATCGTCCTCGTTGCCGTCACCAGCGCCCACCGTGGCGAGGCCTTCGCTGCCTGCGAATTCATCATGGATTACCTGAAGACCCGGGCGCCGTTCTGGAAGAAGGAAGCGACAGCGGACGGCGGGCGCTGGGTCGACGCCCGGGAAACCGACGACAGTGCGGCGGCGCGCTGGGAGCGGGAAGCCGGCTAATCCTTTGGTAGGGTGCGACACTATGTCGCAGCTGTCGCGCCGGCGAATTGGCTAGCATGTCGCTCACGTACTCGGGAGGGCGACATGAATCAGAAAAAGACCACGCAGAATCAGCCGGAAATGGCTTCCTTGTTGCTGGGTGCGGGCTTCGCGCTGGCCTCGCTGATCATCCTGCCGGCAGTCGCACAGCGCGTCGGCCTGGGTTCCAGCGTGACCATCGCCCTGCGCGGTGCGCTGATGCGGGCGGCCAACCGTTTCTGAATGCTGCGCATGACTGCTGCTGCAGATGTTGCCGGACAGGCAGGCTGCGGTCTGCCTTCCTGTTTCTGAGACGATGAAAAAATATGCCTTGATCGGCATCGCCGCGCTGCTGGCGCTGTTGCTGGGCGGGATGCTGGTGC
>WBUO01000076.1 GCA_008933675.1 Dechloromonas sp.
CCATTGCCTCGAACAAGGTCATGCCGGCAGGCAACGGCACCACCCAGTCCCCCGGAACACGTGCGATTTCCGCATAGCCGCCATGGTGAGCGACGCCGATGTCGAAACTGGTGGCGATGACCGGATCACCGGGGGCAAAGCGCGGATCGGCACTGTCGATGACCGTGCCGGCCATGTCGATGCCGCCGACACAGGGGAAACGGCGAATGATCTTGCCTTTGCCGGTCGCCGCCAGCGCGTCCTTGAAATTGACGCTCGAATGGGCGACCCGGATGGTCACCTCGCCGGCATCAAGCTGACTTTCGTCCATCTGGACAAAGCCACTGCAAACCTTGCCGTCACGCTCCTCGATCAGCAATGCCCTGAAGGATTTCATCGTGCTCCTCGTTCCTCAAGCGATAAATTGTATTCATAATTACGGATTATGGACATAGTTGCATGCAAAACGATCTGTGGCTTTACAGGCGCTTAGGTTTCAAATACATTTCAGGGCTATGCCCAAGGTACTAGTTTCCTTCCTGCTGGCTTCCACCCTCTTCAGCGCCCTGCCCGGCACCGTCACGGCTGCCGAACAAGGCGGCCAGAGCGATGCGCAAACGTCCTTCCTTGAACGTTACACCAACGCTGCGCAGGATGTCATCCTGCAAGGCCTGAAGCTGGTGGGCGTGCGTTATCGCCTGGGCGGCAACGACGAAGACAGCGGCCTCGACTGCAGCGGTTTCGTCCGCCTGGTCTTCAAGGACAGCATCGGCACCCTGTTGCCGCGCACAGCCCGCGAGATGAGCGAAGTCGGTCAGCGCATCGACAGCAGTCAGTTGAAGCCGGGCGATCTGGTCTTCTTCAACACCATGCGTCGCGCCTTCTCGCATGTCGGCATCTATCTCGGCGACAACCATTTCATGCATGCACCGCGTACCGGTGCCGAAGTGCGCGTCGAAAGCATGGACAGCAGCTACTGGATGAAGCGCTACAACGGCGCCCGGCGAATTCTCGACGGAGAATGAATCAACGGCCAGGCGGCCGTTTTTTTTCGCCTGCACACAGGAACGTTTCTCATTTACAAGCCTTTCATGCCCCGATAGACTTGGCCATTCTCATTTGCCCTACGGAGTTTTGATCATGAAGTTGATTCCCGCCCTCATCGCCGTCACGCTGGCCGGCTTCGGCAATGCCGCCCTGGCACAGGAGAAGGTGCTGAACCTCTACTCGGCCCGCCATTACCAGACGGATGAGGCCTTGTACGCCAACTTCACCAAGGCGACCGGGATCAAGATCAACCGCATCGAAGGCAAGGAAGACGAACTGCTCGAGCGGATCAAGAACGAAGGCAGCAACAGCCCGGCAGACGTGTTCCTGACCGTCGATGCCGCCCGCCTGGCCAAGGCCCACGAACTCGGCCTGTTCGCACCGCTGGCTTCTGCCGTCCTGGAGAAACGCGTTCCCGCGCATTTGCGTACCGAGGACTGGGCGGCCTTTTCGACGCGCGCCCGTGTCATTGTCTTCAACAAGAACAAGGTCAAGGCTGAAGATGTCCAGAACTATGCCGACCTTGCCGATCCGAAGCTGAAGGGCAAGTTCTGCTCGCGCTCCGGCTCGCATCCGTACAACCTGTCGCTGATGGCCTCGGTCATTTCGCACCAGGGTGAAGCCAGGGCAGAGCAATGGGCACGCGGCCTCGTCGCCAATTTTGCCCGCAGCCCGAAGGGTGGCGATACCGATCAGATCAAGGCCGTGGCCGCTGGCGAGTGCGGCGTCGCCATCTCCAACAGCTACTACGTGGCCCGCCTGATGCGCTCGACCAAGCCCGAGGACATCAAGGTCGTCGAGCAGATCGGTATCGTCTGGCCCGATCAGGCCGGCACGGGCACCCACATCAACGTCTCCGGCGGCGGCGTGATGAAGAATGCACCGAACAAGGCGGCCGCCATCAAGTTCCTCGAATATCTGGCCTCCGACGATGCCCAGCGCTACTTCGCCGACGGCAACAACGAATGGCCGGTCGTCGCCAACGTCAAGGTGGACAACCCGGCTCTGACGAAACTCGGCAAGTTCAAGGCCGACACGCTGCCGGTCAACAATCTGGCCATGTACCAGGCCAAGGCCCAGATCATTTTCGACCGGGCCGGCTTCAAGTAACCCGCGACGCTTCGCCGGCGCCCCGCTGATCGCTTAAAATGCAGGGCGCAAAGGAGAACGTTCAACGGTGTCCGGAAAGTATTTCGCCCCCAGCAAACTCGTCTCGGCCATCCGCGCTGGCCGCCTGAGCGGTGTCATTGCTGCCATCGACGATGGCGGCGATATCGAGGAGACCGACATCCACGGATTCTCCGGCCTGCCGTTGCGCACGGCCTGCTTCGCCGGAGAGATGAGCATTGTCCGTGAGTTGCTGCGTTGCGGCGCCGATGTCAACGCCATGGCCGCCGACGGTCCCGGCGCGCCGTTACGCCTGGCGCTGCGCGGCGGCCATCCGGATATTGCCGCCCTGCTCGTCCAGCACGGGGCAGACATCCCGTCGGGTCTTGACCTGACTGCCGAGGTCACCGACAAGGTCGGCCGCCTGCCGGCAATCGAGGGTGAAGCAACCGCCCCCCTGCTGCCGGAATCAATGACAGGAAAAACGGACGAAACCATCGACAGCATCGGCGAAGCGACCGAACCATACGCCGGCCACCTGATTGAGGAAGTGGACGTCAATGCCTGTTACGGCACCGACACCAACCTGCTGACGATGGACATCCTGCGCGACGAGGAAAACACGCGTGAGGCCGGTGAAGCACAAGCGCTACCGGTAGCGAAACCCGGCTTCTGGAAGACCAGTCGTTCCTGAAACCGCCGGCCCCCGGCAATCGAGCCGGACCGTTCGGCCTGCCTGCAAGCCGGATGAACGACGGCGGATTCGGCTAACGCTCTGCCGCCCGTCGCGTTGCCGAAATCTGCCGCGACAGGGCTATCAGGGGCAGCAAGCCGACAGCGACGATGGCCAGCGATGCGGTTGACGCTTCGCTCAGGCGCTCGTCGGAGGCCAGAGTGTAAGCCTGGGTGGCCAGCGTGTCGAAATTGAAGGGGCGCATGACCAGCGTTGCCGGCAGTTCCTTCATGACGTCCACAAAGACCAGCAGACCGGCCGTAAGCAGGCTGCCCCGCAACATCGGCACATGCACCCGGCGCAGCGTCTGCCCCTGGCCGAGACCGAGGCTGCGCGCCGCATCGTCCATGCTCGGCGTGATCTTGCCCAGGCTCGACTCCACGGTATGCAACGCAACGGCCAGGAAGCGGACAAGATAGGCATAGATCAGCGCAGCGATTCCGCCGGTCAGCAGCAACCCGGGGTTGCTGCCGAACCAGTGTGCCCACTGCCCGGCCAGCCAGTTGTCGAGACGGGTTACCGGAATCAGCACGCCAACCGCGATCACCGCTCCGGGTACCGCATAGCCGAGACCGACCAGGCGATTCATGCCGCTGGCCACGGCACTGCGCGACAAGCGGGCGGCATAGGCCATCAGCAAGGCCAGCAGCACGGCGATGACGGCCGTCGTGCCGGCCAGCACGAAACTGTTGCGCGACAGCATCAGGAAACGTTCGCCGAACTGCGCATCACCGTCGGCAAGGGCCATCTTCAGCAACAAGGCCGCCGGCAGCAGGAAACCAAGCAGCAACGGCACGCTGCAGGCGAGTACCGCCAGCGCCGCGCGCAGGCCGGTCAGGCGGGCGCCGGCCATCGGCCGGTTACGGCCGGTGGTGTTGTTGTAGCGGGCCCGGCCGCGCGAAATGCGCTCGGCCATCAGCAGAAACAGGACGAAAGCGAGCAGCATGGCCGCCAGCTGGGCAGCGGCGATACGGTCGCCGAGCGAGAACCAGGCGCGATAGATGCCCGTCGTGAAGGTGTTGACGGCGAAATAGGCAACCGTGCCGTAATCGGCCAGTGTCTCCATCAGCGCCAGCGAAACGCCGGCGACGATGGCCGGCCGGGCCAGCGGCAAGGAGACCGAGAAGAAGGCCCGCCATGAGCCCATGCCCAGCGTCCGCGCCGCCTCCAGCATGCCGCTGGCGCGTTCGAGGAAGGCGGTACGGGCCAGCAGATAGACATAGGGGTAGAGGACGCAGACGAACATCAGCATGGCGCCCGGCAGGCTGCGGACGTCCGGGAACCAGTAGTCGCCGTGCTCCCAGCCGAAGGTCTGGCGCAGCATCGTCTGCACCGGCCCGACGAACTGCAGGAAATCGGTATAGACGTAAGCCATGACATAGGCCGGCATGGCCAGCGGCAACACCATCGCCCAGTCGAAGATGCGCCGTCCGGGAAAATCGTGCATGGCCGTCAGCCAGGCGGTGGCGACGCCCAGCACGGCGACGCCGATGCCGACGCCAAGACACAACCAAAGCGAATTGAGGATGTACTCCGGCAGGACCGTCTGCGCCAGATGCCCCCAGGTTTCGCTGGTGCCGCCGACGAAGAGGTTGAGACCGACGCTGGCGACCGGCAGGCCGGCCAGCAAGGCAACGACGATGCCGACCAGGAGCAGGGGGGAGTAATGGGTTGGGCGCATATCGGAGAATGCGAATTATACGCAACCCATCACCAAGCCTGCGTTCGTCGTGGAATGGATGCGAAATTGGCGCGAAACACGCAGCACCGTCCGCTGCCACCCTGCTGGACCCGCCGCGCAAACCGGCGCCAGCAGCAAGCAAGGCCCGCGCGCCTCAGCCGATCACCCGCGCCGCTCGCCGGCAGCATTGTCGAGCAGGCGGAGGATCACCGCGAACAGGATCTCCGGCACGACGGGCTTGGCGATGAACTCGTCCATCCCGGCGGCCAGGCAACGTGTCTTGTCCTCGACGAAGGCATTGGCGGTCATCGCGACGATAGGCAGGCCCGCCGTTCCGGGCAGGCGACGAATCGCTCGCGTCGCCTCGATGCCGTCCATGACCGGCATCTGCATATCCATCAGCACCAGATCGTAGGTCTGCTCGCCAACCTTGGCGAGCGCCCGGCTGCCATCCTCGGCCACATCGACGAGCAGCCCCACCTCGTCCAGCAGTTCGAGCACCACCTCACGATTGATCACCTCGTCGTCGACCAGCAGCAGGCGCCGCCCGGCATGGCGATCGAGCAGCATCGCCTCGGCCGAAACCGCATCGGCCGGACCCGGCACCCCGGCATCGATCCGCGCTCTTTCCAGGCAGGCGGTGAACCAGAAGGAACTGCCCACGCCCGCCTGGCTACGCACACCCACATCACCGCCCATCAGCCGCGCCAGATGCTTGGTCAGGGCAAGACCCAGGCCGGTGCCGCCATAGCGGCGCGTCGTCGAATTGTCGGCCTGCTCGAAAGCCTCGAACAAGCGTGGTATGGCTGACGATTCGATGCCGACGCCGGTATCGGAAACCTCGAAGCGGATCAGCAGACCGTCGTCCCGCTGGGCATCGAGGGAGACCCGGAGCGTGATCTGACCGCGCTCGGTGAACTTGACCGCGTTGCTCACGTAATTGATCAGCGCCTGCCGCAAACGCATCGGATCGCCGCGCAGATGCCTGAACATCACCGTATTGTCGACCACCAGCAACAAGCCCTTGGCTTCGGTCACACCATGCACGATGGCGACGACCTCGTCGAGCAGGCTCTGCAGATCCAGATCGGCCACCTCCAGCTCGAGCTTGCCGGCTTCGATCTTCGACAGATCGAGAATGGCGTTGATGATTGCCAGCAAGTGTGTACCCGCCGCCTCGATCTTCTCCAGGCGCCCCCGCTGCTCGGCCGTGACGCCGGCCCGCCGCAGGAGGTGGGTCATGCCGGTGATGGCGTTGAGAGGGGTGCGGATCTCATGGCTCATGTTGGCCAGAAACACGCTCTTGGCGACACTCGCCGACTCGGCAACCGCCTTCGCCTCGGTCAGTTCGCGCGTCCGGTCGGCCACCAGTTCCTCCAGGTGCACCTTGTAACGCTCCAGTTCGGCCAAGGCGCGCTTGCGCTCGGTCACATCGAAGTTCAGGCCGACAATGCCGATCACCCGGCCATCGACGCGGATCGGCGCGATGATGTTCTGGTAGAAACGACTCTCGCCATCGTGGCAGTACGCCACCTCGGCATCAACCAGTTCGCCGCTCATCGCCCGACTGTTGTTGTCGAGCCAGATGGCCAGCACCTCCGGCGAGGTGGCGCGATCTTCCGGCCGAGTCCCGATCAGGCTGCCCCAGCGCCGCACCAGCGTGGCGTTCTCCATGATGCAGCGACCGTCCAGATCGCGCGCCCAGAATTCGAAAGGCGTGTTATCGACAATCGCCCGCAACATTTCCTCGCCTGCCCGCCGCTTCTCCTCGCTACGCTTCATCGCATCGAGCGCCCGCCGATTCTGGATCAGCAACAGCAGCAGCACGAGCGTCGCCAGCCCGGTGAAAAAAATCTGGACGATGATCGAGACGCGCAACGCGGCAAGGTCTTCACGCTGGGCCGAGGCCTGGGCCATGGAAACCTGGAAGAGATCGTCGTTGATCGTCTTCAGGCGGAGACGCAACTGGCGGATGCCGTCCATCGCCGGCGCCAACGCCGCGGGCGCATCTCCCCCGCCGAGGCCCTGCTCCAGCGCGGCTATCACCCTGTCCGCATCGGCATGCAGCGCATCGACAGCAGCCTCCCTGCCGGCGTACAGGGAATGGTTGTCACGAATCCGCAAGGCCAGCAGATCGAGGGCGAAACGCGCATCCTCCAGATGTTCGGCCGCCGGCACCGCCTGGAGTTTGTCCAGGGCGAATTCGAGACGAACGACATCGTGCAACAGGACTGAAAAATCCCGCTCCTTGTGCAGGGAGTCGATCGGCAAGGCCTCCTGGATGCGCGAAATGCACTGCGCCAGATAGCCAACCACGCCCAGGCTGAGGGCAATGATGAGAACGGCCGGCAAGAGTACGCCGCGCAACCAGGCGCGTGTCATTTCCCGGGCTCAGCTTCGATCGCGTCGATCAGCCAGACCCAGCGCAAGCGATAGACGGAATCGCTCAATTCCGGTGCCAGATCACGCGGATAGATGATGCGCAGCGGCCCCTTCTGGCGCGGCGTCATCGGCTGACCGTCGCGGCGTGTCGCCAGGATCACCGGCCAACGCTCCCAGTCCTGACGCGGAATCCGTTGCGAAAACCCGTCGCGCGCCCGCACACGGATGGCCTCCACCCGCTCGAGGCCGGCCTGTTTGAGCACATCCGCAAGCAATGGGCCGGCATAGCTTCCATCATCCTCCGGCCAGAACGTGCCGGTTCTGACTTCACGCATCCCCAGGGCCTCGATCTGCGCCATGCTCAAGCCAGCCACTCCGGCAGCGCCTTTCAGCGTCAGGAGCGGGCGAGCGGCAGAGGCCGGCGCAACGGAAGGACGTGCTGGCCGAACTTCGGCGGCAGGCGCGCTGGCAACAACCCAGCCACTGACCGGGAAAAGGCTCAGGGCCAGGGCGAGACGAACAAACATGCAGGACGGTCCATTGTCAGATCAACGAAAGGCTTAGGCGGAAAGTAATAGCCACGAATAGCGCCGGATGGTAACCGAAAGCGCCGACAGATAGCGCAAAATGCCCATCAGGCCAGCATGGACGGCAAGCCGCCCCGCCAGGAAAGAGGATGGCGACACAGACGATAAAGGACGGCCAGGCAAACCCGCCACCGCTTCCGTCAAGGCGGAAACCGGCAAAAACACCATATCCAGCTGATTGCCATGACTTGATTAATCGGCATGGAAGTTAAATTACAATCAGGCGCCATGACCCAACTTGAACTGAACGGCGTAATCCAGCGCTACGGCAAAACCACCGTCGTGGACGGCGTGAACTTCTCACTCGCAACCGGGCAGATCGCCTGCCTGCTCGGCCCCTCCGGCTGCGGCAAGACCACGCTGCTGCGCTGCATCGCCGGTTTCGAGGACATCGCCGATGGCGAAATCAGACTGCATGGCGAAATCGTCAGCCGTGCCGGCGAACGCGTGGCACCGGAAAAACGCCGCATCGGCATGGTCTTCCAGGACTACGCCCTGTTTCCCCACCTCAGCGTCGAACAGAACGTCGCCTTCGGCCTCGGCCGCAAACCCGGCGAAGAGGCCCACCTGCGCGTCCGCCAGTTGCTTGCCACGGTCGGTCTGGCCGGCCAGGGCGACAAATTCCCGCACGAGCTGTCCGGCGGCCAGCAGCAGCGCGTCGCCCTGGCCCGGGCGCTGGCGCCGCGGCCGGAACTGATCCTGCTCGACGAGCCCTTCTCGAACCTTGACGTCGGCCTGCGCGAGCGGCTCTCCGTCGAAGTACGCGAAATCCTCAAACGCGAAGGCTCGACCGCCATCATGGTCACCCACGACCAGCACGAAGCCTTCGCCATGGCCGACGAAATCGGCGTCATGTACCAGGGCCGCATCCAGCAATGGGACGTCCCCTATAACCTCTATCACCGGCCAGCCAACCGCTTCGTCGCCGATTTCATCGGCCAGGGCGTGCTGGTTTCCGGCACCGTCGGCGATGGCAACAGCGTGCAGATGGAACTCGGCACACTGATTTCCGACACGCCGGTCGAATGCCATGAGAGTTGCACCAATTGCGACAACGGCTGCCGCGTCGACATCCTGCTGCGCCCCGACGACATCGTTCATGACGACAGCAGCACCGTGAAGGCCGAAGTCCTGCACAAGGCCTTCCGCGGTGCCGACATCCTCTACACGCTGCGCCTGGGCAGCGGCGCCGAGGTCCTGTCGCTGGTTCCCTCGCACCACAACCATGCGCTCGGCGAAAGCATCGGCATCCGGCTCGATGCCGACCACGTCATCGCTTTCAAGAAGCATGAGGAATGCAGCGACCCGCAGTGCGAGATCCGTCTCGAACAGGCCGCAAAGCCCGTCGCCTGGCACGACGAGCGCCCCCGCTGAGCCGGATGATCCCCTACCTCGGACCGCTCGACGCCTTTCCGCCCGTCGCGTCAGCCCGGGCCGAGATGGGCGGCCTGCTGGCCATCGGCGGCGACCTGTCGGCACCGCGCCTGCTCGAAGCCTATCGCCGCGGCATCTTCCCCTGGGGCACCGTCGAGGGACAGCCGCTGTGGTATTCGCCCGATCCGCGCATGGTGCTCTTTCCCGCGGAGTTCCGGCTGAGCCGCTCGCTGCGCCGGACGCTGCGCAGCGGCGCCTTTGAAGTCCGCTTCGACAGCAATTTCGCCGACGTCATCGCCGGCTGCGCAGAAACACCGCGCCCCGGCCAGGACGGCACCTGGATCAGCGACGACATGAAGGAAGCCTACTGCAGGCTGCACGAACTCGGCTGGGCGCATTCGGTCGAAGCCTACAGCGAAGGCAATCTGGTGGGCGGTCTGTATGGCCTGGTCATCGGGCGCATGTTCTACGGCGAATCCATGTTCGCCCGCCGGCGCGACGCCTCGAAGGTCGCCTTCGCCCACCTGATCCGCCAACTGAGCGCCGACAACATTGCCCTGATCGATTGCCAGATGCGCACCGAGCACCTCGCCTCACTCGGCGGCCGGGAAATCCCCCGGGCCGAATTCCTCGCCCGGCTGCAGCAACTGACGGCCGACCCCGGCCCCCGCGGCCCGTGGCCGGCGGCGACCGGCGACTGGGAGAGGTAAGCCATGGCCCTGCCCGACGACGCCGCCCTACCCTTCTCGCTGCTCCAGTTCTACGCCACCTCGCCCTATCCGTGCAGCTACCTGCCCGATCGCCAGGCGCGCTCGCAGGTCGCCACCCCGGCCCACCTGATCGACAGCGAAATCTACGCCTCGCTGGTCCGCGCCGGCTTCCGGCGCAGCGGCATCTTCACCTACCGGCCGCACTGCGACGGCTGCCGCGCCTGCGTACCGGTCCGCCTGGCCGTTGCCGACCTGCAGCTCAAACGGCACCAGCGGCGCGCCCTCAAGCGCCACGCCGGTCTGCACGCCCGCGAACTGCCGCTGCTCTTCCGCGACGAACACTACGCGCTGTACAACCGCTACCAGCAGGCCCGCCATCCCGGTGGCGGCATGGACGACGACAGCCACGAACAATATGCCCAGTTCCTCCTGCAGAGCCGCGTCGACACCCGGCTGATCGAGTTTTCGGAAAACGGCATCGTCCGCATGGTGAGCCTGATCGACGTCCTCGACGACGGACTCTCCTCGGTCTA
Source organism: Dechloromonas sp. (assembly GCA_008933675.1). Classification (GTDB taxonomy): domain Bacteria; phylum Pseudomonadota; class Gammaproteobacteria; order Burkholderiales; family Rhodocyclaceae; genus Azonexus. The sequence goes on from WBUO01000076.1 coordinate 10,134, forward strand.
CACCTTCTACGACCCGGATGTCCCCGGTGCCAGCTACGGCATCTACAACATCCTCTGGCAGCGCCAGCAATGCCTCGGCCTCGGCCTGCCCTACCTCTATCTCGGCTACTGGATCGCCAGCAGCCGCAAGATGGCCTACAAAACCGACTTCCAGCCCATCGAGGGCCTGCTTGAAGGACACTGGCAACGCCTGCCGCAAACCCCATGAAAACCCACCCCTGCGCCCTCCTTGGCGGCCTGTTCGTCGCCCTCGGCAGCCATGCTGCCGAAACATTCACGTACAGCTGCGACAACGGCGAAAACCTCGCCATCCGCTTTGCCGAATCCGCCGACGGCCGCCCCCAGGCCATCATCCAGCGCCCAAGCGGCGACATCATCCTGGCGCAGGTCATCGCCGCCTCCGGCGCCCGCTATCGTGCCGGCCCGCTCGAACTGCACACCAAGGGCGACAACGCCTTCTTCGACGACGGCGAGCGCCAATTGCTCTGCACGCGCGGTACCCCGCCGCCCACGCCCGCCCCGCCGGCCGCGGCCAGCAGCTTCATCACGCTGACCGGTAGCGTCGCCTACCGCACGCGCAACGCCCTGCCGCCCGACGCCATCCTGACCATCCGCGTCCACGACGCCGCCCGTGCCGGCGTCCCGGCCCGCGTACTGGCCGAGCAACGCTACGAACTGAACGGCGCCCAGGTACCGATCCCCTTCACCGCCACCATCGACAAGGACCTGGTCGGCAAGCGCGCCCGCGTCCAGGTCGCCGCCCGCATCGAAATCGCCGGCAAGCTGCGCTACATCAACGACCGTCCCTACCCGGCGCTGAAGGATGGCCAGCCGCTGCCGCTGAACATCCAGTTGAAGCCGGTGACCAGGAGCAAGGGTGACTAGGCGCTGGCCCTGCCTGGCCGCGCTCCTGCTGTTCGCCACCGCCGCCCAGGCAGAAAGCGTCGCCTGCCATGTCACCTATGGCGGGGCGACGCAGCTGATCGAGGCGCGGCCGGTCGATTCGCCCTATGGCGTGCGCGCCACCCCGGTCGGCTCCTTCTTCCTGTTCCGCATCGTCTTCCGCCGCCAGCCGGCCGAACTTGCCGCCATCAAGATTTACACCTACGCCGACCACGACGACGGCCCGAGCCTGATCCACCAGGCCAGCTACGCCTACCCGGTGCGCCCTGCCGGCGGCGACGGGTTCAGCGGCCGCCAGTGGGTGTACGAACCGCGGCGCGACAGTGAACTGCAATACTGGTGCGAACTCAGGACAGAGAGCGGGACATGAACTGGAAACCGTGGGCGACCGCTGCCGTGCTTCTGTCGCTGGCCGGCGCGCCGGCAGCGGCACCGGTGACCCTGATCTTCGCCGGTGACGTCATGCTCGACGACGGCCCCGGCCGCCTGATCAAGCGGGGTGGCGACCCGCTACAGCCTTTCGCGGCCATCCTCGCCGCTGCCGACTACCGCATCGCCAATCTCGAAGCGCCGATTGCCGAAGGCGGCAGCCCGTACGCCAACAAGATCTACAGCTTCCGCGCCGCACCGCGCGTGCTGCCGGTACTGCAGGGCCGCTTCGATGCCGTCTCGCTGGCCAACAACCATTCCGGCGACTACGGCCAGAGCGCCTTCCTGGAAACCCTGGAGCACCTGGACCGGGCCGGCATCGCCCGCTTCGGCGGCGGCCGCAACCTGGCCGAGGCGCACCGGCCGTTGTGGATCGAACGCCACGGCCTGAAGATCGCCGTGCTCGGCTACAACGAGTTCAAGCCGCGCCGCTTCGAGGCCGGCGCTGACTGGCCGGGCATCGCCTGGAGCGAGGACGACCAGGTGCTCGACGACATCCGCGCCGCCCGGGCGGCCGGCGCCGACCTGATCATTCCTTTCATGCACTGGGGCTGGGAAAAGACGCCCCAGCCCGACGCACGACAGCGGACGCTGGCCCGGCGGATGATCGACGCCGGCGCCGCCCTCGTCGTCGGCAGCCACCCGCATGTGACGCAAGGCGCCGAGATCTACCAGGGCAAGCCGATCATCTACAGCCTGGGCAATTTCGTTTTCGACGGTTTCGACTACGACAACGCCCGACGCGGCTGGCTGCTGCGCGTCAAACTGGATCGTTCCGGCGTGCTGTTCTGGGAAACGCTGGCGGCGCAGATCGACGACGACGGCACGCCGCATCCGCTCTCCGGCAGCCTGACGCCCTGCGGTCGCGCAGGCGACCTGGTGCCGGCCGAATGTCTGAATCCGTAAACCAGGAGCCCGCCCATGGACACCCGCTTCCTCGACGACCTCACCCCCGGCCAGCATGGGCTCGCCGGGTATCGACGAACTGCGCTGGCTGGCGCCGGTGCGGCCGGGCGATACGCTGCACAGCGAGATCGAGGTACTGGAGGTGCGCCCGTCGAACTCCAAGCCGGATCGCGGCATCGCCCGCTTGAAGTACCACGCGGCGAACCAGCGCGGCGAGGTGGTGCTTTCCTTCATCGTCAATCACCTGCTGCGCCGCCGACCGGCCTGAGGCCGGGCGCTCTCAGGGTGGCGCCCGCCAGGCGACGAAGGCCAGCGAGCTGCCGGCGGCGTCGCCCGCGGTCGTTTCGAGCACGAAATGAATGCCGTCGCCGCTCGGCCGTCCCTGATAACGCTGGATCTGGGGCTGTCGGGCTTCGCCTGTCGTCTCGCTGCGCGTGACGAACTCGATCCTGCCTCCGTCTCCGACGCGTCCGTCTTCGACGATGCGGGGATGACCCAAATAGCTGGCCGTGCCGTACACGGCATCGCCTTCGCGGCGCAGCGCGAAGCGCTCCTCGTGGCTGGCCCCGGCGCCGTAGATGACACGTGCCGCCCACTCGCCGGCAAAATCCTTGCGCCCGGCGGCAGCATCCGCCTGGGCGGCAAGGAGCGCCGCCTCGCGTTCGATCCAGGCATCGGCCTGTACCAGGGTCGCCACGAGAACGCCGATCGCGGCAAAGAACTCCCAGCGCGGCTGGCAGGCTGGCGGTGTCAGATAGGAACGCAGCGCGCCGCACAGGCGGGCGGCATCTTCCCGCCAGCTGGTATCGGCCAGCACATGGACCGGCCCGCCGGGCAAACCGCGCAGATCGGCCGGCAGCGATTCGGCGGCGGGCAGTACGGCATCGCCGAGCAGTACCGGCCAGACCCGTTTGCCGGCCAGCAGGGCGAGCGCGATCTCGCTGCGCACGCGGTCGGCCGGATCGTCCAGGCAGCGCCGGCCATCACGCGAGGCACTCAGCCAGTCCGGGCCGATCAGGACCAGCACGATATCGATTCCGGCCAGTTGACGGCTCAGCTCCCCGGCAGCGGCGTCGCCGATTAGCGGGTCGTCACCTCGGCAAACCACGAAGCCCGCGCCGAATGCACCGCCGAGCAGGGCGCTCAGGCGACCACTGTATTGCTGACTGTCGGCGTGCCGGCAGCTGATGTATATGCCTGCCATGGACGGGCCCTCCTCCGTTGGCTGCAAGCACCGGTCGATCCCCCCGGTAAACGGCCGAAACGACGACGTGGACGCCGCCGGACCTGCCGGGCCGCAAGCGGCGCCGGCGCCGATTCAGCCTTCGCTCAGTAGCAGACTGCTTTGCCGGCGAAAGGTTCGACAGGCCGCTGCGCATCGCCAGCCGCCGGCCTGGCGGATTACTGGTAGCGCAGTGCTTCGATGGGGTCGAGGCGGGCGGCCTTGCGCGCCGGATACCAGCCGAAGAAGATGCCGACCGTTGCCGCCACGGCAAAGGCGATCAACGCGGCGCTGCCGGAGATGACGACGACCATGCCGGTGACGGCGTTGATGCCGAGGGCGATGGCCAGGCCGAGCAGCAGGCCGAGCAGGCAGCCGGCAAAGGAAATCATCACCGCCTCGAGCAGGAACTGGGCAAGGATGTCCTTCTGGCGGGCACCGATGGCCATGCGGATGCCGATTTCGCGGGTCCGCTCGGTAACCGAGACGAGCATGATGTTCATGATGCCGATGCCGCCGACGAGCAGCGAGATGGAGGCGATGGCACCGAGCAGGATGGACATGGTGCGGGTTGTCTCGGCCTCGGATTCGGCGGCGGCCGACAGGTTGCGCATGAAGAAGTCGTTCGGTGAGCCTTCGCGCAGGCGGTGGCGCTGGCGCAGCAGGGCCTCGACGCCGGCTTCGACGCGCGGCATGGCCTCGGCCGACTCGGCCTGGACCATGATCATCCGCACCGAACCCAGGAAAGGCGTGCCGAAGACCTTGCGCTGGGCGGTGCTGAGCGGAATGATCACGGTATCGTCCTGGTCGCGGCCGTCGAGGTTCTGGCCCTTGCTGCCGAGCACGCCGATGACCATGAACGGGTTCTGCTGGATGCGCATGGTCTTGCCGACCGGATCTTCGTCGCCGAACAGGTTTTCGGCCACCGTCTTGCCGATCAGCGCCACGCGCGTCGACGAGCGCACGTCGGAATCGCCGAAGGCGGCACCATTGACGACGTTCCAGGCACGCGCATCGAGATACGGCGGCGTCGTGCCGATCACCTGCGTGCTCCAGTTCTGCGAGCCGTAAACCAGCTGCCGGCTACCCTGGTGGGTCGGCGCCACATTGGCGACGCCGTCGAGCTCGGCAATCGCCTCGGCATCGCCGACGGTCAGCGTCGGCCCGCCGGCACTGCCGCTGCGTACGCCGGCAGCGGTGAACGAACCGGCGAGGACGATGAACAGGTTCGAGCCCATGGTGCTGATCGTCTGCTGGACGGCGTACTGCGCCCCCTGGCCGATGGCCAGCATGATGACGACGGCGCCGACGCCGATCACCATGCCGAGCATGGTCAGCGCCGTGCGCAGGCGGTTGGCCCCCATCGCCAGCCAGGCTTCGCCGAGCATCGGTTTCATCATGGCGCGTGTTCCGTCAGATGGTCACCGACGATCTGGCCGTCGAGGAAGCGGACCTGCCGCTTGGCATGGGCGGCGATGTCGGGCTCGTGGGTAACCAGCACGATGGTGATGCCTTCGCCGTTCAGTTCGCCGAACAGACGCATGATTTCCTCGCTGGTGTGGCTGTCGAGATTGCCGGTCGGCTCGTCGGCCAGGATCAGGCGCGGCTTGTTGACCAGGGCGCGGGCAATCGCCACACGTTGTTGCTGGCCGCCGGAGATGCGGTTGGGCAGCGATTCGGCATACTGGCCGAGGCCGACCTTGGCCAGCAATTCGCGCGCCGCGGCGCGGCGGGTTTCCTTATCCACGCCGGCATAGACCAGCGGCAGCGCAACGTTGTCCTGCAGGCTCATGCGCGGCAGCAGGTTGAAGCCCTGGAAGACGAAGCCCAGCGTCCGGTTGCGCAACCGGGCCAGGGCGTCGTTGTCCATCTGCGCGACATTCTCGCCGGCCAGCCAGTAGTCGCCGATGGTCGGCGTATCGAGGCAGCCGAGCAGGTTCATGAAGGTGGATTTGCCTGATCCGGACGGCCCCATGATGGCGATGTATTCGCCCGGCCTGATCGCCAGATCGACCCCCTTCAGCGCCGGGAAGAGGCCGGCAGCCGTGGCGTAGGACTTGCCCAGACCGACCACCCGGATGACCGCTTCGCTCATCAGAACATCCGCATGCCGACGGAGGACGGCGGCTTGACACCATTGCTGTTCTCGCCGATGACGATGCGATCGCCGGCCTTCAGGTCGCCGCCGATGATCTCGGTATTGCGGTTGTCGGTGATGCCGAGCTGGACGCTGACTGCCTTCAGCTCGCCGCCGGCCAGCACATGCACGGTGCCGCTCTGGCCATCGCGTTTCTTGCCCTTGCCGGCCCCGGCCTTCGCCC
>WBUO01000077.1 GCA_008933675.1 Dechloromonas sp.
CCCTTGGGGTGCGCCCCGCAGGAAGACCCCTTGGGGTGCGCCCCGGGCGACGACCGTTCCGGCACCTGGGTCCGCGTCGCCGAATGGCTCTCCGGCCCCAACTGGGGCAGCCACTTCCTGCCGCGCATCGGCACCGAAGTCCTCATCGACTACCTCGACGGCGACATCGACCGCCCGGTCGTCGTCGGCCAGGCCCACAACGGCGCCGACCAACCCCCGTTCGCCGCCGGCCACGAAGCCGCCGCCAACCACCCCGGCGTCCTCGCCGGCTGGATGAGCCACAACTTCGAAGCCGGCTACAACCAGTGGGTCATCGACGACGCCCCCGGGCAACTGCGTACCCGTCTCGCCACTTCAGCCAACATCTCCCAGCTCAGCCTCGGCCACCTCATCCACCAGGCCCCCGACAGCGCCACCCGCGGCGCCTGGCGCGGCAGCGGCTTCGAACTGAGAAGCGACGCCTGGCTTGCCGTCCGCGCCGGCGAAGGCCTGCTCCTCTCGGCCACCGCCCGGCCCGACGGCCAGAGCACGCAGATGGACGTCAGCGAAGCCGTCGGCCAGCTCAAGGCCGCCGAAGAAACCGCCCAGGCCCTCTCCGACGCCGCCGCCGGCCAAACCGCCCTGCCGCTCAAGGCCAACGCCGAACAAAGCCAGTTCCGCAAAACCATCGACCCCGCCGAGGACGGCCAATACACCGGTAGCATCGGCGGCCAGGAAGCAAAGAAAGCCCGACCCGGCAGCCGGGAAGCCGGCGACCCCACCGAACGCTTCGCCGCCCCGCACCTCGTCGCCGAAGCCCCCGGCGATATCGGTCTGGCCAGCCCGGGCAGCACCGTGCTCTACGCCGGCCGCCACCTGCACGCCACCATCCAGCAGGACTTCCACCTCGCCAGCGCCCACACCGTCGCCCTCGCCGTCGGCGAAGGCGCCAGCTGGTACAGCCACCAGGGCGGCATCAAGAGCATCGCCCAAGCCGGCAGCCACAGCATCCAGGCCCACAGCGACGCCATGGAAATCCTCGCCGACCAGTCGATCACCGTCACCAGCAGCAACGACGAGATCCACCTGCTGGCCAAGGACAAGATCGTTCTCCAGGCCGGCCAGTCGAGCGTCACGCTGGAAGGCCAGAACATCACCTTCGCCTGCCCGGGGACCTTCTCGGTGAAGGGGAGTAATCAGGCTTTCCTCGGGCCGGGGAACGGCGCGGCGGAGCTGGAAAGCTTGCCGACGGGTAACGTGGCACAACAGGCAGCACCGGCATTTACGGAGGCGTCGTACAGCGGTCAGTACGAACTGTTCAAAACCGACAACCGCCCGTTCGAGGGGTACGACTACGAGATTCGCAGCAACCGGAGCGGGAAAACGCTGGGCAGCGGCAAGAGCGATTCAGCGGGATTCGCCAAGCTGGTCACTACACCTCAGGAGGAGCGCATCACCGCCTATAAGTCGATCAAACGCGAATCCGAGCGCATCACTGAGAACTGGCAAGGCAAGCTTGCGGCGGCTGTTGTGGCTGCCAGCAGTAGATCCGGAACGGGAGAAGGGTAGATGCCGATACCGATTTTTGTCGCGGCCATCCTCGAAGTGATCGCCGCCGCGCTCGCACTTTACGAAGCGCTTGATGTACTCGAGGATATTTACGAGGGTCTGGATAAATACAACAAGGGCATTGAGCAGGCCAAGAAAGAGCTCGAAAAGACGATTTCCTCGCTGAAAGACGAGATCGACAAAAAGATCAGCGAAAAGGAACAGGTCGCCATGCTCCTGGCAGCTGCCGGGACCGATCCGCAGAATTCGAAAACCAAGCGCGGCGAAGGCTGGGGTTCGGATAAAACGGTCATCAAGGCCGCCATCCAGCAGCGGATTCCCTTCCGGCGTGTCATCAGCGAAGTCTGCGAGAAGGCTGACGCCATGCCGGTGCTGCAACTACGAAAGAAGAAAGGCATCACCGTCAAGGATTTGCCCAAAGCCAAGCGCAAGGCGCTGGAGGAAATTCTCCGGGTGGGTCTGGAAAATGTCGCCGATGTCGATCTGGACCAGTTCGTCCTGGTTCGCCTGAAACAGTTTGCCGCCAGCCTGATGTTCGAGTTCGTCGACTACTGCCTGGACTGGGCCAGCCCTTTGAAGGCCGAAGTCACCTTCGGGCCTGCCAAGAGCTACAACGATCCGCCGCTCGATGGCGCGACCCGTCTCAAGCGGGTTGGTAAGATCAGCCCCTTCTACCCGTTCCCACCGCCGAACAACCGGGCAGGGAGTCTCTCGGCTGACCTGATCATCAACGAATACCGCAAGGAGCCGACTGGCAAGAACAACCTCTTTGCCATCGTCGAGATCAAGTTTGAGGGGGATAAGCTTGAAGCGAAGCAATTCGAAAATTATGAAGAGTTGTTGAAAAAAGCAGCCCTTACCAAAACCGAGAACAGCCCCATCCGCTACAACAACAAGCCCGTCAGTTCCGGCGGGCGTCTGTCACTCTTCCGCTACCCGCTGGACAAACCGCTTGAGGAAACCGGGGAAGAGAAGAAGCGCAAGACTGGCAAGACGGGCAAGAAGTAGGAACACAGGAGTCGACAATGAGTACCGCAGAACTGTTCATGGAACCCGAAGAAGTCGAGGATTTCATCCGCGAAACGCTGGAGGACGATGCGCTGTGCACCTATAGCGTCGACGATGGCCCCGAAATTGGCCTCTGCCCTTACATCACGTTCTACATCTATCACCTGCCGGAGGACTATCTCCCCCTCGTCGACAAGATGACCTGCATCTATAAAACGTTCGGGCAGCTGATCGACGTACCTTTCCAGATCATCTGGAAGGACGACACACAAGACTGGCTACCCGCTGCTGACAAACGACTGCCAAACCCGGATGACTTTCCTGCCCTAGCGTGTATCCAGCAAAAGGAGCTTAGACCGTTCTGGATCATGGCAAGCGATCAGGAAAGCGAAGCCACGACAGCACGGTGGGCTTTTTGCGCCAAGGTCAGGGATGGCGGCATGCGCTACGCCACCCTGAAACTCACCTTCCGCCACAAGTGGTACAGGCAGAACAAGGCGCGCTGGCAAACCTTCATCAAGGACTGCATTGCCCAACTGCAACCCGAACACTGCTACAGCGGTTTCGAGGTCGGCAACGGCGGGTTCAACATCCTTGGTGTCTACGAGTCGGACGTACTGGAACGCATCTGTGCCGACTACTTCTACGGCATGGACATCGACCATACAAGCCGCATGGGGTTCCACAGCTTCTGCTACCACCGAGACGATCCGATTTTTGATCCGGAAGCGTTGGAAGGGTTGAATAACCTGCCTGAGAAGTATACCGACCCATCAGATCTGGGTGCGGGTCTGCGCACCCCAACGTGGTGTTTCCTGCTCACCCCCTTCTGGCTAGCCAAACTCGGCAAGAGCGAAGCCGACGTGCGGGCCGAGCTCGACGACCCGCGCATCGAAATCACGGCCATTCCGTTTGCCGTCGGCCCACACAACCCCAACGGCGAAGCAGGCTTGTGGATACGCCTGGGCGAACTGGACCTTCACCCCGTCGAAAACGGCGTTCCCGATCTGCTGGTCAAGGCCAACCGCCTGATCCGTCCGATCCGCTGCGACGACCTCAACCTGTTGACGCTGGATGCCTGGGATGACGACCCAAATCCGCGCTTCGATTACGAAAGCTCGCTACGCTGGATGCGCCGTTTCGATGAAGACAGCGATTGGCCCAATGCTGAGAAGCGCAATGTCGGTTCGCCGGCCATCCGCCGCTCCAACGTTCCCGCCAACCACCCCTGTCCCGAAACTGGCTGGTGGTTCACCCCGGCCCAGGCCAACTCCCGGCGCTACTTCAAGCAGGACGACATCATGCCGTCCGTCGGTGGCGACTACGGCGATACCTTCTGGCAATGGTCGCCGGATCAGTCGCCCCCAAAGCTGTAGGCCGTGCATTGCAGCGGACCGCCCACCCGCGACGCGGGTAGCCGGCCGCAGAACTTCCTGCCACCCATTTCGTTTATCGCCTTTCCTTCGCCCGCTGCTCGCTGTTGAGGCAGGGCTGCCATGTGGCTTTTGCCCTTCAGGTGGCTTGGCCCGGTGGCGGGAGATTGCCGGCTATCAGCGGTAGTTGCCGGCCGAGTTCGCGCAGTTCCTGGCGGCGCTGGCGCCAGTCCGGGCAGAGGTCTTCGACGACGGCCCAGAAGCGCGGGCTGTGGTTCATTTCGCGCAGGTGGGCCAGTTCGTGGCAGACCACGTAGTCGACGACGGGGAGTGGCATGAAGATCAGGCGCCAGTTCAGGGCAATGCTGCCCTGCCGGTTGCAACTGCCCCAGCGGGTGCGGGCGGAGGATAGGCGCAGCGGTGGTGAGGTGACGCCGAGGGCTGGTGCGTAGTGCGCCAGGCGTTCGTTGAACAGGTCTCGTGCCCGTTCGCGCAAGGCCTTTTCGAGCAGGTCTGCGGCGTCGGTCGTGGCGGTAGGCCAGAGATGCAGGCGGTCGCCCAACCATTGCCAGCGGGCGCGTCCGATGGGGGTGACGGTGATGGTCAGCGCCCGGCCGAGGATGCTGAGCACGGTTCCATCGTTGATCGTCAGGCGCTCCTGGGGCGGGCGGGCCTGCCAGGCGGCGAGTTTGTCGAGCACCCATTGGGCGTGCCGGCGGATCAGCGTTTCGATGTCGCCATGCCGGGCTCGCAGCGGGGCGGCGATGCGCAGGCCGTGCTGATCGATGGTCAGGCCGATGGTGCGCCGCTGGCTGCGCCGCAGGCGATAGGCGATGCTCTGTCCGGCGAGGACGATGCTGTGCCCGGCCTCAGCTGGCGTCTTGCCGGACATCCGGGTAGCGGTGCGGCGAGATGCGGCGCATCTCGGCTTCGATCCATGCTTCGGCCCGGCGGTTGACTTCCTGCTCGCTCATGCCGGTGGCGTCGAAGGCTGGGCCGACGCTCATGGTGATGGTGCCGGGTTTCTTCAGGAATGCCTGGCGCGGCCACAGTTCGCCGGCGTCGTGGGCGACCGGTACGACCTTGCAGCCGACGTGCGTTGCCAGATAGGCCCCGCCCGGCTTGTAGCGCCGCTTTTCGCCCGGCGGCACGCGCGTGCCTTCGGGAAAGAGGACGACGTAGAAGCCCTGCTGCAGGCGTTCGCGGCCCTGGGTGACGACCTGGTCGAGGGCATCCTTGCCGGCGGCACGGTCGATGGAAATCATCTTCATCGCCGCCAGCCCCCAGCCGAGCAGCGGGATCGAGAGCAGTTCCTTCTTCAGCACGAAGACGCAGAAGGCGCCCTTGGGCACGAGATCCTGGACGGTCATCGTCTCCCAGGCCGACTGGTGCTTGGCCAGGATGACGCACGGCTCAGCCGGCATGTTTTCGAGGCCGATCACCCGGGGGCGGATGCCCAGCAGGTTCTCGACGCCCCATTGGGTACCGAGGCGCCACATCCTGCCGGCACGGTAGCCCCACAGGCCACGCATGATCAGGGCGGCAAACATCACCAGGGGAATGGTCAGCACGGACCAGAGGATGGCGTAGGCCATGAACAGGGTCGAACGGATGGCCGTCATCACTTGCCTTTCGCCAGGATGGAATTGACCGCCGCAGCAAGGTCGGGGAACACCTGGGTGCCTTCGGGAAGGCCTCCCTCGGCCTGTGTCTTTTCGCCCTTGCCGGTCAGCACCAGGATCGGTTTGCAGCCGGCGGCGACGCCGGCCTGCAGGTCACGCAGCGAATCGCCGATGGTCGGAACGCCGTCGAGCGGAATGTTCAGCGTCTGCGAAATGCGCTTGAACATGCCCGGTTTCGGCTTGCGGCAATCGCAGGCGGAGTCGGCCGCATGGGGGCAGTAGAAAATGGCCTCGATACGGCCGCCGATGGCGAACAGCGCCTTGTGCATCTTCTCGTGGATCTGGTTCAGCATGTCCATGTCGAACAGGCCGCGCCCGACGCCTGACTGGTTGGTGGCGACGACCACCCGGTAGCCGTGCTGGTTGAGGCTGGCGATGGCCTCCAGACTGCCGGGGATCGGCTTCCATTCGGCCGGGTTCTTGATGAACTGGGCCGAATCGAAATTGATCACGCCGTCGCGGTCGAGAATGACGAGTTTGGCGGGCATGGCGGTTCTCCCGGCCTCAGGCGGAGAGTTTGGAGAGATCGGCGATCTGGTTCATCGCCGCATGCAGCTTGGCGAGCAGGCCGAGACGGTTGGCGCGCAGGGCCGGATCGTCGGCATTGACCATGACGCCGTCGAAGAAGGCATCGACTGGCGTGCGCAGCGCGGCCAGGGCACTCAGCGATTCGGCGTAGTCGCCGGTGACGAAGGCGGCATCGGCGCGCGGAACCACGTCGACCAGGGCGTCGTGCAGGGCGATTTCGGCGGCTTCCTTGAGCAGGGCGTTGTCCACCACCGGTTCGACGGGGTTTTCGACCTTCTTCAGGATGTTGCCGACGCGTTTGTTGGCGGCGGCCAGAGCGGCGGCTTCCGGCAGCGCCGAGAAGGCGCGCACGGCGGCCAGGCGCTTGGGGATGTCACCCAGACGCTGCGGGCGCTGGCTGACCACGGCATCGACCTCCTGCGCGGTGTAGCCCTGTTCGCGCAGGCTGCCGGCCAGACGGTCGTAGATGAAATCGGTGAGTTGCGCGGTCGCCGGCTTGAAGCCTTCGACGCTGTCGAACTTGTCGCCGACGGCAGCGAGCATCGCTTCCAGCGGCAGGTTGAGATCCCCCTCGGCGAGCATGCGGATGATGCCCAGGGCGTGCCGGCGCAGCGCGAAGGGATCGCGCTCGCCGGTCGGGATCTGGCCGATGCCGAACATGCCAACCAGGGTTTCCAGCTTGTCGGCCAGCGCGACGACGGTGCCGACCTTGCCGCGCGGCAGGCTGTCGCCGGCGAAGCGCGGCTTGTAGTGATCCTCGATGGCATCGGCGACGTCGGCATTCAGGCCGTCGTGCTGGGCGTAGTAGCGGCCCATGATGCCCTGCAGTTCGGGGAACTCGCCGACCATGTCGGTCAGCAGGTCGGCCTTGGCCAGCACCGCCGCCTGTTCGGCATGGTGTACCAGCTCGCCGCCGCCGAGCGCTTCGGCGATGGCGCGGGCAATGGCGGCGACGCGCTGCATGCGCTCGCCCTGGGTACCCAGCTTGTTGTGATAGACGACCTTGGACAGGCCGACGACGCGCGATTCCAGCGACTTCTTGCGATCCTGGTCGAAGAAGAACTTGGCATCGGCCAGGCGCGGCCGGACGACGCGCTCGTTGCCGCCGATCACGGCGCTCGGGTCGGCCGGCGAGATGTTGCTGACGACGAGGAACTGGTTGGTCAGCTTGCCGGTGGCGTCGAGCAGCGGGAAGTATTTCTGGTTGGCCTTCATCGTCAGGATCAGGCACTCCTGTGGCACGGCGAGGAATTCCTCTTCAAAACGGCCGATCAGCACGTTGGGGCGCTCGACCAGGGCAGTGACCTCATCGAGCAGGGCGTCGTCCTCGATCGGCTTGAGATTGCCGCCGGCCTGGGCGGCAGCGGCTTCGAGCTGGCGGGCGATTTCGGCGCGGCGTTCGGCGAAGGAGGCGATCACCGAACCGTCGTTGCGCAGCGTCGCGGCGTAGCTGTCGGCATCGGCGACGAGCACCGGGTCAACGGCGGCCTCGAAACGATGGCCCTTGGTGGCGCGGCCGGATTGCAGGCCGAGCACCGATAGCGGCACGACGTCGCTGCCGTGCAGGGCGACCAGCGCATGCGCCGGGCGAACGAAATTGACACTGCTCCAGCCGTCGGCCAGCTGATAGCTCATCACCTTGGGAATCGGCAGCGCCGCCAGCGCAGCTTCGATGGCTTTCTGCAGGCCTTCGGCCAGCGTCGCGCCCTTGGCCAGGCTGTCGTAGAAGAGGATCTCGGCCTTGCCGTCGTTCTCGCGGCGCAGGCCGGCAACGGCGGACGCGTCGGCGCCGAGTGCGGCGAGTTTCTTCAGCAGCGCCGGCGTGGCGTTGCCGGCGGCGTCGAGGCCGACGCTGGCCGGCATCAGCTTCTGCATCACCGGCTTGTCGGCGGCGATGGCGGCAACTGCAGTGACGTGGGCGGCCAGCCGGCGTGGCGAGGCATAGGCGGTGACGGCGGCATCGGCCGGTGCCAGGCCGTCCTTCTTCAGCGTGGCGGCGAGGGTCTCGGCAAAGACCTCGCCGAGCTTCTTCAGCGCCTTGGGTGGCAGTTCTTCGACGAACAGTTCAACGAGCAGGTTCTTGGCGGTCATGTTCAGGCGGCTTTCTTGGCGTTCTGTTCTTCGAGCTTGGCCAGCACTTCGCCGGCCCATTCCTTCGGTGCCATCGGGAAGCCGAGGCGGGCGCGCGATTCGAGGTAGGCCTGGGCGACGGCGCGGGCCAGGTTGCGGATGCGGCCGATGTAGGCGGCCCGCTCCGTCACGGAAATCGCGCCGCGCGCATCGAGCAGGTTGAAGGTGTGTGCCGCCTTCAGCACCTGTTCGTAGGCCGGCAGCGCCAGTTGCGCACCCATCAGGTGCTGGGCCTGCTTCTCATGCGCGGCAAAGGCGGTGAACAGGAAGTCGGCGTCGGAATGCTCGAAGTTGTAGGCCGACTGCTCGACCTCGTTCTGGTGATAGACGTCGCCGTAGGTCAGGCCGTCCGTCCAGGTCAGGTCGAAGACGTTCTCGACGCCCTGCAGGTACATCGCCAGGCGCTCCAGGCCGTAGGTGATTTCGCCGGTGATCGGCTTGCAGTCGATGCCGCCGACCTGCTGGAAGTAGGTGAATTGCGTCACTTCCATGCCGTTCATCCAGACTTCCCAGCCGAGGCCCCAGGCGCCCAGCGTCGGGTTTTCCCAGTCGTCCTCGACGAAGCGGACGTCGTTCTTCTTCAGGTCGAAGCCGAGCGCTTCGAGCGAGCCCAGATACAGCTCCAGGATGTTGTCCGGCGCCGGCTTCAGCACCACCTGGTACTGGTAGTAGTGCTGCATGCGGTTCGGGTTCTCGCCGTAGCGGCCGTCCTTGGGTCGGCGCGACGGCTGCACGTAAGCGGCCTTCCACGGCTCGGGGCCGAGGGCACGCAGGAAGGTGGCGGTGTGGCTGGTGCCGGCCCCGACTTCCATGTCGTAGGGCTGGAGCAGGGCACAGCCCTTGTCGCTCCAGTACTGCTGCAGGCGCAGGATGATTTCCTGGAAACTGGGCTTGCCCGACTTGTGCGAGGAACCAGGCCCGCCTGCGGGCATGACGTCGGAACTCGAAATGGGTTTGTTGCTGGTGGTCATCGGACGCACTCGGAATAACGGAAAGCCTTGAATTTTACTTGCTTTTGCCGGGCTCCGGCAGGCAGCTTCCGGGGGGCTTGGCAGGGCGCCTCGGGAACAGGATGTGTTGTTGCGACGCAACACTTTTCCGGTCGCTTTTTGCTGCCAAATTGACAAACTCCAATTGAATCAATAAACTGCGATTCGTGTTGCGGTGCAACATCGGTTCCCGCCCTCGCCAACGGCGTTGTTGCAAGGGATTCCGGCCCACCCATTTCCTGGCCGCCGATGTCGTGCCCCCTGTAACTGTTCGCCGACCATGTTGTTTCCGGTCGGTGGCAACTGTGAAGGAGGTCGCATGTCCACGACGACTATTCTTGCCCCCGCAGTCCAGCGGGTTTCTTCTCTGATCGGTGACCTGTTCGGCAAAGCCCTGATGGTTGCCGGACTGATCCTGATCATCGGCCTGATCGGCCTGCAAACCGGGCACGGCGGCTTGACCGATGCCCTGAAGCTGCTGGTGTCGCCGGTCGAAGCCTCGATTGCCGAAGCCGGTTCTTCCGTCGAGCAGCCGGAAGCGACGGCGCTGACGCCGCGCATGCAAGGTGCCCTCGATTTCGTCTCGCGGCGCTATCGCGTCGCTGGCGACGCCCTGCTGCCGATCTTCGTCACGGCACAAATGACGGGACGCGAACTGCATCTCGATCCCCTGCTGATCATTGCCGTCATCGGTGTCGAATCCGGGTTCAATCCGTTCTCGCAGAGCGGCTATGGCGCCCAGGGACTGATGCAGGTGGTGCCCCGCTTCCATGCCGACAAGCTGCCGGAAGAGGCCGATCCGACCGCCTTTCTCGACCCGGTGATCAATGTTCAGGTCGGTGCTCGCGTGCTGCGCGAGTCGATCAACCGCATGGGCGGCCTGGAAGAAGGGCTGCAGCAGTTTGGCGGCGCGGTCAACGACCCGGCGCGCCGCTATGCGAGCAAGGTGCTTGCGGAGAAATTGCGCCTGGAGCAGGCCATCCTGCGTCTGCGCACCACCTGAGTCGCGTCGCCGGGTTCTTTTCCGGCCGGATATCGCGTTGTACTATCGCGCGACGATCATTCCGTGGGTGTCGCGATGAAGAAGCTTGTATTCGGCTGCTTGCTGGGGGGCTGGCTGGCCCTGCCCGGCGCCGCAGCCTGGGCCGGTGCCAGTGCGGCGCAGGTGACTGGCGGCGAGGTCTGCACCGGCGAAGCCCGGACGGATTTCGCCCGTGTCGATATGGCCGCCGAGGTAAGGGGCTTTCAGGTTCTGACCGAAGAGGCGCTGAGTCTGCGCGAACAGGCGATTGCCTTCCTGGCTGATCTGAAGGCCGCCGATGCCCGGGGTGAGCCTCTGTCCGATGGCGATCTGCGCCGCTTGAACCAGGGGGCTGCCGTGCTGCTCGAGCAGCGGCGGGCGCTGCTTGCCGCCGCCGGTCGCTACGAGTGCTGGCTGGATCAGCCGGTGCCGGCCAACGATGCGGCGGCACGGGTGCAGGCGACGGGCATCGCCATGTCGCTGTCGGCGGCCCTGATCCTCTACGACAATCACCTGACCGCAGTCGGCCTTTACCGGGCGACGCCTTTCCTGCGCCAGCACCTGAACCGCAAGGACAGCGGCTTTGCCATCCCGCGCGGCGAACTGACGCGCATCTCGGCCTCCTTCGCTTCGGCGGTCAATCGTTCGCGGGTGCGCCGCGGCCTGATCTGGCACGAGAAACATGGCCGCCAGCTGATCGATTCCAGCAACCCGGACGAGCGCTACGTGGCCGCCCTCATTGCCCAGAGTCCTTCCTACAACATGGTGCGCCGGGTGCGTCCGGTCGGTTATGCGGAGAACCTGATGGGCTTTTTCGGCGTGCTGTCGATCGATACGCTGAACCAGTTGAAGAACGAGGGGATCAATTTCTACAGCATGCTCTTCGGCAACGCCGTCGGGCTGGTCGAGTCGCGACGTGGCAAGCTGGATGCCCAGCCGCAGGTGATCGAGAAGGTGGCCGGTGCCGTGCAGGCCGGCGACATCCTGCTCGAAAAGACACCCTTCCGTCTGACCGATGCCTTCATCCCCGGGCACTGGGGGCATGCCGCCGTCTGGGTCGGCAGCGAGGCCGAGCTGCGCGAACTGGGCATCTGGGAGCATCCGGTGGTTCGTCCGCACCAGGCGCGCATTCGCGAGGGGCGCGGCGTCATCGAGGCGCTGCGCGGCGGGGTCAAGATGAATACGCTGGCGCATTTCGTCAATGTCGACGATCTGGCCGTCCTGCGCCCGCGGACAGCCAGCCCGGCTGAGCGCGTCGAGGTGGTGCTGCAGGCACTGCGCCAGGTCGGCAAGGCCTACGATTTCAACTTCGACGTTGAATCGACCGACCGCATTGTCTGCTCGGAGCTGGTCTATCACGCCTACGGCGACATCCGCTGGCCGACCGCGCGGCATCTCGGACGGTCTACGGTCAGTCCGGACAATATCGCCGTGCTCGCCACCGGCGACGGTCCTTTCACGGTCGCGCTGCTTTATCACGACGGCCGCGAGGTCGGCGACGAGCCACAGCGTTATCTGGAGCGTCTGGTCGAGCGCGAGGTGATCAAGCTCGCCCGCGGCGGCTGATCAGGGCAAGCAGCAGGACGCAAAGTGCCAGCGCCGGCCCGTTGCCGAAGCGGGCATAGGGCGTCAGGCCCTGGTGGGCCGTTACTTCGGCCTGCAGCACGCCTTGTGTGAAAGGCGGCAGGGTGGCGGTCACCGTGCCGTCCGCAGCGATCACCGCGGTCATCCCGGTATTGGTTGCGCGCAGCATCGGCCGGCCGGTCTCGATGGCGCGCATTCGGGCGATCTGCAGATGTTGCGGCTGGGCCAGCGAGCGCCCGAACCAGGCAGTGTTCGACAGGTTGGCCAGGATGCCGGCCTGCGGCAAGGCGGCGATGATTTCCTCGCCGAAGGCATCCTCGTAGCAGATGTTGACTGCTACCTGGCGGCCGGCGACGGCCAGCGGCGGTTGCCGCTCCGGTCCGCGCGCGAACGACGACATCGGGATGGTGGCCAGTTGCATGAACCACGAGAAGCCGGGCGGAATCGTTTCGCCGAACGGTACCAGATGGGTCTTGCTGTAAGTCTGCAGCGGCGAGGCGCCAAGGCTCAGGGCGCTGTTCCAGTAATGCTCGTTGTCGCCGGTCAGTGTGCCGAGGATCAGGTCGCCACCCTGGCGTGCTGCGGCAGCCTTGAGTGCGCCGACATATTCCGGCGGCAACTGATCGAAGAAGATCGGGATGGCGGTCTCCGGCAGCAGGGTCAGTTGAGCCGGGTGTGCCTCGATCAGTTCCCGGTACAGATTCAGTGTGCGGACCAGCGCTTCCGGGCGGAACTTCATCTCCTGCGGCACGTTGCCCTGGATCAGTGCGACGCGGATTGGATCACCGTCGGGCGTTGTCCATGCTACCTGGCGCAGGGCGAAACCGGTGGCGAGCAGGGCAACGACAACGAGAGCGCCGCGCCAGCGGCAGATGAGCAGTGTGCCGGCCAGTACAACGAACAGTGACAGGCCGTGCACGCCGAGCAGCGGCGCGAAGCCGGCCAGCGGGCTGGGCGGTGTTTGCGAGTAGCCGGCGGCCAGCCACGGGAAACCGGTGAATATCCAGCTGCGCAGCCAGTCGGCGAGGGCGATGAGGACGGCCAGGAAAACAGCCTGGCGCCAGTCGGTAGCCGGTTGCCAGCGTTTGAAGGCGGCACCGGCGAGCAGCGGGAACAGCGCCATCACGGTACAGAACAGGAAGGCGGCGATGCCGGCCAGCCACCAGGGCATGCCGCCGAATACGGAGAGGCTGACGTAGACCCAGGAGACGCCGCAGAGGAAGAAGCCGAGGCCGAAGGCGAAGCCGGTCAGCGCCGCCTGACGGACACTGCCGGCGGTGCGCAGCAGCAACAGAAGGCCGAGCCAGACCGCTGGCGCCAGCCAGAAAAGGTCGAACGGCGCGTAGGCCAGCACCCCGAGCGCGCCGAGAGCGGCAGCGAGCAGGAGGGGGGGCGGGCCGTGCTTATTCAGCAGGCGTTTCAGCACTATTTTCCGGCTTGGGCAGCGGGTCGACGAGCAACGTGTACAGACGGCGACTGTCGGCGCGCAATACCTGGAAACGCATGCCGTCGATATCGACGCTTTCGTTGCGCTTCGGCACGCGGCCGAGGTGGCGCAGGATCAGGCCGCCGACGGTGTC
This sequence comes from Dechloromonas sp., assembly GCA_008933675.1. Lineage (GTDB taxonomy): Bacteria > Pseudomonadota > Gammaproteobacteria > Burkholderiales > Rhodocyclaceae > Azonexus. The sequence continues at coordinate 13,444 of WBUO01000077.1, forward strand.
GAACTCCTCGTCGGAAAAGTTCGTCGAGAAGGCGGTATTGAAATCCTCGATCTCGGTGCGTGCCTTGACCCGGTAGCGACCGGCGGAGTCGAGGCGGATGTTGTCGTGCGCCTCGTCGAAATCGTATTCGTCCTCGATGTCGCCGACGATCTGCTCGAGCACGTCCTCGATGGTGACCAGGCCGGCGACGCCGCCGTATTCATTGACGACGATGGCCATGTGGTTGCGCGACACGCGGAATTCGCGCAACAGCACGTTCAGGCGCTTCGATTCGGGAATGAAGACCGCCGGGCGCAGCCAGTCGCGCAGCACGAAGTTCTCTTCCGTGTGGATGCGCAGCAGGTCCTTGGCGAGCAGGATGCCGAGCACGTTGTCGCGGTCGCCGTCGACGACCGGGAAGCGCGAGTGGGCGGTGTCGATGACCACCGGGACGATCTCGTCGAGCGGATCGTCAATGTCGATGACGTCCATCTGGGCACGCGGAACCATGACGTCGGTGACGCGGGTTTCCGAGGCGGCCAGGGCGCCCTCGATGATGGTCAGCGCGTCGGCGTCCATCAGGTTGCGCTCGTAGGCGCTGTGCAGGATCTGAATCAGCTGCGGGCGGTCCTCGGGTTCGCGCAGCAGCAGGGAAGTCAGGCGTTCGATGAAGCCGGGTTTACTGTCACTGTCCATGATGTTTAGGCCGCTGGGCTGTCCAGATACGGGTCGGGGTAACCGAGCGCGGCGAGAATCTCCCTTTCTTCGTCTTCCATGGCCTGGGCATCTTCGTCATTGTCATGATCCCGGCCTTGCAAATGCAGCATACCATGCACCGTCAGGTGGGCGTAATGCGCGGCCAGCGGCTTGTTCTGCTCGGCCGCCTCGCGTGCCACGACGCTCGGGCAGATGACCAGATCGCCCATGACCACCGGCTCGGTGTCGTACGGAAAAGACAGCACGTTGGTCGCGTAGTCCTTGCCGCGGTATTCCTTGTTCAGCTCCCGGCCCTCGTCGGCATCGACTAGGCGGATGGCGATTTCGCCGCCGCCGGTCAGCGCGGCACGCGCCCAGCGCACGAAATCCGCCCGCAAGGGTAGGCCCTCGCGGTTACAGGCATATTGCACGGACAGGTTAAGACGCTTGCTGGCTGCGTTTTTCATAGGCTTCGACGATGCGGGCGACCAGCGGATGGCGCACCACGTCTTCCTTCTTGAAGTGGGTGAAGGCCAGGCCGCGCACCCCGTCGAGGACGTCGATGGCTTCCTTGAGGCCGCTCTTGTGCCCCTTGGGCAGGTCGATCTGGGTGATGTCGCCGGTGACCACGGCCTTGGCGCCGATGCCGATGCGGGTCAGGAACATCTTCATCTGCTCCGGCGTGGTGTTCTGTGCCTCGTCGAGGATGATGAAGGCGTGGTTCAGCGTCCGCCCGCGCATGAAGGCCAGCGGCGCGATCTCGATGGCGTGCTTCTCGTACAGCTTGCTGACCCGGTCGTGGCCCATCAGGTCGTACAGCGCGTCGTACAGCGGGCGCAGGTAGGGGTCGATCTTCTGCGTCAGGTCGCCGGGCAGGAAACCGAGCCGTTCGCCGGCCTCGACCGCCGGCCGGGTCAGGATGATGCGCTCGACCAGGTCGCGCTCGAAGGCGTCGACGGCCGAGGCGACGGCCAGATAGGTCTTGCCGGTGCCGGCCGGACCGATGCCGAAGGTGATGTCGTGCTCCTGGATCGCCTTCAGGTAGGCGACCTGGCGCGGCGTGCGGCCGTGCAGCTCGGTCTTGCGCGTGATCAACTGCGGCCCGTCGGTCAGGCCGCTGCCGGTATTGACGCGGCGCACCGGGGCATTGGTCAGCTCGATCAGGCCGAGCTGGATTTCGTCCACCGACAGCGGCGCCCGCGCCATCGCATAGAAGTGGCGCAGCGCGTCGGCCGTCAGCTGGGCCTTGTCGCCGGTGATCGAGAAGCGCTCGTTGCGCCGGCGGATGATGACGTCGAAGCCGGTCTCGATCTGCCGGATGTTCTCGTCCAGCGGCCCGCACAGGTTGGCCAGCTGGTTGTTGTCGACCGGCACCAGGGCCAGGTCGACCGGCCGGCTCTTCGGCGCCGGCTTAATCTTCGCGGATGACAATTTCGCCTCGCAGGCTGTGCGGCAGGGCCGAGGTGATGCGGACATCGACGAAGGTGTTGATCAAGCGGGGGTTGCCGACGAAATTGACGATGCGGTTGTTGTCGGTGCGGCCGGCCAGTTCGAGCGCATCTTTCTTCGACAGGCTCTCGACCAGCACGCGCTGCACGCTGCCAACCATCGACTTGCTGACGGCTTGTGCCAGCTCGTCGATGCGCTTCTGCAGGCGCGACAGGCGCGCCGACTTGACCTCGGCCGGCGTGTCGTCGACCAGTTCGAGCGCCGGCGTGCCGGGGCGCGGGC
>WBUO01000462.1 GCA_008933675.1 Dechloromonas sp.
CTACGAGCTGGTCTCCACCATGCGGGCCGATCACCCAGAAGCTGGCCCGCATGGTGGAGACCAGCTCGTAGGGCGCGGTGGTATCGACGATCTCGGCGGCCTCGAAGGTCATGCGCTGGCCGTCCACCTGGTCGGTGGCACGGCGGCCGTGCACGGCGATGTCGACCCCGTGATTCTCGAGAATGCGCTCGAGCTGCTTGACGTCGGCCAGCCGCGGCACGTTCTCGAGCGTCAGCGGCTCGCGCGTGAGCAGCGAGGCGATCATCAGCGGCAGCGCGGCGTTCTTGGCGCCCGAGATCGGGATCTCGCCATGAAGCTGGTTGCCGCCGACCAAACGAATGCGATCCATGTTCTATCCCGACCGGGCCGCGCCGGCCCTGTTTGAGGCGTGGTAACCCAAGTCGTGCAGTGCCGACAAGGCAGGCAGGCTTCCGCCCGCGTTCACTTTTCCGTCTCGTCCCGCGGCGATGCCGGCGCCTGCGCCAGGCCGGTCTCGCCCTGCCGTCGCGCCCGCGCCTGCCCCTTGCGGCGCTTAAGGTTCTCGCGAAGCTTTGCGGCCAATCTTTGCTCGCGTGCCTTGGCGGCTTCGGATTTCGACATGAAAGCGCTGACCATTCCCGGGCCGGTCCGGACCTCGCAGTCCTAGGCGTTTTTTGGCCTTGCGTCGAGCCGGACCCTATGGCACTAACCGCCCGTCGCCGCCGCGGGCCGTTCCGGGGCGGCGCTTGGCTGCCGTAGCTCAGTGGTAGAGCACCCCCTTGGTAAGGGGGAGGCCGACAGTTCAATCCTGTCCGGCAGCACCATTTAGCATCAGATCGAGGACGTTACGGACGCTCCGTATCCGCTGGACCCTGTCCCGCTTGTTGTGGCTGCCTGACGAGTAATGAGCGTGGGGGTCATAGTCGGCCCCCTGTGAGTGAAGGAGGTCTCATGCCCACGGCTCCCCATGCTCGGCTGGCGGGAGGGCACGATTGTGCTGCGGTCAGCTTCCGTGCAAAGTTGGTCATGAAGACTAGGGTGCGCCGTACAGCGCTGAAAGGGCTGTATTCGTGGGCAAAAATGTCGTCCCTACACCACTGAATCGGATTGGGCAGGAAGTACTGCGGCAAGCCAGCGCTGATCTGGTGATCCGCGACAAATCCAACCTGCAGAAGTGGACGGTCGCCGCACTTGAGCACATGGCCAAGCACGGCGATTTCATGGTGCTTGAACCGATATGGCGAGGGACACGCGAGCTGAGGCCGACGCTCGCGAGACGGTGGCGGGAATATGTGGTTGCCCACTCCTTTCTTGACTACAATCCAAATGACCTAGTTGGGCGAAAGCTTGCAGCAGCGAGCTTCCGTGCCCTTTGGATAAAGAACAAATCGAAGACTATGGCGCTGGAGGCCGCGCGCAGGACGCGTTGGTTCGAGTTCAGGGGGAGCAAAGAACCGACAATCGTCACCGTCGACGTGGAGCTGTACGCACGGCGAGTTGTTGCCAGGCTAAAGTCGCTCATCGATGGAGGCCAACTATGGAAGGACGGAAAGCGAGTTGGAGCGGCTGTGGCCAGAAACACCTTTGATCAAGAACTGAAAACGTTAGACTCGGCAGAACGGTCGCGCCAGATTTCAGACGAACGATTGAAGCATGCACCCCCGAAGATTGCCTCAGCTCCAGGAATGGCAAGGCGAGGCTCGCCAACTGTCAGTGGCGGGCTTCCCAGTCTTGGAAAGAGACGATAGATTAGGCGGCCCACCGCACCCTCCGTCGTGCTCGCTCGACAGAGGCTATGAGCATCCTGTGCCCATTAGGCCCTGCCGGCGAAGGCCACTTCGCACCTCGGTGCAGTAGCGCCGGGGTGGGCAAAATCAGGCAACCTTGGCCGGCGCCCCCTCGCGGCCCGCGAGGACGATCGTCATCGCCTCCGCGTCCCGCGCGCCAATGCAGCCGAACAGCGCCAGCAGGAAGGCGGTAAGGCCGGCGAGTTCGAGCCCCTCCTCGACGACGAAGGCGGCGATGTAGGGCGGCGACGCGGTACCGAAAGCTTCGACCATGGCGCCGCCGACCATTTCCATGCCCAGTGCGCCTCCGACATAGACGAGGCCCGCGGCGGCGAAGAGCCAGCCCGTGCGCCGCGGCAACCGCAACAGGAACGGCAGGAAATAGAGGCCGAGGGCGAGGACGCCGAGCGCGCCCGGGATCACCCAGGCGAAATGGAAGAGGCCGCCGGCGCCGGCGAGCGTGCGGACCGGATCGATCAGCACCTCGTGGAAGCTGACCGCTTCGTCGACCGCCATGGCAAGGAAGACCAGCGCCAGCAGCGACCAGCGCGGGGCATCCCGGTTTCCCTCGCGCCGACGCAGGCCGGCGATCAGCGCCAGCATCGCGGCGATGGCGAGCATCAGCACCGATGAGTACCAGGCAGGCAGGGAATGCTCGACGTCGAGCCAGAGCTGCCGCAGGTCCTCGACGATGGTCTCGGTCCCCACGGCCCCGACGATAATTTCGCGGAGAAGGCCCAGCCCCCAGACGACTGCAGAGGCGATGATGATGGCGCGCCCCAGCCGTACCAGGT
>WBUO01000078.1 GCA_008933675.1 Dechloromonas sp.
TTGCCGGTCTCGGAGCTCAGACGCCTGAGGTGTGCGGCAACATCAAGTTCGACGTCTCGCCAGCAGCGGAGAAGCTGGCGCTGGGCGAGGGCTGGCGGCAAGCCATCGGCCGGCGCCAGGCATCGAGAATCAGCAACTCCTCCCCCTCGCGGGTGCTGGTACCCCGCCATCCGCAGCGCTTTGCCGAAGTGGCAGCCTTGCTCGGGCAGCAAGGCTGGGCATGGCAACGGCGTAGCGAGGGACTGCCGACAGAAGACGTCTCGGTATGGCTGGGTGACAGCATGGGCGAAATGGCGGCCTATTACCGCCTTGCCGATCTTGCCTTCGTTGGCGGCAGCCTGTTGCCGCTCGGCGGTCAGAACCTGATCGAGGCGGCTGCCTGCGATTGTCCCGTCATTGTCGGGCAGCATACCTTCAATTTCCTGCAGGCAACCGATGATGCCATCACGGTGGGCGCCGCATGCCGGATCAGCGATGTCGACAGCCTGGCGGAACGCGTCGGCAACCTGCTGGCCAACCCGGAAGCGTTATCGACCATGCGCCGCGCCGCCGGTGATTTTGCCCGCGCCCATCGTGGTGCAACCCGACGTACGCTGGCGTTTATTGCGCAGTGGACGGATCGAGCAGGGCGTTGATGGCGGTCACGTCATCTTCGCCCAGCGCGCCGACAGCGGCTTTCAAGCGCAACTGGGCGAGCAGGGTGTCGAAGGTGGCGCGTGCCAGGTCGCGACGGGTCACATAGACCTGGTTTTCGGCGTTGAGAACGTCGATGTTGATACGCACGCCGACCTCGTAGCCCAGTTTGTTCGATTCCAGGGCTGACTGCGAAGAGACCAGCGCTGCCTTCAGGGCCCTGATCTGGGCCAGGCCGTTGGCTACTCCAAGATACTGCTGACGAGCCGACAGCGCCGCTCCCCGGCGTGCAGCCTCGAGTGTCGATTGGGCCGCGGCACGGTTGGCGCTCGCCTCGCGCTGGCGGGAGACGACCTGCCCGCCAAGGAAAAGTGGAATATTCAGCTGGACGCCGACGTTCTGGTAATCGTTTTCGAACAGGCCCGTTCCCTGGGCGAAGGATTTGGAGTGGCCGTAGTTGGCGACAAGATCGACTGTCGGATAGTGGCCGGCCCGCTGGCGGTCGACTTCACGTGCCGCAATCTCGGCGACAGCCAGCTGAATCTGGACGGTGATCGCATCCTTTTCGGCGGCATTCACCCACTGGTTCATGTCGCTTGGCTCGGGCTGGCTGGGCTCGGTTCCCTGACGAAGGCGGGCCAGTGCTTCCGGCGTGCGGCCGATGATCGACTGCAGCGTGTTCTTCTTCACCTCGAGGTCGCTTTCGGCTGCGATCTCCTGGGCGAGCGCCAGATCGAAGCGGGCCTGGGCCTCGTGCGTATCGGTGATGGTCGAAGTGCCGACCTCGAAATTCTTTTTGGCCGATTCCAGTTGCTGGCTGATCGCCGCCTTGTTGGCACGCACCGCGCTCAGGTTCTCCTGAGCGAAGAGGGTGTCGAAATAGGCCTGGGCGACGCGCAGGATCAGGTCCTGGCGGGCCTGGGCGAAATTGGCCTCGGCTTGCACGACCTGGATTTTCGACTGGTCATAGGCGATCCAGTTCTGCCAGCGGAACAAAGGTTGCGACAGTGTCAGCTGATAACCGTTCGAGTTGTAGCGCTGGCGAGCATAAGTCGGGCCGTTGTGTGCCGACAGGTCGTTCTCGTTCCAGACGGTATTGCCGGAGAGCGTCAGGCTGGGCAGCAGGCCGGCCCGTCCCTGAGGCATCTTCTCGCGTCCGGCGTCCAGTGTGGCGCGGGCCGCGGCATAGGTCGGGTCACTGTCCTGGGCGGCACGGTAAATCTGCATCAGGTCGGCCGCATGGACCGGTATTGCCATCAGGGGCAGGGTAAGCAAGCTGACGAAGGTTCTCATGATTTCCTCAATAGCGACGCATGGCCGGATCGACGTCGATCGCCCAGGCATTCACTCCGCCCGCCAGATTATGAATGGCACCAAAGCCCTGCCTTTCGAGAAACATTCCGACCTGCATGCTGCGCGCACCGTGATGGCAGATGACGACGATATCCCTTGCAGCATCGAGCTCCTGGCAGTGCAGCGGGACCAGGTGCATGGGCATGTGCTGCGCGCCATCAAGATGGCACAACTCGTACTCCCACTGCTCGCGGACATCGAGCAGCAAAGGCTTGGGCAGATCGGGATCGGCCAGCCAGGCAGCGAGTTGCGAAGCGCGCAGCTGTTGCATCAGAGGCTGAACGAAGACTTGGCGGAAACGCCGTCGAGCGGGGCGACGACCGTTTCGAAAAGGTTCACGCTGTTGTAGATGCCATCGGCGGTGCAAGTTACCAGCACCGCCTCCATGACCGGTGCTTCCCCGACGATGGCAGCCAGACGCCCGCCGACGCGCAGTTGCTTGAGCAAGGCGTCGGGCAGTGTCGGCAGGGAGCCGGAGACGACGATGGCGTCATAGGGGCCTCGGGCAGGCCAGCCGCCGGTACCGTTGCCGGTTTCGACGGTGACGTTGCCGATTCCGGCATCGGCCAGGTTCCGGCGAGCCTGATCGGCGAGTGCAGGGCGGCTTTCAACGGTTACCACGTGTTCGGCGCGGGCGGCCAGCAGGGCTGCCATGTAGCCGCTACCGGTGCCGATTTCCAGCACCTTGTCGGTCTTGCGCAGGCCAAGCTCCTGCAACAGCTTGGCTTCGATCTTGGGGGCCAGCATGGTCTGCCCTTCGCCAAGCGGAATTTCCATATCGGCGAAAGCCAGGCTGCGATAGGCCGGCGGCGTGAAGTTCTCGCGCTTGACGACGAAAAGCAGGTCGAGAACCTGCGGGTCCAGCACATCCCAGGGGCGGATCTGCTGCTCGATCATGTTGAAGCGCGCTTGCTCGATATTCATTGGGTGGTCTCCGCAGGCATCATATTAGCATACGCTAATATATTGGTTCCGACAAAACAGGATTATACCCGAGACCCACCCGGCTTCCGCGTGCCGCCCTGTGACGACGGCGCTACTGGCGGCCGGTCCGGCCGCTGGGCGTTCAGCGACCTTCCTTGATCAGCCGACCGGCGACCGGTTGTGTCGGCCGTGCGTTGTTGCGGTACAGGCGTCCGAAGATGTCGATCTGTTCGGGCGAGACCTGAACCGGTTGCTTGAGTACCAGCCACAGGACCCCTTCGGTACAAGGCGGAGTCGTCAGCGAACCCATGTAAGCGTAGTAGTTGCGGGATTTCGGCAACAGGGTTTCAAGATCGATGCTGGCGCTGGGCGGTTCGACGGAAAGATGTTTTTCCAGCGGCAGGTTGTTCCACAGCGTCTGGATGAAGGGGTTCTCGGTTCCGCGTTCGAGCAGTACGGCGATGATTGCCAACTGGCCGTCGTCGGCACGATGCACGAGGTGGGCGGACATTTCGAAGCGGCGGCCGTCAATGCGCTCCTCTGACGGGCGGTGGAAATTGATCTGCTGCAGCGTGTAGGTCTTGCCGGTCAGGCTGAAGGCATTGTCACCGAGGTGGACTTCAACGGTACGCCCGGTATCGGTGATGCGGAAGCGCGAAGGGCGGTAGCGAAACTGGATCGGCTCGACATCGACCTTGATGCCGTCACGGATATCGATCGGCGACTGCCGCTGGCCCGTGCCGCATAGCGAATTCCGCGGGTCCAGGCGCGCCCAGTTTTCCGGGCCGCCAGCACCCTCGTAGCTCCACTCGACTGGCATTTTGGGACGGATGGGTTCGCTGCGCACCAGCTCAAGCATGTAACCCTCGTTGCTGGGGGTGTTCCCGGTCTTGGGTGCGACAGGCTTCCGTGGTCGCGGCGGAGCCTTCGGTGGCTCGTTTGGGGTGGCGGCAGCCGTGCTGGCCGGCAGTGGTTTTTCGACGGCCTGAGTATCTGCCTTCGTTCCTTCGGCCGCTGCCTTCAGGCTCGGGCGAATCGATGGGATGGCTGCCTTCGGGGCTTCCTCGACCTTGCCCGTGCCGTTCTCGGAGGTCTTGATGGGGGTGGCCTTCTGGGCCTTGGCCATTTCCTTCTTGAGCAGTGCTTCGTTGGCCTCGCGCAACTGCGTTGCCGCCTCGTTGGCCTTTTCCGCCAGTTCGGCCTGGGTTCCCTTGGGGGGGCGGCAGACTTCGCGCAGTACCTTGTCATCCAGTGTGCCGCTGCGTACCGGCAGGTCGTTGCCCTTGAGGTCTTCGGCGCGGACGATGGTGTTTTCGTCTTTCTTGAAGGTGCGCTTGATCGTGTTGGCATTGCGCGCCGTGCAGTCGTAACGGGTGATCACCTCGATGATCAGGTAAGGCGCCCCGGAACGGATGTCGATCAGTTCCTTGTCGAGGATCATGCGGCTCTGCGCCTCGACCGTCGAACCTTCGCGTTTGATGCTGGTGCGGTCGAGTTCGATACGCTTGCCCGGCTCGGACGAAACGTTCTGCCAGGTCGGCGCGGCGACCGCCGTCAGGGGCAGGGCAATGGCCAGGGCGACCATGATCGATGGATGCATTCGAAACCTCTTTATTATTTGAATTCCTCAGCTTGCCCATATGATTTCGACCAAATTCGAGAAATCTTGAGTGCAGCCTCCGCTTCCTTGCATTTTGCCTGTGTTTCCAGTAACTTGCAGGCCTCTCGTTAGGGGTGTCGGCGTGCATTTTCCACCATGGACCGACTGAGAAATACCCTTCGAACCTGACCGGGTCATGCCGTCGTAGGGAAACGAAATCTGCTGCTGGAACCAGATTGCTCCTTGCCCGTCTTACCCCACGCATTCACGCATGGAGCCTCAATGAACGCCACCGAACAGTTTCTCGCCGCCAACGCCCACGTCGACGAGGCGGCCGTCCAGCCGCTGCCCAATTCCCGCAAGATTTACGTAAGCGGATCCCGTCCGGACCTGCGCGTGCCGATGCGCGAGATCAGTCAGGCCGACACGCCGACCGGCATGGGCGGCGAGCCGAATCCGCCGATCTACGTCTATGACTGCTCCGGCCCGTACTCCGACCCGGCGGCGAAGATCGACATCCGTTCCGGCTTGCCGGCGCTGCGCGCGCAGTGGATCGCCGAACGCGGCGACACCGAGGAATTGGCCGACCTGACGTCCGAATACGGCCGCCAGCGCGCTGCCGACAAGGCGCTCGACGAACTGCGTTTCCCCGGCCTGCACCGCAAGCCGCGCCGCGCCAAGGCCGGTGCCAACGTGTCGCAGATGCACTATGCGCGTAGAGGCATCATCACGCCGGAAATGGAATACGTGGCGATCCGCGAGAATCTGAATCGCGCCGCCTACATCGAATCGCTGAAGGCCACCGGCCCGATGGGCGACAAGATGGCCAAGCTGCTGACCCGCCAGCATCCGGGGCAGAGCTTCGGCGCCGCCATTCCGGCCGAGATCACCCCCGAATTCGTGCGCAGCGAGATCGCCCGCGGCCGCGCCATCATCCCGAACAACATCAACCATCCGGAAAGCGAGCCGATGATCATTGGCCGCAACTTCCTCACCAAGATCAACGCCAACATCGGCAACTCGGCGCTCGGCTCGTCGATCCAGGAAGAAGTCGAGAAGATGACCTGGTCGATCCGCTGGGGCGGTGACACGGTGATGGACCTGTCCACCGGCAAGAACATCCACGAAACGCGCGAGTGGATCATCCGCAACTCGCCCGTGCCGATCGGCACGGTGCCGATCTACCAGGCGCTGGAGAAGGTCAACGGCAAGGCCGAGGACCTGACCTGGGAAATCTTCCGCGACACGCTGATCGAGCAGGCCGAACAGGGCGTCGATTACTTCACGATCCACGCCGGCGTGCTGCTCCGCTACATCCCGATGACCGCCAACCGGATGACCGGCATCGTCAGCCGCGGCGGCTCGATCATGGCCAAGTGGTGCCTGGCGCATCACAAGGAAAGCTTCCTCTACACGCACTTCGAGGAAATCTGCGAAATCATGAAGGCCTACGACGTGGCCTTCAGCCTCGGCGACGGCCTGCGTCCCGGCTCGATCTACGACGCCAACGACGAGGCGCAGCTCGGCGAACTGAAGACCTTGGGCGAACTCACAGACATCGCCTGGAAGCACGACGTGCAGACCATCATCGAAGGCCCGGGCCATGTGCCCATGCACCTGATCAAGGAGAACATGGACCTGCAGCTCGAATACTGCAAGGAAGCCCCGTTCTACACCCTCGGCCCCTTGACCACCGACATCGCGCCGGGCTACGACCACATCACCAGCGGCATCGGCGCCGCGATGATCGGCTGGTACGGCACGGCCATGCTCTGCTACGTGACGCCGAAGGAGCACCTCGGCCTGCCCGACAAGGACGACGTCAAGGAAGGCATCATCACCTACAAGCTGGCCGCCCACGCCGCTGACCTGGCCAAGGGCCATCCCGGCGCACAGATCCGCGACAATGCACTGTCCAAGGCGCGCTACGAGTTTCGCTGGGAAGACCAGTTCAACCTCGGTCTCGATCCGGACAAGGCACGCGAGTTCCACGACGAGACCCTGCCGAAGGAATCGGCCAAGGTCGCCCACTTCTGCTCGATGTGCGGCCCGCACTTCTGCTCGATGAAGATCACCCAGGACGTGCGCGACTTCGCCGCGGCACAAGGCTTGCAGGAAGAGGAAGCGCTCAGCAAAGGCATGGAGGCCAAGGCCGTCGAATTCGTGAAGACGGGGGCTGAGGTCTATCGCAAGGTGTAACGCGATATCGATACCGGACAGAGGAAGGCGGCTGGATTTCAGCCGCCTTTTTTCGCTTTGGCCGGGTGTCATCCGTCGATAGGCCCGGTCCGGCGGGCGGATGACGGCCAAAGTTGCTCGGCTCGCCATTTACGTTCATTTACAGACCATTAACCGCCATTAACCTCGCCGGGTAGGAGCATGTGTCCTGTCGCAGATCGCTGCGGCGCCTCGATTGGACAAGCCCATGCCCTCTGCCGTAACGCTCGCTGTTTCCCCGTTGCCTGTCGACCAAGGCAGGTATGCCGGCGACCAAACTGCTGCCCTGCCGACGCTTGCCGGGTCTGCCATCTTCCGGCGGATTCCCGACCTGCTTGCGCCATCCGCTCTGGCTTCGGCCCGCTCTCGATCATTCAAGCAAGGGGCCTTCGTCCGATGATTGGCAGCTCGCTTTTCACCCCGTTCTTCATCGGTACCGAACGGCCACCGCTGTGGCTGGCCGGCCTGGCCCTGATGATCTTGCTGAGCAGTTGCAGCAGCCTGCGTCGTTCGCCGTCGGCAGACGATCCTTTCCTGCGTCGCTATGCCGAACGCGCCTATCAGCCGGAGTTGCGCCATGCAGCCGAGATGGTGCACGAGAACTGGGTGAGCGGCGATCCGGCCGCGCCGGGCGATATTCCGGTGAGGCTGGCGGTGCCGCGAACGGCCGGACGCCATCCGCTCGTTGTCTATCTGCCCGGGCTGGGTGAGCCAGCAGAAGCCGGAGATGCCTGGCGCAACGCCTGGGTGGAGGCCGGCTACGCCGTGCTCAGCTTGCAAGCGGAGCGTTTTGGCCCCGCCGCCTTGCAGGGGCGCCATGCGAAGAACGCCGATTTCCCTGCGCTGGGCCGCGAAAGTCATGCGCCGGCAGCGCTCACCGAGCGCCTGGGGGCCGTGCGCAGCGTATTGTCCGAACTGGAGAAACGCGTTGTGCGGGGCGTCCAGCCCTTTGACCGGATCGATCCGGCCTCGATGGCTGTGGCCGGTTACGACATCGGGGCGCAGACGGCCCAGTTGCTGGCCGGCGAGCAGGCGAACGGTGTCGATCCTGCACCGTTGAAGCATCCGCCGCAGGCGGCAATTCTGCTCAGCCCTTACGCCAATGCGGCGGGGGGCGGATTCTCCCGGCGTTTCGGCAGCATCGGCATGCCGGTACTCGCCGTGACGGCCACCGAGGATGGCGACGCTTTCGGTGTCGTTACCTCGCTGGCAGCTCGCCTGGCGCCCTTCAATCACATGCCGGACGGTGAAAAGTACCTGCTGCTGCTGTTCGGTGCATCGCATCGACTCTTGGCTGGCAGTTCCAGGTCAGCCCCTGAGGACGCCGGTGCGGGTGCCGGACGTGGCGGTGCCGGTGAGCCTTCGGCAGGCGGCAGGCCACGGGGGCCGGGCGGTGGTGCAGGCGGGGGCATGCCGCCCGCCGGCCGGCGAGGCCCTCCTGGCGGCAGCGGAGGCATGGCGGGCTCCCCGGATGCCGGTGCGGCGCGGCAGGCAATCGCCATTCAGCGCCTGAGCGTGGCTTTTCTCGATGCCCAGTTGAAGAAGGATCCGGTTGCCGTGGAATGGCTGACGCGTGATGCCGCACGCTGGTTGGCGCCGGTAGGCGAACTGCGTCGCAAATGATCCGTAGGGTGCTGATATTGTCCCGTGCCGCTGAAGCGCTCGAAGGCGTTATCCGGATCTCCGGGCTGGCTGTCGAATGAGTCGTCGAATGGCAAAACGAATACCGGCCTTGTGCCTGGCGGCAAGTATGCTGGGTGCTTGTGCGCAATTACCCTCGGTCGGGCCGGACTACCGGGCTCCGGACTTCAAGCTGCCGGCAAACTGGACAACGGCCCGGGCGACGGCCGAAGTGCCGGCAGATCTGGCCCGTTGGTGGCAGCAACTCGACGATCCGCTGCTTGAGCGGCTGATCGACGAGGCGCTGGCCGGCAGCCTCGATCTCCGTCTTGCCCGGTCGCGTCTGCGCCAGGCCAGAGCGGCCCGTCAGCAATCGCTGAGCGGCTATTCTCCGACCCTGACGACCGCCGTCGGCGGAAGCCGCAGCAAAGCGGCGGAAGCCGTCAGTACTCAGCAGGAGCGGACGCTGTACGACGTCGGTTTCGATGCCAGTTGGGAAATCGACCTGTTCGGTGGCACCCGTCGTGCCGTCGAGGCCGCAACGGCCGATCAGGCTGCGGTCGCGGCGGACCTGGAAAATACCCGCGTTTCGCTGCTGGCCGAAGTTGCGCAGAACTACGTCGATCTGCGCAGCTACCAGCAGCGGCTGGCGATTGCCCGCGACAACCTGGACAGCCAGTCGGCCACCTTGCAGCTCACCGAATGGCGCAATCGGGCCGGTTTGGCGAGCAGCAGCGATGTCGAGCAGGCCCGTAGCAATCGCGAGCAGACGCGGGCCGGCATACCCGATCTCGAGGTCGGCCTGGCGGCTGCCGCTAACCGACTGGCCGTACTGCTCGGCCGTCACCCCGGGACACTCCCTGGCGAACTGCGCGATGTCCGGCCGTTACCCACGGTGAAGACCGCCATCGGCGCCGGCATCCCGGCCGACGTGCTGCGCCAGCGCCCCGACCTGCGGGCCGCCGAACGCACATTGGCGGCGGAAACGGCACGCGTCGGGCAGAAACTGGCAGCCCGCTATCCCAGCCTGAGCCTGGGTGGCTCCTTCGGCTGGCAGGGCTACAGCCTTGCCGCCCTCGGTGGCAGTGACACGCTGCTGCGGGCAGTCAGCGGCAGTCTGGCGGCGACGCTGTTCGATGGCGGCAAGCTGCGGGCGGCGGTGGCCATCCAGAGCGCGCTGCAGGAGCAGGCCCTGCTCAGCTACGAAGCCAGCGTGCTGGGGGCTCTGGAGGAAGTCGAGAATGCGCTGACTGCCTACGCCGCCGCGCACGAACGGGTCGCCGCACGGCGGGCGGCGGCCGATGCTGCCCGCAATGCGGCGCGGCTGTCGCGAAGCTTGTACGAATCCGGCCTCACCGACTTCCAGAAAGTCCTGGAAACCGAACGTACCCGATTGACCGCTGAAGACAGTCTGGCGACAGCAGAGGCCGCTGTCCTGAGCAATCTGATCAAGCTTTACAAGGCGCTCGGCGGAGGCTGGCAAGCCTCCGCGGCGGCGCCGGAATCCGACGAAAGCGGGAGCTCATGAAGCAAAGCACCGACCAATCCACCACCGCCCTGCTCGGCTTGTTGAATGCCGCCGCGCCTGGTGCGCCGCATGGCAAACGCCGCTGGCTGACGGTGATTGCAGCCCTTGTCCTGCTGCTTGCCGGCATCGCCATGCTGGTCCCCGGTGATGATGGGGCAAGCGGCACCTACGTCAGCGAGCAGATCGAACACGGCAAGCTGCTGGTTACCGCATCAGCCAGCGGCACCTTGCAGCCCACCAAGTCGATCGATGTCGGCAGCGAGTTGTCCGGTACGCTGGCCAGCGTGCGGGTGCAGGAAAATGACGTGGTCAGAAAGGGGCAGTTGCTGGCCGAGCTCGATACGGCCAAGCTCAGGGACACCGTCGTCAAGTCGCAAGCGGCGGTCGCCGCGGCCGAAGCCTCGGTGGCCCTGGCCGCCGCAACGGTGGCTGAGTCGAAAGCCTCGCTGGCCCGCATGCGGCAGGTGGCCGAGCTATCCGGCGGCAAGGTGCCGGCCAGGACCGAACTGGAAACAGCCGAGGCCGTCGCCCTGCGGGCGCTGGCCAATGAGGCCAGTGCCAGGGCCGACGTGGTGCAGGCGCGGGCGACGCTGAAGACCGATCAAACCAATCTGGGTAAAGCGACCATCCGTTCGCCGGTCGACGGCGTCGTCCTGACGCGCAAGGTTGAACCCGGCCAGACCGTCGCGGCGGCAATGACGACGCCGGTGTTGTTCGTACTGGCCGAAGATCTGGCGAAGATGGAATTGCAGGTCAAGGTCGACGAAGCCGACGTCGGCAACGTCAAGGCAGGCCAGCCGGCGACCTTCACCGTCTCGGCCTGGCCCGGCCGCAAGTTTCCCGCGACCATCCAGCGCGTCGGCCTGGGGGCGACGACCACCGACAATGTCGTCACCTACAAGACCATACTGCAGGTCGACAACGACGATCTGGCCTTGCGCCCCGGCATGACGGCGACGGCCAGCATCGTCACGGCCAGTCGCGATCGGGTATTGCTGGTGCCGAATTCGGCACTGCGTTTCACGCCACCAACGGCCGGCGCCGGCCCGCCGGAACGCGGTTTCCTGGCCCGCCTGCTGCCCGGGCCGCCGCCCGAGGCGGCCAAAAGACGGCCGGCGACCGCCACGGCCGGCGAAACGCAGGTCTGGGTAATGGGTGAGCGCGGTCCGCAGCCGCTCGCCGTACAAACCGGGGTCAGCAATGGCCGGTACACGGAGGTGACGGCAGGCGAGCTGCGGGCGGGCATGGCGGTGATCACCGACTATCAGGAAGCGAAGAAGTGAGTTCCGCTGGCGAACCCTTGATTGCGCTGCACGGCATCACCAAAACCTACGGTCAGGGAGAGGCGGCCTTTCAGGCGCTGCAGGGCGTAGACCTGACGATCGATGCCGGCGAATTCGTCGCCGTCATGGGGCCGAGCGGTTCCGGCAAATCGACGGCGATGAACCTGCTCGGCTGTCTCGATACGCCCAGCGCTGGCGAATACCTGTTTCGCGGCATCCATGTCGAGCGCCTGGATCGCAACCAACGCGCCCTGTTGCGTCGCAACTGTCTCGGTTTCGTCTTCCAGGGCTTCAATCTGCTGGCGCGGACGTCGGCCCGGGAGAATGTCGAGTTGCCGCTGCTCTATCGCGGTGAAGCAGCCGCCGAACGCCATCGGGCCGCCGGCGCTGCCCTCGCCAAGGTCGGGCTGGAGGGCTGGGAGCACCATACCCCGGCCGAACTGTCCG
Source organism: Dechloromonas sp. (assembly GCA_008933675.1). Taxonomy (GTDB): domain Bacteria; phylum Pseudomonadota; class Gammaproteobacteria; order Burkholderiales; family Rhodocyclaceae; genus Azonexus. Next base: position 11,606 of record WBUO01000078.1, read on the forward strand.
GCGGCCAGCAACAGCGGGTCGCCATCGCCCGCGCCATCGTCACCAGTCCGCTGGTGCTGCTCGCCGACGAGCCGACCGGCAACCTCGACAGCAAGCGCAGCCACGAAATCATGGAACTGCTGGCAGCGCTCAACCGCGAGCAGGGCATCACGGTGATCATGGTCACCCACGAGCCGGACATGGCGGCTTACGCCCGGCGCATCGTGCATTTCGTCGATGGGCTGGTGGCGCAGGATGGCGCGACGGAGGCCGGCGCATGCTGCTGAACGCCCTGTTGCTGGCACTGCGTGAAATCCGTCGCAACCTGATGCGTTCCTTCCTGACCGTGCTCGGCATCGTCATCGGCGTTGCTGCCGTGATCACCATGGTGACGCTGGGCAATGGCGCGACGCGCATGGTTTCCGAGCAGATAGCGAGCCTCGGCAGCAATCTGCTGATGATGCGTCCCGGACAGCGCCTGGGGCCGGGCCGCGACAGCGCCGGAGCGCCGAACTTCAAGCTGGCCGATGTCGATGCCGTCGCACAACAGATCAACGGCCTGCAGGCCGTGGCACCGGTCGTCGGCAGTGCGGTGACGCTGGTTGCCGGGGCCCGGAACTGGTCATCCACCGTCAGCGGCACGACCAATGCCTACCTGATCGCAGGCAACTGGAAGCTGGCCACCGGGCGAGCCTTCAGCGACGACGAGGAAGTGGCCGGCAAGGCTGTCTGCATCATCGGCAATACGGTCAGGAAAGAGCTGTTCGGCAGCCAAAGCCCTCTCGGCAACGCGATTCGCGTCAAGACTTTCGATTGCGAGGTGATCGGCGTGCTGGCTGCCAAGGGGCAGGGCGCGATGGGCATGGACCAGGACGATACGGTGCTGCTGCCCTTGCGTACGGCACAGCGCCGGCTGACCGGCAATCTCGACGTGTCGACGCTGATGATTTCGCTGCGCGACGGAATCGATTCGACCCAGGCCATGGCACAGATTCGTTCCCTGATGCGCGAACGCCGCAAGTTGGCCGATAACGCCGAAGACAACTTCAACCTCATGGACACCCGGCAGATTGCCGAAACGCTGTCCGGCACCATCGGCACGATGACCGCGCTGCTCGGCGCCGTGGCCGCAGTCAGTCTGTTGGTCGGCGGTATCGGCATCATGAACATCATGCTCGTCTCGGTCACCGAGCGGACCCGGGAAATCGGCATCCGGCTGGCCATCGGCGCCCTGGAAAACGAAGTGCTGCTGCAATTCCTGATCGAGGCAGTTGTCCTTTCCGCTCTCGGCGGACTGCTCGGCATCACTCTGGCCTTCTTTGCCTGCCTCGGACTGTCCGGTGTGATGAGCATGCCTTTCCTGTTCAATCCGTCGATCAACATGACCGCCTTCCTGTTTTCCGCGGCGATCGGGGTGGTGTTCGGCTACGTGCCGGCCAGAAGGGCAGCCCGGCTCGACCCGATCGAAGCGCTGCGCCACGAATAGCAGCACTCAAAAAATATCCCGTTACCTGCTTTACGTTCATTTACAGCTCTGTAACCCCTATTTACCGGCGTCAGGAGGAGTATTCGTCCTGTCGTCGGCCCCGATCGGGCTGACTCCTCAACAAGGAAGGAAACAACCATGAAGACCATCTCCCATCTGCATCTGAAGCGTTTCTTTGCCGCTGCTGCCGTGGCGCTGGCCGTTCCTCTCGCGGTCTCTGCCGCTCCCGGAGAAAAACGGGGCATGCAAGGCGGCTGTGACCGCATGGGCATGAAGGCCGGTTACGGCCACCCCGGCATGGGTCACGACGGCCTTCCCCGTCACCTGAACCGCCTCGCCCTGAGCGAAGCGCAGCGCGACCGGATTTTCGACATCATGCACGCCCAGGCGCCGACCATGCGCAATACGGCCAAGGCTCTGCACAAGGCGCAAAGCGAACTGCGCGCACTGACTGCGGCACCGGATTTCAGTGAGGCGAAGGCCAAGGAGCTGGCTGATGCAGCCGCCGCCGCAACGGGCGAAATGGCCTTGAGTCGTGCCAAGGCCGAGCGTCAGGTGTTCGAAGTGCTGACCCCCGAGCAGCGCAAGCAGCTGGCCGAACTGAAGGATTCCGGCGAGCGCCCGCGGCAACGCGGCGATGGTCCGCGCGGTCCGGGCGATGACGGCCCGCGGCCGATGCGCGGTGCCTGATCCCGTCGGGCCGCCTCGACGCCCCCTCCAGCCGCCGCCCCGCAAAGGGCGGCGGTTTGCATTGGTGCCCGGGGTATCGCGTCGTATCGACCGGCCATCTGCGACAATGGCGCCATGCACGAATCCCCGCTCCCGCTGAGCTGCCGCCCCGGCTGTGGCGCCTGCTGCATCGCCCCGTCGATCTCCTCGCTGAGCAAGCCGGCCGGTACCCCCTGTCACCATCTGGACGGCGAACTGCGTTGCCGCATCTTCGGCCGGCCCGAGCGTCCGGCCTGCTGTTCCGGCCTGCAGCCGTCGTTCGAGATGTGCGGCGATTCGCGGGAGCATGCCTTGCGCTGGCTGCAGGCGCTCGAAGTAATGACATGTCCGCAAGGGTAGAATGCGCGCTCCTGTCATAGAGCCTCCCGCATGGACCCGATTCTCCTCCTGAAAGCCCTGATTCTCGGCATTGTCGAAGGGCTGACCGAATTCCTGCCGATCTCGTCGACCGGTCACCTGATCATCGTCGGCAGCCTGCTCGACTATACCGACGAGCAGAGCAAGGTGTTCAAGATCGTCATCCAGCTGGCGGCGATTCTGGCGGTGTGCTGGCTCTACCGTGAGCGGATCACCAAGGTTGCCGGCGGGCTGGCCTCCGACCCGGTGCAGCAGCGTTTCGTCGGTTTGCTGACGGTCGGCTTCCTGCCGGCGGCGGTACTCGGCGTGATGTTCCACAGCACGATCAAGGCCTACCTCTTCAATCCGCTGACCGTGGCCGGGGCGCTGATCGTCGGCGGTTTCCTGATCCTGTATATCGAACGCAAGGTCTACCAGCCGCGCGTGAACAGCGTCGACGAAATGCGCTGGCCGGATGCGCTCAAGGTCGGCTTTGCCCAGGCGCTGGCGATGTTCCCCGGTACCTCGCGCTCGGGGGCGACGATCATGGGCGGGCTGATCTTCGGCCTGTCGCGCAAGACGGCGACCGAGTTCTCGTTTTTTCTGGCCATCCCGACGATGTTCGCGGCGACGGTGTACGACGTCTACAAGAACTGGGCGCTGTTGCGCCTCGAGGATCTGCCGGTGTTCGCCGTCGGCTTCGTTGCTTCCTTCGTCGCCGCGATGCTCAGTGTCCGGGCGCTGGTCCGCTACATCTCCAACCACGACTTCACGCTGTTCGCCTGGTACCGCATCGTCTTCGGCGTGATCGTGCTGCTGACGGCGCAGATGGGCTGGGTCACGTGGGCGGCTTGATCCTCTACCTGCACGGTTTCTGTTCCTCGCCGGCCTCGTGGAAGTCGCGGCTGCTCGCCGAGGAAATGGCGCGGCGCGGGCTGGCCGGGCAGTTCGTCTGTCCACAGCTGTCGCCGGTGCCGGATCAGGCGGTGGCCGATGTTTCGCGATTGATTGAAAACGCCGGCGCTCCGGTGACGCTGGTCGGCTCGTCGCTCGGCGGCCACTACGCCAGCCATCTGGCCGAGAAATATGGCTTGCCGGCGGTGCTGATCAATCCGGCCGCCATCGCCCGCCTGGATGCCGGAAAGTTCATTGGCGAACACACCAATTTCCACAGCGGCGAGCGCTTCACCTTCACCGGCGAGCATGCCCGGCAATTGCAGGCGCAGGTGGCGGTGCCGACGCCGGAGCGCTACTGGCTGCTGCTCGAGACCGGCGACGAGGTGCTCGACTACCATCAGGCACAGGACTTCTGGTTCGGCTGCCGGCAGAGCATCTTCGAAGGCGGCGACCACAGCTTCACGCGCTTTCCCGGAATCATCCCGCAACTCATTGAATTTGCCGGGCTATAATCCGCCGATGAATGTATTGTTTGAAGAAGACGGCGGCTTCAAGGCCGGCACCGTCATGGCCGACAACGACAGCTCCTTGCAGGTCGAAATGCCCTCCGGCAAGCGCAGCAAGATCAAGGCGGCGACGGTGCTGTTGCGTTTCGAGAAGCCCTCGGCGGCGACTCTGCTCGAGCAGGCGACGCCGCTGGCCGAAGAGATCGAAGCCGATTTCCTGTGGGAGTGCGTCAGCGATGGCGAATTTTCGTTTCTGGATTTTGCCCGTGATTACTACGGACACGA
>WBUO01000079.1 GCA_008933675.1 Dechloromonas sp.
CTGTAATCGGCCGGGGGTGTCCGCCGGCCGTGCAGCGAGCCGGCAAAAAACAGCCGCCCTTGGGCGGCTGTTTTTCTGACAGCTTCAGATCAGTCCGAGCTTTTCGTCCACTCCAAGGTGGACATTCATTGCCTGTACGGCAGCGCCGGATGCGCCCTTGCCGAGGTTGTCCAAGCGGCCAATGACGAGCATCCGCTCATCGTTGCCAAAGACGAACAGATCGACGCGGTTGCTGTCATTGTTGGCCTCGACATCGAAGAAACCGCCGTCGGTATTGGCCTCCAGGTCCAGCGGTGCGACGCGGATGAAAGCTTCGTCGGCGTAATAGTCGGCGAGAATCTTCTGTACGTCGGCCGGCGTCGCCTTGCGGGTGAATTGCTGCGGATGCAGGTAGGCAGTAACGGCCAGGCCCTTGTAGAACGGCCCGACGATCGGCTGGAAGATTGGCGCCATGGTCAGGCCGGTATAGGCCTGCATTTCCGGCAGATGCTTGTGGGCCAGGCCGAGGGCGTAGGCGCGCGGTGCCTTCAGTTGCGTCGGGCTGGCGCTGGCGGCCTCGTAGTCGGCGATCATCTTCTTGCCGCCGCCGGAATAGCCGGTGATCGAATTGGCAGCGATCTGCGTGGCGGCCGGCAGCAGGCCGGCGGCGACCAGCGGACGGAGCGCCAGGATGAAGGCGGAGGCGTGGCAACCCGGATTGGCGATGCGCTTGCTGCCGCGAATCTTCGCCCGTTGTTCCGGGCCCAGTTCGGGCAGGCCGAAAACCCAACCGGGGTTGACGCGATGGGCCGTCGACGCATCGATGATGCAGGTGTTCGGATTGTCGACCAGGGTCACCGATTCCCGGGCGGCGTCGTCCGGCAGGCACAGGAAGGTGACGTCGGAGGCGTTGATCAGGCGCTTGCGCTCGGCCAGATCCTTGCGCTTGTCGGCATCGATCTTCAGCAGTTCGATATCGGCGCGTTTCGCCAGGTATTCGTTGATCTGCAGGCCGGTGGTGCCTTCCTGGCCGTCGACAAAGACTTTGTAGGTCATGGGAAATCCGCGGAAACTGGGTTGAATGAAGGGCGAATTCTGGCAGAAAAGCATGTCGCTTTGGCGACAACGCAGCCAGTAAAGCAAACGGGCAGCCGAAGCTGCCCGTCTCATGTCAGCCGAAGCCTGCTTACTTGGTGCGGCTGCGGTATTCGTCGGTGCGCGTATCGATTTCGATCTTGTCGCCGATTTCGACGAAGGCCGGCACCGGCAGCTCGAAACCGGTGGAGATCTTGGCCGGCTTCATGACCTTGCCCGAGGTGTCGCCCTTGACGGCCGGCTCGGTGTAGATGACCTCGCGGACCAGCGAGTTCGGCAGTTCGACGGAGATGGCCTTGCCATCGTAGAAAACGACTTCGCACGGCATGTCGGCTTCCAGGTACTTCAGCGCGTCGACCATGTTCTCGGCTTCAACTTCGTACTGGTTGTACTCGGCGTCCATGAACACGTACATCGGATCGGCGAAGTAGGAATAGGTGACTTCCTTCTTGTCGAGGATGACCACCTCGAACTTGTCGTCAGCCTTGTAAACAGCTTCCGACGGATTGCCGGACAGCAGGTTCTTGAGCTTCATCTTGACGACGGCGGCGTTGCGGCCGGACTTGTTGTACTCGGTCTTCTGGACGACGAGCGGGTCGGCACCAACCATAATGACGTTGCCGGAGCGGAGTTCCTGTGCGGTCTTCATTCGGGATTCTCTAAGCTAAGATCGGAAAAAGAAAAACGTTAAATTATACCTTGCTGGCAGCGAAGTTGACGAGGCTCGTCGTCAGATCGGCTTGCCCGGCCAGATGAGCAGCCCAGCCCGCGTTGTGGCGGGAGATTTCAGGCGTACGGGCCACGAAGGCCTGCCAGGTCGCAGCGATGTCGTGGCCGCTGTTCCAGGCGATGAAGAGGGCGCGCACGTTTTCGGCGATTTCGGCTTCCATGGCTGCGCAGTAGCGCTCGAGAAAGGCTTCCAGCTTGATGTGGTGCGCGGCGTCGTCCTGCGGGTAGATCTGCCAGACGAAAGGCCGGCCGGCCCATTGGGCGCGAACGAAAGAATCCTCGCCGCGGACGAAATTGATGGTGCAGCGACGTAGCAGGGCATCGTAGTCGTCCAGTGGCAAGAACGGGATCGGCTGAATAATGGCTGAGCCGCATTGCCACGGGCCGTTGCCCCCCAGCGCAGTCTGCACGGAGGCGAGCGGCTTGCCGGGCGGGACGTGGCAGACGACGGGGCGCTGGCTGGCGGCCAGTGCTTTCAACAGGCTGCCGACCGGTGCCGTGTCGTAACAGAACAGGCTGATTTCCAGTGTCTGGGGCTCGTCCCGCTGTACCGGTGGCGGCAGCCCGGCTTCGCGCAGCAGGCCGCCTGTGGCCGGTGAAAAGCCGGGGAAGAAGAAATGCTTGAGCAGCGGCAGGGTAGGGTGGGGCGAGGCCAGGCCGTGGCAGCCTTCGCTCCAGGCTTCTGCGGTCAGGTATTCGAGATTGATCCAGCATGGCTTCGGCGTCGTCGCCGCCATCGCCGCTATGTAAACCGGCGGCAGTTCGCAGGCGAAGGCCTCGACGACCACTTCGGCCACGCGGTCGGCGATGAAGTCTTCCGTCCAGCGGCGGATTTCAACGTCCCGGACTCGTTGTATCGGCAAGTCGGCAGCGCATTCCGGGCAGATCAATGCCAGGCTGTCGAGATCATCCACCCATAGCCGAACCGTTTTGCCATGCTCGCGGGCCAACTGGCGGGCAAGTCGCCAGCAGACGCCGATGTCGCCGTAGTTGTCGATGACGCGGCAGAAGATGTCCCAATGAAGCTGCATGGTCAGCATGTTAACATCGCGCCCCATGCCAGCCTCCGCCAATTCAACCCACGACACGTCAGCCGATACGGCTTGCCAGCGATCCGCCACTGCCCTGGCGGTGGCCCGTAGTTCACATCCCGGGTGCCGTGCCTTGCCGGCGCTGAGGTTGGCTTCGTCATCAGGCATGGTGCAACAGCTTGAGTCTGGGCGCGGCAAACACCTTTTCGATGTGCTGGCAGGTTGATCGCTCAGGTCGCTCATGGCTTTCGACGCCAAATCCTTTCTAGCTTCCCTGACCGAACTGCCCGGTGTTTACCGAATGCTCGGTGCCGACGGCGCAGTGCTCTATGTCGGCAAGGCGAAGAACCTCAAGAAGCGGGTGTCCTCGTACTTCCGCGAGAACCTTTCCAGTCCGCGTATCGCCCACATGGTCAGCCAGATCGCCGCCATCGAGACGACGGCGACGCGCACCGAGGCCGAAGCGCTACTGCTGGAAAACAACCTGATCAAGTCGCTGGCGCCGCGTTACAACATCCTGTTTCGCGACGACAAGTCTTACCCGTACATCGTGCTCAGCCACGGCCCGTATCCGCGTCTCGGCTTCTTTCGCGGCAATCCCGACCGCAAGGCCGACTACTACGGCCCCTATCCGTCCAGCTGGGCGGTGCGTGACAGCATTCACCTGCTGCAGAAGATGTTCCGTCTGCGCACGTGCGAGGAAAGCGTTTTCGCCAACCGTTCGCGGCCCTGCCTGCTGTATCAGATCAAGCGCTGCAGCGGTCCCTGCGTTGACTTGATCAAGCCGGAGGATTACGCCGCCGACGTGCAGCTGGCGGCGATGTTCCTGTCCGGCAAGCAGCAGGAAGTCACCAGGCGTCTGGCGCGGGCGATGGAGGAAGCTTCGGCGCGGCTGGCCTTCGAGCAGGCCGCAATCTTCCGCGACCAGATCCAGTCGCTGCATCAGGTGCAGGAGAAGCAGTTCGTTTCCAGCAGCAAGGGCGAGGACGTCGACATCGTCGTCGCCGTCAAGGAAGGCGGGCAACTGTGCGTCAATCTGGCGATGGTGCGTGGCGGCCGTCACCTCGGCGATCGGCCGTTCTTCCCGAGCAATGCCGGTGAATCGACGGCGGCAGACGCAACCGCCGCCTTCATCCGCCAGCATTACGCGACGCATCCTGCGCCAGCGCGGCTGCTGGTCTCGCCGTTGCCGAACGAGGAAGAGGAGGCCGATAGCGCTGCGACGCTGGCCGAGCAGGCCGGCCGACCCGTGCCGATTCAGGAAGGGCGGACGCTGAGCCAGAAAGCCTGGGTCGAGATGGCTGTGCAGAACGCCCGGCTGGCCATCCTCGCGCGTAACCAGGCGACGGCGCAGCAGGAGCAGCGGCTGGCCGCGCTGCAGGAAGCGCTGCAGCTCGCTGAACCGATCATACGGATCGAATGCTTCGACATCAGCCACACGATGGGCGAGAAGGCCGTCGCGTCGTGCGTGGTGTACGACGGCAACAAGATGAAGAAGAGCGACTACCGCCGCTTCAACATCCGCGACATCACGCCCGGCGACGACTACGCGGCGATGCGCCAGGCAGTGACCCGGCGCTACGATGGTCTGGCCAGTGGCGAGGGCATGGCGCCCGACCTGATCCTGATCGACGGTGGCAAGGGGCAGGTGGCTTCGGCCTGGGCGGCACTGGCCGATCTCGGCCTGACGCACCTCGCCATGGTCGGTGTCGCCAAGGGCGAAGAACGCAAGCGGGGTCTGGAAAGCCTGATCTTTCCCGAAGCCGATGGGCGGCCACCGCTCAATCTGCCTTCCGACCATCCGGCCCTGCATCTGATCCAGGAAGTGCGGGACGAGGCACATCGGTTCGCCATCACCGGTCACCGTGCCCAGCGCGGCAAGGCGCGCAAGACCTCGACGCTGGAAAGCCTGCCCGGTGTCGGCCCGGCCCGGCGCAAGGCGCTGGTCGCCCGTTTCGGCGGCATTGCCGGCGTGCTGGCGGCAACTGTCGAACAATTGGCCGAGGTGCCCGGCATCAGCCGCGAGATGGCCGAAAAGATTCATTCCGCTTTACACTGACGGCCTATGCCCTTCAATCTGCCCATTCTGTTGACTTGGTTGCGTATCGTCGCAATCCCGCTGCTGATCGCCCTCTATTTCCTGCCGGCAGGCTGGGCAACCCAGTACGAACGCGATCTGTTCGCCACCCTGCTGTTCATTGCTGCTGCCGTCACCGACTGGGCGGACGGCTATCTGGCGCGCAAACTCGACCAGACATCGGCCTTCGGGGCCTTTCTCGATCCGGTCGCGGACAAGCTGATGGTCGCTGCTGCGTTGATCGTGCTGGTCCAGCTTGGTCGCACCGACGCCATCATTGCGATGATCATCATCGGTCGCGAGATCACCATCTCGGCGCTGCGCGAATGGATGGCCAAGATCGGCGCGGCCAAGAGCGTTGCCGTATCAATGCTTGGCAAGGTCAAAACGGCGGCACAAATGACGGCCATTCCGCTGCTGCTGTATCACGTGCCGCTGTTCGGCATCGATGTCCGCGAAGTGGGTAACTGGTTGATCTGGATCGCAGCGTTGTTGACGCTCTGGTCGATGGGTTACTACCTGCGCATGGCCTGGCCGGAAATCGCCAAACGTACGGCTGAGAAGGCATAGAGGGGGTTGACATCGTTTTTTGAGCGTCTATAATGCGCGCTCTGTTTGACGCGGCAGTAGCTCAGTTGGTAGAGCGCAACCTTGCCAAGGTTGAGGTCGAGAGTTCGAGACTCTTCTGCCGCTCCAGGATTTTCGAGGGAAGCATAGCCTTCTTTCCAGTTGTATCGTAGAAACAAAGGTACGGCGCGATAGCAAAGCGGTTATGCACCGGATTGCAAATCCGTGTAGGTCGGTTCGACTCCGGCTCGCGCCTCCAGGAACATGCGGCAGTAGCTCAGTTGGTAGAGCGATACCTTGCCAAGGTATAGGTCGAGAGTTCGAGACTCTTCTGCCGCTCCAGTAAAGAAGAAGGGAAAGCGCAACGGCGCTTTCCCTTTTTTCTTGGCGGGCCGCCGATATAATCGGAACGCCGCCCGGGTGATGAAATCGGTAACCATAGCGGACTTAAAATCCGCCGGCGAAAGCCTTACGGGTTCGAGTCCCGTCCCGGGTACCAGTCGATCCTGATGCCAGACAAACCCGCATCGAGCGGGGCATCCTTGAATTCGCCGAATATCACCTCATGAAATACCTGCTTGTTGTGATCATTTTCCTCTCCGGATGCGCCTCGTGGCATTGGGAGAAGCGCGGTGCTTCGGCGGGTGATTACGAGGCGGACGAGAAATTTTGCAAATTGCAGGCCTACTCGGGGACCGATGGCATGGTGACCCAGGCCCATGTGCGACGCATGCACGAATGTCTGCAGTCGCGAGGCTGGCAGAAGGTTGCCAATTGATCCCTGTGGGGATCATCAAGGCAGGCATGGTGATATGATCCGCGCCCTTGTGACGAGCAGCCGACAGCTGGCAGGCATCACGTAATTGCATCCGCACGGCGGTTGATTCTCCTCTTCTTGCACCAGACATTCAGATGATCATCTACGACCTTTGCTGTGAAAACGACCACCGCTTCGAAGGCTGGTTCCGCAGCGCCGAGGATTTCGAGGCGCAACTGGAGCGTCGTCTGATCACCTGTCCGCAGTGCGACAGCCACCAGGTGCGGCGCGTGCCATCGGTTGTCGCCATTGGTGGTTCGGCAGCCCTGCCGGCGGGCATCCCGTCGGTGGCGATGTCGGGCACGGCGATGATGCCGGCAGGCCGGCAGGTCATGACGCTATACCGGCAATTGATCCAGGCCGTGGTGGAGAACTGCGAGGACGTTGGCGATGCCTTCGTCGAGGAGGCGCGCAAGATGCACTACAACGAAGCGCCGGAGCGTCCGATCCGTGGCGATGCCACCGAGGAGGAGTGCGAGGCGCTGCGCGACGAGGGGATTTCCGTCATCCGCCTGCCCAGCATCAAGGACGAAGAACTCAACTGAGCGGCGGCGGCCGCGGCGTTCAACCGCCGTCGGATTTCTTGCCGAGCATCCCTTTGTCGAGGATGAAGGCGATGATGTCGTCGAGGCCGTGGCCGGTTTTCAGGTTGGAAAATACGAAAGGCCGCGCGCCACGCTGCACCTTCGCGTCAGCCGCCATGACGTCAAGCGAGGCACCGACCAACGGCGCCAGGTCGATCTTGTTGATGACCAGCAGGTCCGACTTGGTGATGCCCGGACCGCCCTTGCGCGGGATCTTTTCGCCTGCGGCAACATCGATCACGTAGATCGTCAGGTCGGAAAGCTCCGGCGAGAAGGTTGCCGCCAGATTGTCGCCGCCCGACTCGACGAGGATCAGTTCGACACCGGGAAAGGCGCGCTGCAGGCGATCCACGGCTTCCAGATTGATCGACGCATCTTCGCGGATGGCCGTGTGCGGGCAACCGCCGGTTTCGACGCCGATGATGCGCTCGGGGGGCAGCGCCGAGTGATTGACCAGGAATTTGGCATCTTCGGCGGTGTAGATGTCGTTGGTGACGACGGCCATGTCGATCCGGTCGCGCAGGGCCTGGCAGAGGGCCAGGGTGAGGGCGGTCTTGCCGGAACCGACGGGGCCGCCGATACCTACTCGCAGTGCTTGTTTGCTCATGGTTTTACGATCTGAAGAGACGTGAATACTGGGTTTCGTGACGGGCGCAGGCGATGGCGAAAGCCGGCGTGAAGTTGGACCATTCCTGTTCAGGCAGATGCCCTGCGGCAAGCGCCACCTCGGGAATGACTCCGCCGAGTTCGGCAAGCAGGCGCTGGCCGGAAGCCTGACCGAGCGGAACCGCTTTCAGCGCCGCCATCACCTGGTTCTCTGCCCAGGACCACAGATAGGCGGTCAGCGCCGCCTCCGGCGGGATGTCCCAGGTGGAGGCGATTCCCGACCAGGCGGTGGGAAAGGCAATTTCATCGAGCGTGGCCAGCGTCTTGCTGACGCCGGTCAACTCCGGGCTGCGCAGATCGCCGATCAGCCGGTTCAGCGAGAAGCCCATCTGTGCCGTTTCGGCGCGCAGTTCGGCCGACTCGCGGCTAGCCAGGAACTCGCTGTTGAGGCGGGAAATTTCCGCTGTCTGATCCGCATGCCAGGCCGCCATCAACGCGGCAAGCAGCGGCGCCTCGTAACGACCGACAGCGTGCCGCAACAGGTCGGCTATCCAGCGGCCGGCCGAGATTTCGTTGGTGATCACGGCGGATTCGACCGCCCATTCCAGGCCCTGCGAATAGGTATAGGCGCCGACCGGCAGCGCCGGACTGGCCAGTTGCAGCAGGCGGGCGAGTTGCAGCGAAGCGGGATAGCCATTCATTGGCGTGATTGTCCCGTGAATTTGATCAGGGGCGAATACGCATTACTGCGCAGCACCGAAAAATGCTGTGTTCTGGGTGACCAAGGTCACAGAAGCCTTGATCATCGATGTCTAATATTCTGGCGTTTGCGCCGTGGGCGCCACATTTTCGCTGGGGCATCAGTGTTTCCGGCCAACCAAAAAGGAGTCCCGTGCATATGAACAAGCTTCTTCTGGCAATTCTTGCGTCCTCCCTGTCTGCCGGCGCCATGGCCGATGGCCTCAGGTTCGCGCCGCTGCTCTCGGATTCGGGGTTCAAGTTCGCGCCGACGCTGGCGGTCATGGCTGGTGCCGTCAAGCCGAGCGGCGAAAGCGGCGAGGCAGTTTACGGCATCGATCTGAACTTCAACTGCGGCCTGCTGCAGACGCCGGAAAACCGCATCCGCACTCATCTGACCCTGTCGCGCGTCAGCGACAGCAACTACGACGCAACCTTGATCGAAATGTCGCCGCGTTACACGTTGCCGCTGGCCAGCGGTTTCTCCATCGGCGTCGGGCCCAGCCTTGGTGCCGTGCGCATCGATCCGGATGTCACCGGTGGCAATCGGGAAACCCTGTTCGCCTACGGTCTCGTCGGCGGCGTCAATTACCGGATGGGAGCGCTCTACGCCGGGCTTGACCTGGGGGTGCGCCGTACCGGCGAAAAGAACCACACCGACTTCGACAGCACCTATGCCACGCTGAAGCTCGGCATCAACTTCTGATTTCGCCGACCACGGCCGGATTCACGGCTTTCTGAACTGGTGAATCTTCGGCACCGAACGGTGGGGGCCATGGCCGGGAGCATGCAGGTCGGCGGTGGGGGCGAGCCCTTCATCGCCGTGATGGTGATGGCCGCCATGTGCCCCGTAGGCACCTGATTCCGGCTGGAAAGGGGCCTCGGTTTCACTGATTGCGCAACCGAGGCCCTTTGCCATTTCGGCCAGCACATGGTCGGTCTGGAAGCGCAGCTTGCCGCCGCTTTCCGTGGGCAGGATCTGCACCGGCACATGGCGGTTGCCGAGATGGTAGGCAGCGCGGGCGAAGAGCAGCGGGCTGTCGGCGACGGCTTCGATCAGCTTTTCCGGCGCGGCGAGGATTTCGACGACGGCCGAACCGTCTTCGGCAATCAGCTTGTCGCCGCCGTGCAGGTGGTCGCCGCGTTCGAGGAAGATGCCGGCCTCGGCGCCGGAGGCGAGCGTCACCTTGAGCCGGCTGCGCTTGCGTTCGTCGTAGGCCAGCGCCACTGAGTCGGTGGCGGCGGCGGTGCTGCGTTGGTTGAGGATGAGCATGAGGTTCAGTGAGCGACGGTTTTCGAGAAGACGTTGAGGACGACGACGCCGGCGACGATCAGCGTCAGGCCGAGGACGGCTGCCAGGTCGAGCGCCTGGCCATAGAGCAGCCAGCCGGCCAGGGCGACCAGCGCGACACCGACGCCGGACCAGATGGCGTAGGTAATACCGACCGGCAGCGTGCGCAGTACCACCGACAGGCAGTAGAAGGCGATGCCGTAGCCGATCACGACAACCAGCGACGGCAGCGGCCGGGTGAAGCCTTCCGCCGCCTTCAGCGCCGAAGTGGCGACGACTTCACTGACGATCGCCACGCCGAGGTAGAGCCAGTGCTGCATGCCGCCTCAGAACAGGAAGTAACGCTGGGCCAGCGGCAGTTCGGTCGCCGGTTCGCAGACCAGATGCACGCCGTCGGCCTTGACCACGTAGGTTTCGGGATCGACGGTGATTTCCGGCGTGGCGCCGTTGTGCACCATGTCGGATTTCTGCACGCCACGGCAACCGGCAACGGCGACCAGCGGTTTGGCGAGACCCAGCGCCGCGACGGCCGGATTCTGCAGCGCCGCTTGCGAAACGAAGGTGACCGAGGTTTTCAGCGCCTTGCCGAAACTGCCGAACATCGGCCGGTAATGCACCGGCTGCGGCGTCGGGATCGAGGCGTTGGGGTCGCCCATCGCGGCGGCGGCGATCATGCCGCCCTTCAAAATCAGCGACGGTTTGACGCCGAAGAAGGCCGGCTTCCACAGCACCAGGTCGGCCAGCTTGCCGACCTCGATGGAGCCGACGGTGTGCGCGATGCCGTGCGTCAGCGCCGGGTTGATCGTGTATTTGGCGATGTAGCGCTTGACGCGGAAGTTGTCGTGGCGCGGGGTATCTTCGGGCAGCGTGCCACGTTGCAGCTTCATCTTGTGCGCTGCCTGCCAGGTGCGGATGATCACCTCGCCGACGCGGCCCATGGCCTGTGAGTCGGAACTCATCATCGAGAAGACGCCGAGGTCGTGCAGGATGTCTTCGGCGGCGATGGTTTCGCGGCGGATGCGGCTTTCGGCAAAGGCCACGTCCTCGGCGATGGCCGGGTCGAGGTGGTGGCAAACCATCAGCATGTCGAGGTGCTCGTCGATGGTGTTCACCGTGTACGGCATGGTCGGGTTGGTCGAGCTGGGCAGCACGTTGGGCAGGCCGGCCGCCTTGATGATGTCCGGCGCGTGGCCGCCGCCGGCGCCTTCGGTGTGGAAGGTGTGGATGGTGCGGCCCTTGAAGGCATCGATGGTCGCTTCGACGAAGCCGGATTCGTTGAGCGTATCGGTGTGGATGGCGACCTGGATGTCCATTTCTTCCGCCACTGACAGGCAGCAGTCGATGGCAGCGGGCGTCGTGCCCCAGTCCTCATGCAGCTTCAAGCCAATCACGCCGGCTTCGACCTGTTCGCGCAAGGCTTCCGGCAGGCTGGCGTTGCCCTTGCCGAGGAAGCCCAGGTTCATCGGGAAGGCCTCGGCCGCTTCGAGCATGCGGTGGATGTGCCACGGTCCCGGCGTGCAGGTGGTGGCGTAGGTGCCGGTCGCCGGCCCGGTGCCGCCGCCGATCATCGTCGTGACGCCGGAATTGAGCGCTTCCTCGATCTGCTGCGGGCAGATGAAGTGGATGTGGCTGTCGATGCCACCGGCCGTGACGATCATGCCTTCGCCGGCGATGACCTCGGTACCGGGGCCGATGACGATGGTCACACCGGGCTGGATATCCGGGTTGCCGGCCTTGCCGATGGCGGCGATGCGGCCGTCCTTCAGGCCGATGTCGGCCTTGACGATGCCAGTGACCGCATCGACGATCAGCGCATTGGTGATGACAGTATCGACGGTTTCAGCCGAGACGCGCTGGCTCTGGCCCATGCCGTCGCGGATCACCTTGCCGCCGCCGAACTTCACTTCCTCGCCGTAGATCGTGTAGTCCTTCTCGACCTCGATGATCAGTTCGGTGTCTGCGAGGCGGAGACGGTCGCCGGTGGTCGGGCCGAACATCTCGGCATAGGCCTGACGGGTAATCTTGTTCGCCATTACAGTGCTCCCTGAACGAGGCCGCGGAAACCGTAAACCTTGCGCTCGCCGGCCAGCCCGACCAGTTGCACGGTGCGGCTCTGGCCCGGCTCGAAGCGCACGGCGGTGCCGGCGGCGATGTCGAGGCGGTAGCCACGGGCGGCGTCGCGGTCGAAGCTCAGCCCGGCGTTGGTTTCAAAGAAGTGGTAGTGCGAGCCGACCTGGATCGGCCGGTCGCCGGTGTTGGCCACTACGAGGGTGATGGTCGGGCGACCGACGTTCAATTCGAGTTCGCCGGGTTCGGCGAGGAGTTCTCCGGGGATCATCGCGTGCTCCTCAAACAATCGGGTTGTGGACCGTGACCAGCTTGGTCCCGTCCGGGAAGGTAGCTTCGACCTGGATTTCCGGGATCAGCTCGGCGATGCCGTCCATGACGTCGGCGCGGCTCAGCACCTGCGTGCCTTCGTGCATCAGTTCGGCCACCGTCCTGCCCTCGCGGGCACCTTCCATGATGGCGCAGGTGATCAGCGCCACGGCTTCCGGGTAGTTGAGCTTCAGGCCCTTGGCCTTGCGTCGTTCGGCGAGCAGGCCGGCGGTGAAGATCAGCAGCTTGTCCTTCTCGCGGGGTGTCAGTTCCATGAAAAATTCCTCGGCAATTCCAGATTCTGGCGGGGCAGGGTGATCAAGCGACAATGCGTGGGCGCGATGATGCACTACTGCGGCGACCGGAACCATACGCAAGAGCGCGTACGGAGCAGACGGGCTGGCTGCCTTTGGCCGCGATGGGCCATCCGGCCGGGGTTCTCGTCACGCTTTGCCGTGCCGGCATCCCGGTTTCTGGCAGTCGGCCGCGGTATAGTGGCGGCCCTTAGCGCGCCTTTGAGCCTTCGTCATGATCACCGTAATCGTCGCCGTTGTCCTTCTTCTCGCCGGTGTGGCGGCTATCTACCTGCTGGTCAAGCGGATGAGCGAAGAAGGTGTCGACATGGCAGCACCGGGTAGCTGCAAACGTGGCCGCTGCGGCGTGCCGGTACGGCCGCCGGTCGAGGAAGCGCAGGTGGCGCCGGCAAGTGCCGAAGATACAGCCGAGGCGGAAAAGCTGAAGTTTTGACGACGGATGACGTCTATCGACCCTGAGCTGTCATTGTCGGTCTTGGAAAGCGGACGCTCAGGAACGTCGAAGCTCAGGGGGGCGGAGCCTGTGCAGCAGGCGGAGCGTCCCCTGGAGCGACGGGTTGGGCTAGTGCGGCAGGGTAAAAAGTACCCTCTGAAAAAGCGACATTTCCGCTCTTCAATAGGTAACGTGCATATGGCAGAACCGCTGTTGTTCGCCCTCTGTTTGCCACCGTAGCGAGCTTGTTGATCAAAAACGGCACTTCGCCATCAGGTGTTTTGCCGATGAAGATGTGCGCAGCATTCACACGGTTTTCCAGAACCTGACGCATCTCGTTGGTGAATAACACTAGTCCGTCTTTGAGGGATACCATCAAATTCGGAGACAGGTGTTCAGGGTGACGACCACATGCTGTTGCATATCGGTCTGCAAGCGTTGCAGCAGCCAGAGAAGATTCGTGACAAAGAATGAAGCCATAAATTTGGTCAAGTGGCTTGTGCTCTGGGTCAAATGATTCAGACGGAGCACCTTGCATCGACATTACTGAGCCGTAGCTGCGGAAGCATGTCGGATCGTGAAGGTAGCGTCGCAATGACTTCACTTTCGAGATCTTATCGACGGCATCGTTGATTTCCGACGTGCCCACCGAGCTCTTAATTTCACCAACTGCGATGACGCTTTCGCACGGGATATAAGTTGCGGCAGGGTCTCCGTTGATGGAAAACACAGGGCAATGATCCTTCTCGTAGAGAATCACGTCACATTGGTTAGATGTGTTTCCGAATGAGTCAATCACGCATCCGGTGGCAACAGCGACCTTTGTCGGAAGAACGGATTGCAGTTTGTTTCTCACTTCATGTTCGCGTGCACTTCCGACTAGCCCTGGGGTAGTTCCGCCACCGGCTCTCGCGAAGTTGAAGATCAACTCTTCTGCGAGTGCATCAAGAAATTTATGTGGACTGAAAGTCTTGTCCATTTCTTATCCCTCTCTTAGGCCCAACGTCTGAATTCACTGGCCTTACGCGGCTTTATGCGCGAGGTCCGGTGGAATGATGGGTTAGGCGTCGGTGACACGAGCTACTATGACTTGTGATTAACGAGTGCGGCACTAAGCTCTTCAGCGCTCGGAGGATAGATGTCGAACCAGTCTGTTGAATAGACGCGCTCTCGTTCTGCATCAAACTGTGAGAGATCAATAGGAATGTCTGCGCCGGGGGCACCACGCTTTTTTCCGACAACGATAGATGTCAGGGGTGGAAGGCCTTCGTCAATACAGTAGAAAGCAATATGCCCAAGGATTCTGTCGAGCACTCCCTGTGCCTTTCGCTGATACATCTTTTGGGACAAGCCTTCGTAAGTCAGTGTTTGTCGATTCATTGCGGCGTTGATGAGGATGAGCCACGCCTGCACTGCACGATCAGGATGTTTTGATGATGGGTTAAACCTGCGCATGGCTACTCCCTATTTGATTAATGACCGATTGAGACGCCCAACGTTGTAGGTAAGGGGCGCTGCGCGAAGCTTTATCGCGCAGCGTCCAGCGGAGGCCGAAGGCCGGAGCGGCCTTGACCGCAAGGTTAGCTTTCAAGATTTCGCAACTCCGCAGCAACTAACGCTTCTAGGTCGTTCTTGGAGAGGGCTACCTCTTTCATGTTGCGGCAGACACTCTCGAATTTGATGTCCTTGAAGCAGGCGACGTAATGCTTATAGCCTGCGAATAGGGAGTCTGAATGGCGAGGATGGATTCGGTTGGCAACCATCATCTCCTCAATCCACGGTGAGTTCTCGACCTCGAACAGGCCATAGAACCCGAGGCCATACTTGGCTAGAGGGTGGCCCCCGTGTGCTTCGTCGTTTGGGCCGCAATACTTGCTGTAGGGCGAATCAAAGTGGAGTGCGAGGATAACGTCGTCATTCTTCTCAAGAAGCAGGTAGGCTGCATGTTGAGTAAGGAGGACAAAATTCTCGTACATGAACGAGTAGTCTCGGCTGAGTTTTACTTCAGAGACCCTCGGCTTCTTTGGGAATAGTGTCAGTACGCTCATTTGAAAGCTAACGTTCAAGGTAACCGGCCTTGCGCGGCTTTATGCGCAAGGTCCGGCTGACCGCAGGGTTGGGCGACATCAGTCCCACCATACGTACAAGATTACCTTGTCGGGACATGACGAATACTCCATTACGCTACGACGCCCACCCATCACGCGCCCCGCCTCTGGAAGGGCTACCCATTGAATGATGTCCGCACCCCACCCAGAAGCTAGGGCCGCTAAATCGTCTTGGGCGCCCGGCACGGGAAGCAGCAGTAGCGTGTCCAACTGTAGGAAGTCTTTCGGAAGGTCACGCAGGCTGATGAGATCTTGGCGGGCGGCATTGAATTGCCAGGCGCCATCGGCAGTATGTTCGATGCCAATACTCGTGAAGTACGCCGAGCGCCAAAGAGAAGTGTTGGTTCGCAGTTCTGAAACAATCTTTGGACCGCTGAGATTGTTGACCGAGGTGCGCTCCATGAGACGCAGGACCAATTCCTGAGCTTCAGAGAGCGGTGTGGCAGTAGTCATGATGTCGCCCAACGTAGAAGTAAGCGGCCTGCGCGGCTTTTTGCGCAGGTCCGCTTGACTGCCGGGTTGGGCGGCATTTCAGTCAGCACCGCCATCGCCGCCTCCGTCGTGAGACGGGGTTGAATCTGTTGATCCGCTGTCGTGTGAAACGTCATCAGCGGTACCGGAAGCGGAATGAATGAACGCAGCCAGGATGAATGGTTCAAGTAGCGGAATCCAGCCCGGGCGACGTTTTCTTTCCTCGGGGCCAAGCATGCTTAGAACGAAAGCCACTCCGACAATGGGCAACAGCCAGACCATTGCGAACTGCGCGAGCTTTTGGCCTTGGGTGAAGTAGGTCGTGTTGCGCAGATGCCATGTGGCTACGGCAGCGGAGTAGACGTAGAACAGCATCAGCAGTGCTATGAGTAGGCCGACAAGGTATGGGAGTGCGTGGCTCATGCTGCCCAACGATGAAAGTAACCGGACGCCGCGCGAGGCGGCCAGAGGCAACCTAAAGGCGGGTGTTCGGCGGTCCGGTTGACTGGATGGTTAGCCGGGGGCATGAGGTAAGCCGTCACTTGGCACGGCTAGAG
>WBUO01000463.1 GCA_008933675.1 Dechloromonas sp.
GAACTTCTGCGTACCGATCATCATCAGTGCCCGCTCCACCGTGGTCAGTTCCACCGCCTGCCGTTGCGAGCGGTGGGTGGCCATGTACTGGAAGACGCGCACTGTCATCAAGGGATCGTTCTCGATGATGGCGGCCAGCTTGCGGGTGTTGATCCTGTCCGCATCGTCACGCAGTTCGGCCAGCTGGTGCATGGTGTGACGCAGCACCGGCAGTTCGACTTCCTTGAAGTGCTCCACCCAGGGCTCGAGGCCGGGGAAGGGAAAGTCGATCATCAGGGTCATGCGGTCAGTCCTTATCGATTGAACAGTTTCTTGACGAAGGCTTCCAGATAGGCCGGCCGTACCGGCTTCACCACATAGCCTCGTGCCCCGCCGGCGGCCGCCTGCTCGACCAGATCGCGCGAGGCAGCGCCGGTGACCATAACAACGGCCGTTTGCGGACTAACTTGACGGATTTTCGGCAGCGCCTGCAGACCGGACAGCACCGGCATGTTGACGTCGAGGAAAAGCACGGCAGGCTGGTGTGTCTGCGCGGCGCGTACGGCTTCCTCGCCGTTGCTTGCCTGGCCGACGATGTTGAGGCCGAGTTCGCTGAGAAGCCCCTTGAGCAACAGGCGGATCGACCCGTTGTCGTCGGCGATCACCGCGCTGGGGCGCCGATTTGCCGTCGGCGCGATGCTTGGCGGCGGTGCCGCATCCGCCTGACGGTTGGCGGCTGTTACCTGTTCACGGGTGGCGACGACCGTCTGTACCTCGTCGATCACCTGTTTCTGCCCGAACGGCTTGCGCAGGAATCCGGAGGCGCCGGCGTCGGCGGCTTTCTGCTCGATTTCCGCATCTTCCGAGGCCGTCATGAACAGGACATCGATCTCCGGCCGGGTGGCGTTTATTTCCTGCAGAATGTCGAGCCCGTCGCGTCCCGGCAACTGGTAGTCGAGACAGACCATGTCCGGCGACAGGTTGCCGATCGCTTCCATGACGCCGTTGCCGTCGGCCAGGGCGCCGACAACCGTGTGGCCGCGATCGCCCAGCAGAGTGGAGAGCAGGATGCGCATCGAAGCGTTGTCATCAACAATCAGAACTCGCATGGGGATATCGGGCGGGGCAGGTGTGGCAGCTTGGAATGCTGCTATGTTAGCTGTGAACCACGGGCCCGGCGCAGCCGGAAATGAACAACGCCCCATCCGGGGCGTCATTCGGGCTGCGGAGCTGGCGATCGTTTACAGGATCATCCCGGCGCCGACCGTATTGTTGTTGCTCTCGTCGATGACGATGAAGGCGCCAGTGCCGCGGTTTTCCTTGTAGGGATCGGCGAACAGCGGCTGGGCCAGCTTGAAGCTGACCTGCGCGATGTCGTTCATGGCCAGCCGGTCGGCCGCTACCTTCTCCAGCGTATTGACGTCCAGGCGATGGTCGATGGCGGCCAGCTTGGCCTTCGAGTCGCGCGTCGTGTGGCGGATCAGGTAGGTGCGGGCGCGGTCCATCGGCGTCTCCGACAGCCAGCAGACGGTGGCCTCGATCTGCTTGACGGCGGCCGGCACCTCGTCCGACTTGACGATCATGTCGCCGCGCGAACAGTCGATTTCGTCGGTAAGGAGCAGGGTCACCGATTGCTCGGTGATCGCCTCGCCAATATCGACGCCGCCGATCTGCACGGCCTTGACGGTGGATTCGAGGCCGTTGGGCAGCACCGTGACCTTGTCGCCGACCTTGATCGAGCCCGACTCGACGCGGCCCATGAAGCCGCGGTAGTCGTGCAGTTCCGGATTGGCCGAATCCTGCGGCCGGCACACGTACTGGACCGGGAAGCGGAAGGCCTCGGCATGCTCGGTGTGGGCGCCGGGCGTCGCTTCGAGGATGTCGATCAGCGTCGGGCCGTCGTACCAGTTCAGGTTGTCGCCGCGGTCGACGATCATGTCGCCGTTCAGCGCCGACAGCGGGATGAAGCGTACGTCGTCGATGCCGACCTTGGCGGCGAATTCCAGGTAGTCGGCCTTGATCTTCTCGTAGGTCGCCTGCGAATAGTCGACCAGGTCCATCTTGTTGATGGCGACCAGCAGATGCGGGATGCCGACCAGCGAAGCGAGCTTGGAATGGCGGCGGGTCTGCGTCAGCACGCCCTTGCGGGCGTCGATCAGGATGATCGCCAGGTTGGCGGTGGACGCGGCGGTGACCATGTTGCGGGTGTACTGCTCGTGGCCCGGTGCATCGGCGATGATGTACTTGCGCGTGCCGGTCGAGAAGTAGCGGTAGGCGACATCGATGGTGATGCCCTGTTCGCGTTCGGCCTGCAGGCCGTCGGTCAGCAGCGACAGGTCGACCGCGCCGAGGCCGCGCTTCTGCGAGGTCTTCTCGATGGCGTTCAGCGTGTCGGCCAGGATGGTCTTGGTGTCGAACAGCAGGCGGCCGATCAGCGTGCTCTTGCCGTCATCGACGCTGCCGCAGGTCAGGAAGCGGAGCAGGCCGTGGTCTTCGATTTGGTCGCGGGCGGTCATCAGAAATACCCTTCCTTCTTGCGTTGTTCCATGGAGGCTTCGCTGGTC
>WBUO01000464.1 GCA_008933675.1 Dechloromonas sp.
GGTCTGGAATCAAGCCAAGGAGCAAATCTCCCCGGCGCCGGCGCCTACTGGAGCGGCGGAGTCTGCCGGCGAATGGTCCGGGAAGTTCGCTTACGCCGGGGAGCCCCGACCGCGGGGATACCCACACCCGCTTCTGCGGCTCGAAAACGCCGGCTACCTTTTGGCCTACGACGAGGAGCGCCAAAATCCCGCGTGGGCGGCCTACCGGATCACCGACCAAACACTTTCGGGTGACTTCCCGAGGCCGACACGATTCGAGGTGGATCGACGCACCCGTTCACTCGTTTCGCACGACACCTACACGAAATCCGGCTACGACCGCGGGCACATGGCCCCGAACTTTGCCATCGCTTCACGCTTCGGTGAGGCGGCGCAGAAGGAGACGTTCCTCATGTCGAACGTGGTCCCGCAAAACCCTGCCCTGAATCAGGGGCCCTGGCGACTACTTGAGGACGTCCTAGCCAATCGCACCTCCCGCCTAGCCAAGGAAATCTGGGTCGTCACCGGACCGGTTTATGAAGGGCCTCAGGAGATTCGCGTCAAAGACGGCCCCGTGGTCCCCTCGGCCTTCTTCTGCATCATCGTCGACGAGACCGAGCAGGGCCCCCGCATCCAGGCGTTCCTCATGGCGCAGACGACTCCACGGAATGCGAACTTCCGCGAATACCGCACCTCCGTCGCCACCATCGAAAGGCTCACCGGACTCGACTTCGAATGGATGCTGCCCGACGGCCTGGAGAAGACTCTGGAGGATGAGACAGCTGGGTACTGGCTGGAGTAGGGTGCCGATGACTACGATTACGCCGGTTAGTGTAGGCTTCTGACCCGGATCCGAATTGTCGTTCTGGGGCGCCTCGACGATTCGGAATCCATGAAGGTTTTGACGAAGAACACGACGACTTCAAAGCTGAGCGCCCCGCGCTCGATCGGATTTCGGCCCGGCGCCAAACTACGCGCACAAATCGAGATGCTTTCCGATGAGCTTTCCCGCCCGGGAGCCAAGGTAACAATCTCTGCCATCGTCCGCGGCGGGATGGAGGCATTCTGGCCGCAGATCCGCACCCACCTTCGAGCCCGGGCCCGCAAGCGGGCCAGGCCAGCCAAAGGCAGCAGTTAATCCAGATGCAGCTACTGGGGCTTTAGCCGGCAGCCGAGGCTGACGAGTTGCTCTGTCACACCCGCTTCTTTGATTCCCGTGGAAATTCGGGGATGTCGCTGCTTCGCCGCACCATCCGCCGATAAAAAATGGGCCTCTGCGAGGCCGCCCTATCTCTTGGGTAGGTCCCGCGATGCATGGTTGGTAGACATTGTCCGTTTCCACTCAAACGCGAGGCCTTCACAGCTTCGCCGATCAGGCCCCGCCCATTACCTCTGGTCCATAGGCCCGACGCTGTTGTTGGGCATTATGAAAGACCCAGAAAACAAACCGACGGACTTGTCCTTCGTCGCGTTGGCTGAAGGCCACGCGCTATTATTCCAGGGCTGCGTCAAGCAGGCCCTGTTCATCCAGCGGGAGCATCTGCTCCGCTTTATCGACGACCCGGCGGCGGCAGCCGTCCTGGTCATTCCACCCTTCGCCGCCACGGCTCTTGAGATTTACCTCACCGCCGTCGGCGTCGTGTCCGCAGTACTCGAACGGGATCTGGCCAGCAGCCCGGAGTTTGTCCTCAGGTTCACCCTGCCCGACAAAACCCGTATCGTCTACTACTCGGACCCCGAGGTGACCATCGTACCCTGGCACCTCGCGGCCCAGCGAGTCGTCACGGTGATCACCCCCAAGCTGGTCGGCCGCATTACCAAGGACGGAGCCCGTGCAGTCCTCGACACCGTCGCCTCCATTCCGGTGGCGCAACGTCCAGACTACCCGCGTCGTTTCGCGCACGACCCGAAGGCAATCAGCCTCTGGCTGCGCACACCCGTCACCTCACGCCAACGCAAAACCCATCATGAAAACTGAAATCACACTATCCTCCCCGACGCCACTCGCCAATGACGGCGACAATCTCCGCCTGCCCCAGGACGCCTGGGCCTGGGACGAATTCCAAAGTCCCCTTCACTTGACTGCCGTTGCGGGGTCATTCGACGACGATCCTATTCGAAAGGAGTTCGCCGGCGATTACCCGGAACGCACGGTACGCACCGTCGCCCGGTTGATGCACGAGCACCGGGCCCATTACGATGAAGCCGTCATGGTCATCGCGCCGGAGGCCTGGCGCCTTCTCTACTACATCGGCAACTACACGTTGGAGGCTTTGGCAACTCCCCGGTTCCATCCCGGGGCGGCGTTGCAGGCCCTCTACAACGTTGCCGTCAATGAAGCCCCGCCACCGGAGGACTTCCTGAAGTCCGGCCGGTCCATCGAAGGGATCGCCGGAGAACTCGACGCCACGCTGGCTTGCCTCGATGCGCCCGTGCACACCGCGATCTGGACAGTCCTCGCGGTCGCGCAGGCGATCAATCTCAACAAAGCCGAGGTGCTCACCTGCGACTGGTGGCACCCGTATTGGGTCCGCCACCTGGCGGCGCGACTGGATCAAC
>WBUO01000080.1 GCA_008933675.1 Dechloromonas sp.
GCGCAGGGGCCGGGCAGCGGCACGACACGGCAGCCGGCGGCGCGCACGGCGGCGACGACGCGGGCGCCGGGATCGGAAATGCCGGGCGTGCCGGCATCGGATATCAGCGCCACCGACTCGCCGGCCTGCAAGCGTTCGACGATGCGCACCGCGGCTTCATGTTCGTTGTGCTGGTGCGCCGGCAGCGTCCGCGCCACGGCGCCGAGCTGCTTCAACAGCGGCGCGCTGTGCCGGGTATCCTCGGCGGCGATCCAGGGCACCGTGCGCAGGATCTCCTCGGCACGCCGGGTCAGGTCGGCGAGATTCCCGAGCGGCGTCGGCACGACATACAATGCGGCGTATTCTTCTGTCATTTACTGGGCGATGCGGGCAAAGACCGACGATACCACCACGACGCGCGGCCGCGAAGCCGAAGCGGCGGCCGCCCGCCATCTGGAACGGCACGGTCTGCGCGTTGTTGCGCGCAATTTCCGCATCCGCGGCGGCGAGATCGATCTGATCTGCCGCGACGGTCGCACGCTGGTCTTCGTCGAGGTCCGGCTGCGCACACGCGGCGACTTCGGCGGTGCGGCGGCCAGCATCACCGTCGCCAAACAGCGGCGCATCGTACTTGCCGCCCGCCACTATCTGGCCGGTCGCCCCGACTGCGACTGCCGCTTCGACTGCGTGCTGCTCGACGGCGAGCGGATCAACTGGCTGCGCGATGCGTTTGCTGCTGACGCTTAGCCTGATGCTGTACCTCGTCACTGCCGAGGCGGAGGGCATCCGGCTGTTGCTGCAACGCTCGCCGCTGGCCGGCAGCCAGTACTACGCGGTCGGCGAACAGTGGCAGCAACTGCAGGTCGGCGACCGCCTCGAGCTGATCCGCGAGCCGGACAACCGGCATGACCGTTTTGCCGTACGGGTCGAATGGCGTGGCCACAAGCTGGGTTACGTGCCGCGCGCCAACAACCGGGCAGTCGCCACGGCACTCGACGACGGCGAGCGACTGCATGCCCGCATCGCCCGGCTGACGGCGCACCCCGACCCCTGGCAACGGGTGCACTTCGAGGTCTACATCGAGCTGTGATGTAGAATGCGGCGATTGCCCACCCCGCCCGTAAAACATGGATCTGATTGCCCGCGTCGCCCAGCACTTCGAAGACAGCGTCCAGACCAAGCTGCAAGCTGTCGAAGCGCTGTCGCCACCGATTGCTGCCGCCATCGAGACCCTGACCGCCAGCCTGATCAACGGCGGCAAGATACTCGCCTGCGGCAACGGCGGATCGGCGGCCGACGCCCAGCACTTCGCCGCCGAACTGATCGGCCGCTTCGAGGCGGAACGGCAGGAACTGGCGGCCATCGCGCTGACCACCGACACCTCGATCCTGACCGCGGTGGCCAACGACTATTCGTTCAACCAGATTTTCTCGCGCCAGGTACGCGGACTCGGCCACGCCGGCGACGTCCTGCTCGCCATCTCGACCTCCGGCAACTCGGCCAACGTCATCGAGGCGATCAAGGCGGCGCATGAGCACGACATGCACGTCATTGCCCTGACCGGCAAAGGCGGCGGCCTGATCGGCGACATGCTGCGCGACGACGACATTCATCTCTGCGTGCCGGCCGACCGCACGGCGCGCATCCAGGAAACGCACCTGCTCGTCATCCATTGCCTGTGCGATGGCATCGACGCGCTGCTTTTGGGAGTCGAAGATGCATAAACTCAAGCTCGCCCTCGGCCTTGCCGCCCTGCTCGCCACCCTGCCAGTCCTCCAGGGCTGCGTTCCAGCCATCGTCGCTGGCGCCACGGTCGGCGTCATGTCTGCCCACGACCGCCGCTCCACCGGCACGCAGACCGACGACGAGACCATCGAGTGGAAAGCTGCCCTGCGCATTCCCGACCAGTACAAGAATTTCACGCACGCCAACTTCACGTCCTACAACAAGCGCCTGCTGATCACCGGCGAGGCGCCCAACGCCGAAGCCAAGGCGGCCATCGAAGCGGAAGCCCGCAAGGTCGATGGCGTGCGCGAGGTATACAACGAACTGGGCATCGGCCCGGTTTCCTCGCTTGGCAACCGCAGCAACGACAGCTTCATCACCTCCAAGCTGAAGGCCCGCCTGGTCGATTCCAACCAGATCTCGGCCAACCACATCAAGGTTGTCACCGAGCGCGGCATCGCCTACCTGATGGGCATCGTCAACGAACGCGAGGCCAAGGTTGCCGTCGCCGTCGCCCGGACCACCGCCGGCGTGCTGAAGGTGGTCAACGTCATGGAAGTCATCGACGAAACCGAGACCCGCCGCATCGACAGCCAGGCGCTCGGCGCCCGCAATCCACCGCCGCAGTCGGCGCCCGTTGAAACGCGCTGAACGTTCCGAGACACCCGGCCGGGGGAAGCCATGAATCTGGAAAAAGTCGTTTTCGGTTTCTTCATCGTTCTGGCGGCGACGCTGAACTTCGGCTTTTTCATCGGCGACATCGACCGTCCGGAACTGCATCACGTCTATGAACTGGCGGCCGCCCTGGTCGTCAGCCTGATCGCCACCGTCCTCAAGTTCGGCGACCGTACGCAGATCGGCGCCATCCACCTGGCCACCAGCCTGGTCGCCGACCTGCAGCTGATCGCCGCCGCCATCACCTGGGCGATCGCTGTCCACGTCACCGGCGAAGGCATGACGCCCTCGGTCACCGCCAGCGTCGTCTCGCTGTCGGGCGGGGCGCTGTTCGCCAATATCGTCTCGGTCATCATCCTCATCGTCGAAACCGTGATGCTGCGCCGCTAGGCGTCATACACGGCAACGTTCATGGTCAACAGCGCCGTCTTCATCGTCCTGCGCCGCATGCGGGCGCCGATCATCGCGCTGATCGCCCTCTACGCCATCTCGGTATTCGGCCTGACCCTGGTCCCCGGCATCGATGCCGCCGGCAACCCGGCGCCGCCGCTCAGCTTCTTCCACGCCTTCTATTTCATCAGCTACACGGCCACCACCATCGGTTTCGGGGAAATCCCCGGCGCCTTTTCCGACGCCCAGCGCATGTGGGTGACCCTCTGCATCTACCTGACCGTCGTCGGCTGGTCCTATGCCGTGATCACGCTGATCGCCCTGCTGCAGGACAAGGGCTTCCAGAACACCCTGACCGGCAACCGCTTCCGCCAGCGCGTCCGCCGCCTCAAGGAACCGTTCTACCTGATCTGCGGCTGCGGCGAGACCGGAAGCCTGATCGCCCACAATTTCGACCGCCTCGGGCAAGCCTTCGTCGTTCTGGAAAAGGATGAGCTGCGCGTCCAGGAACTCGACCTGCAGGATTTCAAGACCGACACGCCGGCCCTTGCCGCCGATGCCCAGATCCCCGACAACCTGCTGCTGGCCGGCCTGAAGCACCCCAGATGCCGCGGCGTGCTGGCCGTCACCAACGACGAACAGGCCAACCTCGGCATTGCCATTGCCGTCCGCCTGCTCAACCCGAAGATTCCGGTCATCGCCCGCGCCCGCAGTCCGTCGGTCGCCGCCAACATGGCCTCCTTCGGCACCGACCACATCATCAACCCCTTCACGCGTTTCGCCGAGCATCTGGCCGAGGCCATCGCCGCACCGGAACGCTTCCGTCTGGTCGAACTGCTGACCAGCCTGCCCGACACTGCCATTCCCCTCCCCCACCGGCCGCCACGCGGCCACTGGATTCTTTGCGGCTACGGCCGCTTCGGCCGTGCCGTCGCCGAACATCTGCAACCGACCGGCATCACGCTGAGCGTCATCGACCCCGGACAGGCCGACGCCGACCGCAGCATCGTCGGCGACGGCACGGCGGCTCCGACGCTGCGCCAGGCCGGCATCGACACGGCACTGGGCATCATCGCCGGCACCGACAACGACGTGAACAACCTGTCGATAGCGGTCACTGCCAAGGAACTGAAGCCCGGACTGTTCATCGTCCTGCGCCAGAACCAGGCAGCCAACAATGCGCTGTACGATGCCTTTGCCGCCAGTTTCCGCATGGTGCCCAGCCATATCGTCGCCCAGGAAAGCATCGCCATCCTGACCACGCCACTGCTCGCCCGCTTTCTCAAACTGCTGCACGAGCAGCCGGAGAGCTGGTGTCACGCGCTGGTAGAGCGCCTGCAGAATCTCGGCGACGGACGCACGCCAACCGTCTGGAGCATCCGCCTGAACGCCTCGGAAGCACCGGCGGCCCGCCAGGAGCTGATGTATCGCGGGGCCTTCGCACTTGGCGAGATCCTGCGCGACGCCAACGAACGCAGCCAGTCCCTGCCGGCCATCGCCCTGCTCGTCGAGCGCGGCGATCACCTGCACCTGCTGCCCGATTCCGACTTTCCGCTGGCAGCCGGCGATCACCTGCTGTTCGCCAGTTCGCTGACGGTGCTCAACAAGCTGAAGCTGACGTTGCAGAACGCCAATGAACTCGATTTCATCCTAGACGGCCGGGCCGATTCCGGCAGCTGGGCATGGCAGTGGCTGTCCCGACGGCTGGGCGTATCGCCGGTCGCCGGCGCCGCCAATGGCCGGCGCCCGGCGGCTCCGGCCAGAGCGCGGCAGTGAGCGGCCTGCGCATTTCCGATCAACCACTTCTCCAGAACAGGCGACAGCATGCGCATTCTCCACACCATGATCCGCGTCGGCGATCTTGATCGCTCGATCGATTTCTACACCCAGGTACTCGGCATGCAGTTGCTGCGCCGCCAGGACTATCCGGAAGGACGCTTCACGCTGGCCTTCGTCGGCTACGGCCCGGAAGAACAGGAAGCTGTCCTCGAACTGACCCACAACTGGGATACCGCCAGCTACGACCTGGGCAATGCCTACGGCCACGTCGCCCTGGCCGTGCCCGACGCTTCTGCCGCCTGCGACATGATCCGCGAACGCGGCGGCAAGGTGATCCGCGAAGCCGGGCCGATGAAGCACGGCAAGACGATCATCGCCTTCGTCGAGGACCCGGACGGCTACAAGATCGAACTGATCCAGCGCCCCTGAAGCGCATCCCGTCGCCCGGATAGCCGACGGGATGCGCCCGCCATGAAATAGTCTTGCGCTTTTGTTACACTGCGAGTTTTGCAGCTATTACGAAAGTAATAACATTTTCATGTTGCGCCGCCTGTTCCTGACGCTTTCCCTGCTCGCCCTGAGCCTGCCTGCCGCAGCCCAGGGCGGTGTTCTCGAACGCATCGCGGCCAGCCGGACGGTACGCGTCTGCATCTGGCCGGATTATTTCGGCATCAGCTATCGCGACCCGAAGACCCAGCAGCTCTCCGGGATCGACATCGACATGGCCCGCGCCCTCGCCCGCGATCTCGATGTGGCGGTCGAATTCGTCGACAGCTCCTTCGCCAGCCTGATCGACGATATCGGCAACGAGCGCTGCGACATCGCCATGTTCGCCATCGGCATCACGCCGGCCCGCCAGACCCGGCTACGCTTCACCCGTCCGCACCTGGCCAGCGACATCTACGCCATCACCAGCCAGGGCAACCGGCGGATCAGGCAATGGAGCGACATCGACAAAGCCGGCACGCTGGTCGCCGTCGCCCGCGGCACGCTGCATGAGACGGTCATGCGCGACAAGCTGAAGAGCGCCACGCTGAAGATTCTCGACACGCCCCACGCCCGCGAGCAAGAGGTTGAGTCCGGCCGGGCCGACGTCTTCATGACCGACTACCCGTTCAGCCAGCGCATGCTGCGCACCACCGACTGGGCACGCCTGATCAAGCCGGACAGCACCTACCACATCACGCCCTATGCCTACGCCCTGCGTCCGGGCGACGATCGCTGGCATGCCCGGGTCGAACAATTCGTCGCCGCCGCCAAGCGCAACGGCCAGCTGAAGGCCGCGGCGGAACGCCACAGCCTGACGCCGATCGTCGTTCTGGACTGAACCGATGCACCGCCCGGGAACCCCGTCCCGGCGCCTGACCTGGCTGCTCATCGGCCTGCAGGCGCTGCTCGTGCTGTCCGTCATTGCCGGCACGCTGGTCAATGTCTTCAGCCTGCGCCAGGCGACGCTGGCCAAGCATCTTGCCGAGGCGGAAGCCCAGGCACGCGTCTTCGAGGATCAGCTGACGCAGACGCTGAACCTGGCCAACCTGACGCTGCAGGGGCTGCCCGACAGCATCGAGCTGGCCGATGCCGGCGCCCGCCCCGAACGCCCCGGCGGACAACTGCAGGGCATCGTCCGCCGCCTGCTCTTCCTCCGCTCGCTGTCGATCGCCGATGAAGATGGGGTGATCCAGGCCAGCTCGACCGCCGCCAACCTCGGCCGGCAGATCGCCACCGATGCCTTCCAGCCGCAGCCGGAAGGTCTGGGGCCGGCCGCCTTCCTGCGTCTTGGGCCGCCCTGGGTCGGCCGCGATTTTGCCGACGGGCGCCCGACCAGCGCGCAACAGCCGGCCGCCGCCGCCGATGTCACCTTCCTGCCGCTGGTCCGCGAGGAAAGCAGCGGCAAGCGCCGCTTCAAGCTGCTGGCCGCCCTCAATCCGGATTATTTCCTCAATCACTTCGCCCGCCACATCGATGTCCGGCTGACCCGGGTCGAGCTGCTCGCCTACGACGGCACGCTGCTGCTCGCCTCGGCCGATGACATGCCCGGCGGACGCCGGCTCGACGAAAAGCGCCGGCAACAGATGCTGGCCAGCGAAATCGGCAGCTTCGCCGACGACGACGGGCGGCCCTCCCCCGTGCTGACCGCCTACCGCGCCTCGCGCAGCTATCCGGTCTTCGTCGTCGTCCATGTCGACCGCCAGCGCGCGCTCGCCGCCTGGCAGACGGAAACGCAGCGGACGCTGCTGACGGTCGGCCTGGCCCTGCTCGCCCTCGTCATGCTCGGCTCCTTCATGGTCGTCCGCATGCAGCGCAGCCTGCGCCGCGAGGAACAGGCCCAGGAAGAACGACGGCTGGCCGCCCAGGTGTTCCTGCACAGCACCAACGGCGTCCTCATCACCGATGCCGACGGCAACATCGTCGCCGTCAATCCACGACTTGAGGCGATCACCGGCTTCACCGGCGGCGAACTGCTCGGCGCGAATCCCCGCGTCTTCGCCTCGGGCCAGCACGACAACGCTTTCTACGCGGCAATGTGGTCGGAGATAAAGACGCATGACCTGTGGCGCGGCGAGATCGTCAACCGGCGCAAGGATGGCAGCCTGATGGAGGAATGGCTGACCATCTCGGCCGTCCGCGACCGCTACGGAAAGATTGCCAATTTCGTCGGGGTGTTCGAGGACATCTCCGCAGAACGCCGGCGCGACAGCCTGATCCGCCGCCTGTCGCAGGCCGTCGAACAGAGCCCGACGAGCATCGTCATCACCGACCTGCAACCGGCCATCGAATACGTCAATCCGCATTTCCTGCAGATCACCGGCTATCAGCTCACCGAAGTGCTCGGCCAGAACCCCCGCCTGCTACAGTCCGGACAGACCCCGGCCGGCACCTACCAGGCGATGTGGGATACGCTGACCGCCGGCGGCATCTGGGAAGGCGAGTTCACCAACCGGCGCAAGGACGGGACGATCTTCCACGAACGTGCCGTCATCGCGCCGATCCGCGATGCCGGCGAGCGCATCACCCACTATGTCGCGGTCAAGCTCGACATCTCCGAGCAGCGGCTGCAGGCCATCCGCCTGCAACGGCAACTGGCAGCACTGCGCCGCCTCAACGACATCGTCGCCCTCACCGGCCTGGAACCACGCGAGACGCTGCGGGCCGCGCTGCGCGTCGCCGTCGAACATCTCAGCCTGCCCTACGGCATCGTCAGCTTCATCGACCGCAACGCCGACCGCTACCGGATCGAAGTCCAGGTTTCACCGGACGGCAGCCTAAGCGACGCCCAGGCCTTCCCGCTCGGCGACACTTATTGCAGCGCCACCCTCGACTCGGGCGACATCCTCGCCATCGCCAATGCCGAGCACAACGGCTGGGGCAGCCATCCCTGCTTCACCGAATTCCGGCTCGCCGCCTATCTCGGTGTCCCCATCCTCGTCGACGGCGAGCCCTACGGCACCCTCAGCTTCTCCTCGACGACCGGCCGCGCGCACGATTTCGACCCTTCCGACCTCGAATTCGTGCGCATGCTGGCACGCTGGGCCGGCGCCTTCCTCGAACGCATGCACGCCCACGACCAGCTGGAGACGGCCCGCCGCGCCGCCGAAGCCGCCAACATCGCCAAGAGCAGCTTCCTGGCCAACATGAGTCACGAGATCCGGACGCCGATGAACGGCGTCATCGGCATGACCGACCTGCTGCTCGGCAGCACGCTCAGCGCCGAGCAGCGGGACTACGCGGAAACCATCCGGCACAGTGCCGACGGCCTGCTCGGCCTGATCAACGACATCCTGGATTTTTCCAAGGTCGAAGCCGGCAAGCTGGCGCTCGAGAGCATTCCCTTCGCCCCCGCCAGCGTGCTCGGCGAAGCGATCACCCTGTTCAAACCGCAGGCCGCGTTGCGCGGCCTGCGCCTCGACTACATCGGCGATCCAGAGCTGCCGGCCAGCCTGATCGGTGACCCCGGCCGCCTGCGCCAGATCCTGATCAACCTGCTCGGCAACGCCCTCAAGTTCACCGAGAGCGGCGGCATCACGCTGACCGTGGAAGCGCTGCGCGCGGTAGATCATGGCGACCATGTCTGGCTCGCCATCACGGTGCGCGATACTGGCATCGGCATGGCGCCGGAAACCCTGGCACAGCTGTTCTCCCCCTTCGTTCAGGGCGACGCCTCGACGACCCGGCGCTTCGGCGGCACCGGCCTCGGCCTCTCCATCTGCAAGCGCCTGATCGGCCTGATGGGCGGCGACATCAGCGTCGAATCGCAACCGGGCGCCGGCAGCGCCTTCCACGTCGAACTCCCCTTCGCCATCGCCCACAAGCCGTTGCCACCGCCACCGCTCGCCGCGACACGGACGCCCGCCGACCTGCGCATCCTGCTCGTCGAAGACAACGCAATCAACCGCAAGGTTGCCGAAGCCATGCTCGGCAAGCTGCACTGCCGGTGTACCAGCGTCGTCAATGGTGCCGAAGCCCTGGCACGGCTGAGCGCGGAAGACTTCGACGTGATCCTGATGGATTGCCAGATGCCGGTCATGGACGGCTTCGAGGCCACCCGCCGGCTGCGCGCCGGCGAAGCCGGGGCACGGGCGGCCGGCATGCCGGTGATCGCGATGACGGCCAATGCCATGCAGGGCGACCGCGAACAGTGCCTGGCCGCCGGCATGGACGACTACCTCGCCAAGCCGGTCAGCCGTGATGAACTGGCAGCGGCGCTGACGCGATGGACGAGCGGCAATTGAGCGTCATCGCCTCGCGCACGACACCGATGAACCCATCGACGATGCCGCCCCAGCTGCGCGGCAGCATGCTGGCCCGGGCATTCAGCGCGACTTGCGCCAGACGCGCGCGATCCTCGAGCAGCCAGCCGGCGGCAGCGATGTAGGCAGCCTCGTCGCCGGGGGTGGCGACGACGCCGTTCTGCCGATGGACGATCAGCTCGGCAGCCGCCGCGCAGCGGTAGGCGGCG
This sequence comes from Dechloromonas sp., assembly GCA_008933675.1. GTDB lineage: Bacteria > Pseudomonadota > Gammaproteobacteria > Burkholderiales > Rhodocyclaceae > Azonexus. Next base: position 9,506 of record WBUO01000080.1, read on the forward strand.
ACCGGCAGGCCACTGGCCATCGCCTCGGCGACGACATTGCCGTAAGTCTCGGTCAGGCTGGGGAAGAGAAAGATGTCGGCGCTCGCGTAGTGTGTTGCCAGATCGACGCCGGTACGCATGCCGGCAAAATGATGGTCAGGATGCTCGCCGGCCAGACGGGCCGCCGCCGGGCCGTCGCCGACCCAGATCAGGCGCGCCCCGGGGTGCTGCCGGCGGATCGCGGCAAAGCTGGCGAGCACCAGATCCAGATTCTTCTCCGGGGCCAGGCGACCGACGTACAGGCAGGCCGGCGCCCCCGCCGCGACACCCCAGCTGGCGCGCAATTCCGGCGAACGGCGGCGCGGGTCGTACAACGCGGTATCGACACCGCGGCCGACCACTCGCACGCCATCGATGCCACCGCCAGCCAGATCGGCGGCCAGCGCCGTGGTCGGCACCATGGTCAGCAGGGTGCGCCGGTGCAGGCTGCGCAGATAGGCAGCGACGATCGGCCGCAGCCAGCCGACCCCGTAATAGGCGCTGTAGCGGTCGAAATTGGTGTGAAAGCCCGAGGTCACCGGAATCCCCAGGCGCCGGGCGGCGCTCACCGCCGACCAGCCGAGCGGCCCCTCGGTCACCACATGCACGATGTCCGGCCGGTGCCAGCGCCACTGGCGCAGCAGGCGGCCGGTAGCCGGCAAACCGAAGCGCAAGCCGTAATAGCCGGGCAGCGGCAGGCCGGGCAGTGCCAGCTCGTCGGGCCGCCCACGATCATCGTGGGTCTGCCGGGGCCGGATCACCTCGACCCGGTGGCCGCGCTCGCGCAAGCCGTCGACCAGCCGCCCGACCGTCATCGCCACACCGTTCACCTCGGGCGGGAAGGTTTCGCTGACCATCGCGATTTCCAGACGCATCACAACACCTCCATCAGGACACAGGACCAGACGACCAGCACGAGCAGCAAGGTGACGAGCACCGCGGCGCTGCCGATATCCTTGGCCCGCTTGGCCAGCCGGTGGTTTTCCAGGCTGACCCGGTCGACGACGGCCTCGACCGCCGAATTGAGCAGCTCGACAATCAGCACCAGCAGCACGCTGGCAATCAGCAGCCCCTTGGCCAGCCAGCCGACCGGCAGCATCAGCGCCAGCGGGATCAGGACGACGGCCAGCCAGGTTTCCTGGCGAAAGGCATCCTCGTAGCGGTAGGCAGCCCGCAGGCCGGCCAGCGAGTAATGCAGGGCATTCCAGACCCGCTGCAGGCCGGTCTTGCCCTTGAAGGGGGATTCGTTGGCCGGATCGAGGCCGCTTCCGTGAGGACGAGGATCGTGCATGGCATCTCCGTGAAAGCGCTCACCGTAAAGGAGCTTCGCTAAGCTTTCATGACAGCCCCCGGCCACCCCGGTCGATGGGCTTTTGCGCCAGATCAAACGGCTGCCGATTGTCACTTTCCGGTCATCCGGACGGCACCGGGCACGTGCTAAAAACGGCTCATCCAGCAACCGGAGTCCGCAAATCATGGTTTTCTTCGAACTGTTCAGCCACAACCCGACCATCGTCCGCGTTCCCGCCGGCGAGACGCTGTTCCGCGCCGGCGACGAAGGCCACATGATGTATGTACTGGCCACCGGCCGCGCCGAGGTCATCGTCGCCAACCGGACGGTCGAAATCCTGCAGCACGGCAGCATCGTCGGCGAGATGGGCATCGTCTCGCCGGGGCCGCGCTCGGCTACCGTGCTGGCCGTCGAGGATTGCGAATTCGTCGCCATCGACGAGCGGCGCTTCCAGTTCCTGGTCCAGCAGACCCCCTTCTTCGCCAGCCAGGTCATGCGCGTGCTGGCCGAGCGCCTGCGCCGCGTCAACCAGATGGTTCCCGAAGTCGAGGAAGTGTGAGCCTTCAGAGGCTGGCCACCGCCGTCAGCGCCGGCTGCCGGCGCTGGCCCAGGCTGCCGTAGAGGGCCGCCAGACGGGCCGCCATCGCGCTGTCCGACCATTCGGCGGCATAGTGCGGCGCTTCGTCGCGCAGGCGCCGCCAGGCCGACGGACTGTTCAGGAACTCGCCCAGCACCTCGCCGAAGGCCTTGCTGTCACCGGGCGCAGCAATGGCGCCGCGCCCGGGGGCCAGGATATCGACAGTCCCCATTTCGGCAAGGGCGATCACCGGCAGGCCGGCCGCCATCGCCTCGAGCAGCACCAGGCCCTGCGTTTCGGTGCGCGACGCGAAGACGAAGACGTCTGCCGCCGCATAGCAGTCGGGCAGTTCGCGGCTACGGTCGAGATAGCCGATGAAATGCACCGCGCTGTGCAGGCCGAGCCGCCCCACCTGTTCCTTCAGCGCCGGCATCGCCGGCCCTTCGCCGGCAACGACGAGCAACACCTCGGGGCACAGGCGGCGGGCGTGCAGCATGGCCTCGAGCAGGAAACCGATGTTCTTCTCGTGGGCGACACGACCGACGAAGAGGGCGACCGGTCGGCGAGCCGGAATGCCGTGACGATAGCGGAAGGCGCTGCCCTCGCCGGCCGCGAAGCGGCTGAGCGGGATACCGGTCGGCAGCACGTGCAGCGGCGCCGTCACCCCGTAGTCGGCAAGCCGGGCGCGCATCGCCGTCGATGGCACGATGACGGCATCGAGCGCATTGCACTGGCGGCGCGAGAAGGCGCGCGCCTGACGCTGCAGCCAGGCAGCTGGCAGGAAGGGCGCGTAGTGCTGCAGATATTCCTCGAACAGGGTGTGATAGGTGGCGACCACCGGCAGCGCCTGGCGGCGGGCGGCGCTCAGCCCGGCGTAGTGGGCGACGAAGGGGGTCTGGATGTGGATCAGGTCGCAATCCCGCGCCGCTTCGGCAACGGCGCGATGCATGGCCCGCCAGCCGACCAGCCGATCCTCGGGATCGCCCGGCAGCGGCCGGCCGGCAACGCGCACGACACCCGGCTCATCCGGCTCCCCGGCATAGCGCGGCACGACGAGACGGACCTCGACGCCGCAGTCGGCCAGGGTTCGCCGAAAAGTCTCGATCGAGGTGGATACCCCGTTGACCCGGGGAAAGTACACATCGGACACCATCAAAACACGCATTCAGACCTCCGCCGTTTCGGCGATCGGGGCATCGACGGACGGCAGCAGCCGGCGCACGTCCCAGGCGATCAGTTCGAGACGGCCGTCGAAATGTTCGACGATGGCCGTGCAGGAATCGACCCAATCGCCGCAGTTGATGTAGCTCAGGCCATCGATCTCGCGGATCGTGGCCCAGTGGATGTGGCCGCAGACGACACCGTCGAGACCGCGCTCGCGGGCATGGCGGACGGCCGAGTCCTCGAAGTCGAAGATGAAGTTGAGAGCCGTCTTGACCTTGCGCTTGGCGTAGCCGGCCAGCGACCAGTAACCGGCGATGCCGAGCTTGCGGCGCAGCCAGGAGATCGTGGTGTTGATGCGCACCAGCAGGTCGTAGGCCTTGTCGCCAAGCACGGCGACCCAGCGGTGATGACGCGTCACCTGGTCGAACTGGTCACCGTGGATGAGCAGCAGGCGGCGACCGTCGGCGGTTTCGTGCACCCATTCGTCGGCCACCTCGATGTCGCCGAAAACGGCGCCGCAGTAGTCGCGCAACGCCTCGTCGTGATTGCCGGGAATGAAGATGACACGCTCGCCGTGGCGGGCCCGGCGCAGCAGTTTCTGGACCACGGTGTTCTGCGCCGGCGACCAGTGGATGCCGCGGCTCATCGCCCAGAAATCGACGATGTCGCCGATCAGGAAAGTCTGTTCGGCCGGGTGTTCGCGCAGGAAATCGAGAAGATGATCCGCCTGGCACGCCCGGGTGCCAAGGTGGATGTCGGACAGGAAGAGTGATCTGACCTTGGGCATGGCGCCACGATACGGGGCACCGATGTAAGGTCGATGACGCTTCCGTTACATGGCGATGACAGCCGGTCCGTCTGCCGCCTTGCCCACCAGCTGCACCAGGGGCGCCGGCTGGTGCAGGTGGAAGCCCTGACCGTAATCGGCGCCGAGGGCACGCACGGTATCGAGCACGGCCTGGCTGCCGACGAACTCGGCGACCGTATGCAACTTCTTGTGATGCGCCAGACGGACGATGGATTCGATGACGGCCCGGTCATCGGCATCCTGATCGGCATTGCGGACGAACATGCCGTCGATCTTCAGGGAGTGCACCTTGAAGCGCTTCAGGTAGCCGAAACTGGACAGACCGCTGCCGAAATCGTCGAGCGCCAGTTCGCAACCGACCTGGCGGCAGAACTCGATGAAGGCGAGCGCCATGTCGAGCTGGGCGATGGCGCAACTCTCGGTGATCTCGAAGCCGACCCGCTGCGGGGCGATGCCGTGCTCGCGGAAGACGAACTCGATGTACTCCTCGAGGCTGGGGTCGGCCAGCGTCAGCCCGGAGAGATTGACGTGCAGGCGTGGCACCTCGTGGCCCTCGCTCTGCCAGGCGGCGATCTGCGCGCAGGTGGCATCGATCACCCAGCGGTCGATCAACGGCATCATGCCGTAGCGCTCGGCAGCCGGAATGAAGCGCCCGGGCGGGATGATGCTGCCATCTTCCGCCTGCATGCGGATCAGCACTTCGGCATAGGGTTCCAGGCCGTCGTGCAGGGGCACGATGCGCTGGGCGTAGAGCAGCAGCCGGTTGCGCGTCAGGGCGTCGGAAATCTGCGACAGCGACAGGAAATCGGCCTTGCGCTCACGGAAATACTGATCGTCCGGAATGAACACCTGATACCGGTTGCGGCCGCGCTCCTTGGCCGCGTAGCAGGCGGTATCGGCGGCGATCAGCAGCTCGGCGTCGCCGGCCATCTCCGGCGAGGCAACGGCGATGCCGATGCTGGCGCCGATGCGGAAGGAGCGGCCATCCCAGACGAAAGGCAGGGTACGGATGTCGTCGATGATGTGCTGCGCCCGCCGCTCGGCCTCGTCGAGGCTGACACCGCTGAGGATCATGCCGAACTCGTCGCCGCCGAGACGGGCCAGGAAGCCGTAGGAGAAGCGCACCTCCATGACGCGCGCCAGATGCTGCAGGAAGGCGTCGCCGGCGGAATGGCCGCAGGTGTCGTTGATCAGCTTGAACTGGTCGAGGTCGATGTAGAAGATGATCAGCGAACCGTCATCCAGCTGGCGCCCCTCGAGCTCGCGGCGCAGCTCCTCCTCGAAGGCCCGCCGGTTGTGCAAGCCGGTCAGCGCATCGTGGGCGGCGGCAAAGACCAGCTCCTCGGTCGCCCGGTGCTGCAGCGTGATGTCGCGGATGCTGGCCCGGTAACCGAGGCTGTTCCCGTCGGCACCGCGAATCGGCTGCCAGGCCATGGCCACCCACAGCACCCGGCCCTCGCGGGTGACGATGCGGAATTCGAGATCCTGCCCGGTACGCCCCTCGAGCGCCTGCTGCTGATGGCGGCGCACCAGTTCGCGATCGGAAACATGGACCAAGGGCAGCGGAAAATCGTTCATCGCCATGCCGTCGGCAACGGTGTAGCCGGTCATTCGCTCGATCGCCGGATTCACCCAGCGCAGACGCCCATCCGGCCCGAACCAGTTTTCCCAGGCATAGGTGTAGTCGGCGATGGCGCGGAAGCGCTGCTCGCTGTCGGCAAGTTCGCGGATGCGTTGCTGGACGCCCTCGGCCATGGCGTTGAAGCTGCGGCCGACGGCCGTCACCTCGTCGTCGCCATGCAGGGTGATGCGCACGCCGAAGTCACCCTGGCCGATACGCTCGCTGGCATCGGCCAGGGCCGAGAAATCGCGGGTCAGCCAGTAACCGGTGATCAGCAGCAACAGGAAGGTCAGCGTCAGTTCGATCAGGGCGATGACCGTGCTCTGCTCGAAGAGCGCCGCCTGCGCATCGGTCAGGAACTGCGAGGACAAGCCGTACTGGACATGGCCATACGGCACCCCCATGTATCCGACCGGGAACTTGACGTGGATGATCTCCCCGCCGTCGGCCAGCGAGGTCGGCGCCGGCAGGGGCTGCTTTTCGTCGCGCCCGACGGCCGCCAGGATCTGCCCCTGGTTGTCGGTAACCGCCAGGTAGCGCACATCGTCGGCAGCCAGCCAGCCGGCCAGGATGTCATGCAAGGTCGGATAA
>WBUO01000465.1 GCA_008933675.1 Dechloromonas sp.
GGGTGGATATCAACTGGCTGTCCATGGAATCGACCAGCACGCCAGGGATCCATGTGCTTGGCGACGCCATCTTCCCGGCACCGACCATGCCCAAGTCCGGCCACATGGCCAACCAGCACGGCAAACTGGCCGCCGCCGCGATCCTCAACATGCTGTCCGGCCAGGAACCCAACCCGGAACCGGTGGTGATGAATACCTGCTACAGCTTCGTCGATAGCAAGAACGTCATCCACGTTTCGTCCGTCCACCAGTACGATGCCGCAACCAAGACCGTGCAGCCAGTCAAGGGGGCCGGCGGCGTGTCGGCGGCGCGTAACGAGCTGGAAGGCAAGGTCGCGCTGGGTTGGGCTCAGAATATCTGGGCCGACATGCTGGCCTGAGCGCTTACAGGTTGCTCGCAAGAAAAAGAGGCCGCCATTGCGGCCTCTTTTATTTTCAAGCGCTCATTGCTGCGGGGAGCCCTCGCTCATACGGCAGGATGGATGTTTGAATTGGTCGATTTTTAAAGATTTGTAGGCAGGCGTTGCTTACATTCGGGTTCGGTTAGTAGAATCATTTTTTGAATTTTTGTGATCCTGCTTTTGTGAGAGAGCGATGAAAAATAATCAGCCTGTGACTCAGCGGGAAATCCCCTTTCCTCCCAACCAATATCTGGTTTCCAGAACGGATTTGAAAGGCGTCATCACGCATGTCAACGATGGTTTCGTCGAGATCAGCGGTTTTACGCGCAGCGAGCTGATCGGCAGCAGCCACAACGTCGTCCGCCATCCGGACATGCCGCAGGCAGCTTTCGAGGATCTGTGGCGGACGGTGAAATCAGGGTTGCCGTGGCGTGGGGCGGTCAAGAACCGTTGTAAAAATGGCGATTTCTATTGGGTGGAGGCTTTCGTCGTGCCACTCAAGAAAAACGGCCAGACCACCGGCTACATGTCGGTTCGCACGCCGTTGTCGGCCGAGAAAAAAGCCGCTGCCGAGGCGCTTTACAGCAAGACCGGTGTGTCGGGAAAGCTGCCGGCAACGGGCCGGCGCAGCCTGGCGATCGGTCAGCGCTTGTGGGCGGCTCTGGGGGTTCTGCTCGTGTTGATGGGCATCGTGGGCTTTGTCGGTCTGCGCAGTCTGGCCATATCGAATAATGACTTGAATGTGGTCTATCGAGAGAATCTGTTGCCGTCGAACAGCATCAACAAGATGCTTTATCTGCTGGCCGATAACCGCTCGCAGATCATGTTGGGTTTGCAGCACGACACGGCCAATCCGAATTCCAAATTGCACGATCACCCGCTCGACCTGCATATTGAGAATACCCTGAAGAATCGAGAGGCGATCAATGCGGAACTGGATGCGCTGAAAAAGCTTCCGTTGAGCGAACGTGACAAGGCGCTGCTCGAGAGCTTCGGTAAAGCGCGCGAACGTTTCTCGAGCGAGGGCGTCAGTGTCGCGCGCGGTTTGCTGAAGGAGGGAAAGTACTCCGAAGCCAATTCCGTTCTGTTGCTCAAGATCAATCCGCTCTATGCCGACCTCAAGCGTGAGGGAGACGCGTTGGTACAGCAATTGGCCAGCGATGCCGAGGCGCGTCATGGCGAGGCGAAGGTACATTACGAATCGGTGCGCAATCTCAGCATCGGGTTGCTCGTTCTTGCGGCCGCGATTGCCTTGATCGGCGGTGGGCTGCTGGTATCGGCCATCGTCAATCCATTGCGCAGGGCCATTTCATATTTTGAGAGCATTGCTGAAGGCAAGCTCACCGAGGAAATCGATATTTCGGGACGGGATGAAGCGGGACGGCTGATGTGCAACCTGGCCACCATGCAGGGAACCCTCAGGGCGATACTGGACGAGATCAGCATGGCCTCGCGGGCGATCGAGCAGCGCAGTCACCAGCTTGAAGTGCAGATGCGCAACGTCTCGGCGCAGTCGGAGCAGCAGCAGGCCAGTGTCGAAGGCGTTGCCGCGGCTACCGAGGAGTTCAGCCAGTCGGTCCAGGAGGTTGCGGCCAATGCCGCCGATACGGCCTCTGCTGCCCGCGATTCGCAATCTCAGGTGGTGGCCAGCAATGCCAACATCGGCGAGAGCATGGAGGCCACCTCTCGCGTCGTCGAGGCGGTGACGCGTTCGAACCAGACCATCGCCCAGTTGAATTTGTCGATTGCGAAGATCGGCGATATCACCGGGGTCATTGCCGATATAGCGAACCAGACCAATCTCCTGGCCCTGAATGCCGCCATCGAGGCGGCGCGCGCCGGGCAGGCGGGGCGCGGCTTTGCCGTCGTCGCCGACGAGGTTCGCAAGCTGGCCGAGCGGACGACGGCCTCGACGGCCGACATCAACGTGACGGTGAACGAAATCCAGAGCGTTACCGCGCAGGCGGTGTCGAGCATGGACCTGGCCGCGAACGAAGTAGAGAACGGAATTGCCAAGCTGCGCGACAGCGTGGCCGGGCTGGAGGGGATTACGCAGTCTTCGACGACCGTATCGCAAATGGCCGGTCAGATTTCCGATGCGGCACGCCAGCAAGGCGTTGCC
>WBUO01000081.1 GCA_008933675.1 Dechloromonas sp.
GTCTTGCCGGCGCCGAGAAAGCCGGTGAGCAGGGTGACCGGAATGCGGCGGTCGATTTCGGATGGGGTCATGATTGCTTTCAGTCGCCAAACTGGCGTTTGCGTTGTTCCCGGCGCTCCTGGGCATCCAGGCAGAGCGTTGCGGTCGGACGGGCGAGCAGACGGGGGAGGCCGATCGGCTCGCCGGTTTCAGCGCACCAGCCGTAGTTGCCGTCGTCGATTCGCTGGAGGGCCTCGCGAATCTTTTTCAGCAGCTTGCGTTCCCGGTCGCGTACCCGCAGTTCCAGTGTGTGTTCCTCTTCGCTGCTGGCGCGGTCGGTCCAGTCCGGTGTCGCTTCATTTTCCTGCAAGTGCCGTGTCGTTTCGTGCGCAGCTTCGACCAACGCCTGCTCCTCGGCAATAAGGCGATTGCGGAAAAAGTCGCGCTGGCGGGCGGACATGTAGTCTTCCTGTGGCGCGGCCAGCAGTTCGGCTTCGCTCAGTGGTTTCATGCTGCCTCCCCGTCAATCAGCCAGCGCGGAAACGGGTCGTCGAAATCCAGCCACGCTTCCTTTCCCATGGCCAGTTCGGCATCGCTCAGCAGGCAGGCGTCCAGTCGCCGGCGCAAATCCACCTCGTCCATACCCATTCCGATCAGCACCAGTTCCTGTTGCGCATCGCCATAAGGTTCCTGCCAGCGTTCGCGGATGGTCGCCAGATTGTCCTCATCCTGCGGCCAGCGGGCTTGCGGTACGGCAGCCCACCACATGCCGCCGAGTTCGTGACGGACGACCGGCCCGGCTTGCGACCAGCTGCCAACCAGCTCCGGGCGAGTAGCCAGCCAGAAATAGCCCTTGGAGCGTACGACGCCCGGCCATTCCTCATCGATCAGCTGATGGAAGCGCCGCGGATGGAAAGGCCGGCGGGCGCGATAGACGAAGCTGGCGATGCCGTATTCCTCGGTTTCCGGAACATGTTCGCCGCGCAACTCCTGGAGCCAGCCAGGCGCCTCGGCGGCCTGCTCGAAATCGAAGAGTCCGGTATTGAGAATGCTCGTCAGCGGCACCTTGCCGAAGGTCGCGTGAACGATCCGGGCACGCGGATTCAGCGTGTGCAGGATCGCTTCCAGATTGCCGATATCCGCTGCCGGCAGCAGATCAGTCTTGTTCAGCACGATGACGTCGCAGAATTCCACCTGCTCGATCAGCAGGCTGACCACTGGGCGTTGGTCGTCCTCGCCCAGGCTTTCGCCGCGGTCGGCAATGTAGTCCAGCGAACTGTAATCCTTGAGGAAATTGAAGGCGTCGACGACGGTCACCATGGTGTCAAGCCGGGCGATATCCGACAGGCTGCTACCGTCCTCGTCGCGGAAGGTGAAGGTCTCGGCCACCGGCAGGGGTTCTGAAATGCCCGTCGATTCGATCAGCAGATAGTCGAAGCGGCGTTCGCCGGCCAGGCGGGCGATCTCGATCAGCAGGTCTTCACGCAGGGTGCAGCAAATGCAGCCGTTGCTCATCTCGACCATCTTTTCATCGGCGCGCGACAGTTCGGCCCCGCCTTCGGCGACCAGGCGGGCATCGATATTGACTTCCGACATGTCGTTGACGATGACGGCGACCTTCAGGCCCTGGCGGTTGTTCAGGACATGATTGAGCAGGGTGGTCTTGCCGGCACCGAGAAAGCCGGAGAGAACGGTAACCGGCAAGCGGCGGTCGACGGAATCATGGCTCATGGATATCTCCTCCGTGGGGTGGCGGATCGCTGAGGACGACCAGTTGATTGTTGTCGATCCGGTTGTAGAAACAACTGCGTCGTCCCGTATGGCAGGCGCCGCCAAGTTGATCGACCAGCAGCAGGACGGCGTCGCCGTCACAATCCAGACGAATTTCCCGGACATGCTGCAAGCAGCCCGAGGTTTCCCCTTTTCGCCAGAGCGCCCGACGGGACCGCGACCAGTAGCAGGCGCGGCCGCTGGTCAGCGTTTCTTCCAATGCCTGGCGATTCATCCAGGCCAGCATCAGCACCTCGCCGCTGTCGAATTGCTGGGCGATGGCGGCGATCAGGCCGTTCGCATCGAATGGCACCGCAGCCAGCACCCGATCGATGGGGATGGCCGTACCGGCAGGGAAAGATTCAAGGTGTTGGAACATGCGCCAAAGGCGGAAGCAGGGTGAGTGATGTTATAACATAGCATTCGTTGGCGCCAATTTTGCCCGGCGCTGCTTTCCCTTTCCCGGGCCGGATGCCTTACCGGCCGGCGTCCCTGTCGAACGTAAATGAGCCTGGGCTGCAGCTGTCGCATATGCGACAAGCAGACTGGCACCGCCATCGCTATCCGTTGCCGGAGCGCGTAATGGCGCGGATCGCCCGCCTGGCATTGCTCTTGCGTTGCCCGCTACATTGCGACTATCTGCTCTGTCCGCCATGTCCATTCCAGAAATCACCGGTTTTCGCTGCCTGTCCGCAACCGAGGCGCTTGCCATGATCCGCGATGAAGCGGGGCTTGCTGTTTTCGATGTCCGCGACATGGCCAGCTATCAGCGCGGTCATCTCGATGCTGCCGCGCATCTTTCCGAAGATCGTCTGCTGCCGTGGATGCGTCGTTTGGCGAAGGACGCGCCGGTGATGATCTATTGCTATCACGGTAACGCCAGCAAGACTTACGCACAGATGTTCGTCGATTTCCGCTACAGCCGCGTCTTCAGCGTCGATGGCGGCTACGAGGCGCTGGCCGCGGCGCAGGCGGCAACGGTCGAGGCATGAGCGCTGAACACGTTGCCAGCTGGGTACAGACGCATGCACTGACCCCCGGCGATATCGACTGCATCACCACGGTGATGCTCAAGATCCTCGATGGCAAATGCAAGATGGGCAGTGTCGACAGGATCGTCATGGCGCATCTCTACGACGCCGTTAAGCACCGCTACGGCGAACGCTTCGGCGGCGAGTACCATCGCCTGATCGCCAGTGCCCGCGCGGCGCCCGGCGAGGCGATGAAGAACCTCATCTACGAGAAGCGCGTGCTGGCCGAAACCATGCTGTCACGCCCGGTGATGAAGGCCTTCAAGGCCATGCTGCGCGAGCAGGGGCTATTTACCGGTCTGCTCGAGGAGGAGGAAGCGGCATGACCATGAAGTTCTACATGACGCCCGGTTCGTGCTCGACCGGCATCCACATCCTGCTCGAGGAATGCGGACTGGTCTTCGAAGCCTGGGTAATCAACCTGCTGGCCGGCGATCAGCACCGGAAGGAATACCTCGCCATCAATCCCAAGGGCAGTGTGCCGGCACTCGTTCTTGACGATGGCACGGCGCTCAACGAATTCTCGGCAATCGCCTGGTGGCTGGCGCGCAGCCATCCGAAACGCAAGCTGCTGCCGGCGAGTGTGGCCGACGAAGTGCAGGTGCTCAGTGTCATGAACCATGCAGTGAACACGCTGCACGGCCAGGGTTTTGCCCGCATCTTCACCACCGAGCGCTTCGCACCGAGCAGTTGCGACCACGAATCGGTGAAGGCGCAGGGGCGGCAGATCGTCGAGCAGGGCTTTGCCATCGTCGATCGCCAGCTGGCCGGCCGGCATCATGTCGTCGACCACTTCACCATCGCCGATGCGGCACTGTTCTACGTCGAATTCTGGGCCGACCGTACCGGCATTCCGCTGCCGGAGAACTGCGCCGCCCACTACCGCCGCCTGCTGACGCGCCCGGCGGTGCGTCAGGTGCTGGCGGAAGAGGGCTACGCAGCAGTATTGCGCTGAAGGCGGTCAGGCCTCGGCCAGCGCCAGCTCTTCCTGCAGGATGGCAACCCAGCGCTGCAGGCGTTCTTCGGTCTTGTCGGCCTCGTTGACCTCGTCGAACGGCAGGCCGACGAACTTGCCGTCGCGTTCGGCGAAGGAATACTTGTAGGTATAGCCTTCGGTCGGGAAGCCGCCGACCAGCGTGGCGCCGCGGGCCTTGAACTTGTCGTGCAGGATGCCCAGGGCACTGACGAACTGTTCGCCATGCGCCTTGAAGTCGCCAGCGCCGAACAGGGCGATGGTCTTGCCGGCGAACGACGGCTTGTCGTTGTCGAGATCGAGCAGCGGATCGCGCCAGTCGTTCTGCACTTCGCCGGAGCCCCAGGTGGAGCAGCCGAAGAGCAGGATGTCGAAGGCGAACATGTCGTCGAAATCGGTAAAGTCCTCTTCCATGTTGAAGACGTTGAAGTCCTCGACGTCGAGCAGTTCGGCCAGTCGCTCGGCGACTGCCTTGGTGACGCCGGAACTGCTGCCGTAAAAGATGCCGATGCTGGCCATGAGGGTTTCCTTTCAGGTTGGCGAATAATGACTGAGCGGGGTGAAGCAAGCCGCTTGCCAGGCCTGGAAGCCTTGTCGTTACGGGGTGTGAATCGGTTTGGCCGGTGCTTTGTCGGCTTTGCGACAGTCGTGTTTCGACAATTTGGCGATAAGCTTCGCTGTAAGAAATTGCGCCTCCGGCCGACCAAGGGGAACCACCGGCAGGTTCGCAACGTCAACTTCGGGCAGGCCGGGCCTTCCTCCAGCCATCGAAAGGTCAGTGATGTTTTCCCGTCGCACATTTCAAGGAATTATCTTGGCGCTCTCTTCCAGTTTTCTGATCAGCGGCTGCGTCGATGACGTTGCGGCCGCCAAGCCGGGCAAGGCTGCCCTTCAGTCGGCAAATGTCGAATCCATCGTCCTCGGCATGGGATGTTTCTGGGGCGCCGAAAAACGCATGGCCGCCATCCCCGGTGTGCTCGATGTCGAAAGCGGCTACGCCAACGGTGAAATTGCCGGAACCTACGACGCCGTGCTGGCCCACGAACGCCTGCTGCAATGGGGCAAGACCAGGCAGCGCAATCACGCCGAGGTGGTCAAGGTCAGTTTCGATACCACCCGGGTCGATCTGGAGAAAGTCCTGATCCAGTTCTGGGAGAACCACGATCCGACGCAGGGTGACCGCCAGGGCAACGATGTCGGGACCAATTACCGCAGCGCCATCTACACCAGCAACGACACCCAGGCGGCGATTGCCCGCAAGACGCGGGATGCCTACCAGAGCGCCTTGTCGGCGCAGAAGCGTGGCAGCATCACCACGGAAATTGCGCCCCTGAAGGCCTATTTCACGGCCGAGGAATACCACCAGGATTACCTGGAGAAAAACCCCAACGGCTATTGCGGACTTGGCGGCACCGGCGTCAGGTATCCGCAGGCCGGCGTGTCGGCAGCCAGTCAGCCGGTGGCGGCGAAAGCTCCTCGCCTGGACGGCAAGTCACTCGATTTCCAGCGCCAGCTGGTCGTTTTTGAAGCGGAAGACTGTGCCTACTGCAAGAAATTCAAGGCCGACGTGCTGGATCACTGGAAATCGCCGGTCGCCGTGGTCCGCACCATGAGCAGCGAAGCGCCTGCGGGCTGGACGCTGGAGAAGGCCTTGTTCGCGACGCCGACCATCGTGCTTTTCGAAAAGGGCAGGGAAATCTCGCGCTACACCGGCTACAACGGTGAAACGCCGCGTTTCTGGAAATGGCTGGGCTTCCACCTGCTGACCCCGGCGCAGCAGAAAATCGCCTTCGAACAGGGAACCGAGCGTCCCGGCACCGGCTCGCATCTCGATGAGAAACGCCCCGGTACCTTCGTCGACCCGATCAGCGGCGCGCCGCTGTTCCGCAGCGATGCGAAATTCGACAGCGGTACCGGCTGGCCCAGCTTCTTCAATCCGCTACCCGGCGCCCTCTCCCTGCATGAGGACAACAGCCACGGCATGCGCCGGGTCGAAGTGCGCAGCGCCAGTTCCGGCATCCATCTCGGTCATGTCTTCGACGACGGCCCGCCGCCCACCGGCAAGCGCTACTGCATCAACGGCAATGTGCTGAAGTTCGTGCCGGATGCGGCGAAGTAGGCGGCCGGCAAGGCTGCCGGCTTGCACGCAAATGACCTGAACAGACGGCTAGGCGGCGTTGTTCGTGTAGGCAATGCCGCCACCCAGGCAGGCATACTGGGCCGGCAGATCGCCGGGCAGGCGCCAGCCGAACAACAATTCCTCGGCATCGTCGACATGGGCGCCGGTGCACAGAACCTGCTCGGACAGCCGGGCAAAGGCGGCCAGGCGGATCCAGAACAGCGTTTCCTCGGTCAGTCGGGGACTCATGATGTACTCCCGTGATGCGACATGGGCTGTCAAGCAGATTCCATTCCAACGGCCGGAACCGGCCTGTACGGGCCTACGGGACAACAAGATGCACCGGCATGGTGCGTTTTGCGCACCTGTACGTGGCTACGGTCCGCCCAGGTGCCGGCGGGACAGTCCGTGTGCCGCGCTTCAGCGGTGCTGCACAGCGGACGGGATCAGGATGGCGTGTTCTTCGCCGCGCCCTTGCCGGAGCGATCGCCCAGCAGCAACAGCCGCAGGGCGACGACGCAGCCGAAGGATGCGCCGAGAATCGCGGCGCCGGACCATTCCGGAAAGAAATGGCTGCCGAGGGCGGCCAGGCAAAGAAAGATGATGACGAAGAACATGGTCGGTCAATCCGGTTGGGTGGTGTCTGCTGCAGTTTGCGCAGTTTGGCGGCGGATGCCCGCCACGCATCGCGCCCCGGCCGCTTCAGGCGGCTTCACGCTGCGCTGCGTCGTCATTGCCGGTGTCCGCCGTGTGCTCGCCGGCGAAATAGCGGCGCGGCTCGCAGCCCAGCGTCCGCCGGAACATCGCGGTAAAGGCGCTGGCGCTGCGATAACCCAGCTTTCCGGCAACCAGCGCCACCGGCATGTTGTTGGCCAGATGGCCGAGGGCTTCGACCAGACGCGCCTGCTGCCGCCACTGGCGAAAGCTCATGCCGGTTTCGCGCAGGAACTGGCGGGCCAGCGTGCGGCTGCTGGTGGCCTGCTGACCGGCCAGGGTTTCCAGCGTCTGGCGGCTGTCCGGATTGGCGATCAGTTCCTGGCATAACCGCTGCAGCCGCGGCTCGACCGGCATCGGCAGGTGCAGCGCCGGAATCTTCAGGAAACGCAGTTCGGCCAGCGCCAGGGCGGCGATCTGGCCGCCGCGACCGGCTCGCTCGTAGTTTACGGGTTCTTCGAGCAGCGCCAGGATCAGGGCGCGCAGCAGCGGGCTGACTTCCAGCAGGCAGCATGCATCGGGCAGGCCGGGCGCGGCATCCGGACGGATGTACAGGGTGCGCATCTCGACCGGGCCGAGCATGATCACCTTGTGCGGCGTGTTGGCCGGAATCCACACGCCGCGCACCGGTGGCACCACCCAGCAGCCGGCTTCGGTTTCGACGCGCATGACGCCGCTGCCGGCGTAGATCAGCTGGGCCCGCAGATGGCTGTGCACAGGCGTTTCACCGCTCCGGTAGTTGCGCGCCTTGGCGGTGACCGGGTGGGGCAGGGCCTGGTGCTCGTCGTCATGGCCGCAACGCATGGTCGGGCCGGCGATTGTCCAATTCACGATATTTTTTGTCCGGACATGCTGGGATCGGTCATTCTAGACTGCACGCCTCGAAATCAGGAAGAGCCCCCATGGAAAAGACGCTCACTGCCGACGGCCATCTCGTGCCCCCGCCCGCATCCGATGCGCTCAACACCACCACCTACCCGGTGATCGCCGCAATCAGCTTCGCCCATCTGTTGAACGACATGATGCAGTCGGTGCTGCTCGCCATCTACCCGATGCTGAAGCTCGGCCTCAACCTGAGCTTCGCCCAGATCGGCCTGATCACGCTGACCTACCAGCTCACGGCATCCCTGCTGCAACCATTGATCGGCCTGTACACAGACCGCCGGCCACTGCCTTACTCGCTGCCGCTCGGCATGGGCTTCACGCTGTTCGGCCTGCTCGCCCTGTCACAGGCCGGCAGCTTTGCCGCGGTACTGCTGGCGGCGATGCTGATCGGTATGGGCTCCTCGGTCTTTCACCCGGAATCGTCGCGGGTCGCTCGCATGGCGGCCGGCCGCCAGCCCGGTCTGGCGCAATCGCTGTTCCAGATCGGCGGCAATCTCGGGGCGGCCATCGGTCCCCTGCTCGCCGCGCTGATCATCGTCCCGCGAGGGCAGGGCAGCGCCGCCTGGTTCTCGCTGTTCGCGCTGCTCGGTGTCGTCGTGTTGAGTTTTGTCGGACGCTGGTCGAGCCATCACGTAGCCACCTTCCGCAAGCGGATGCAGGCGCATGCCGGCAACGGCCTGAGCCGCCGGCAGATCGGCTGGTCGCTGGTCATCCTCGGCCTGCTGATGTTCTCCAAGTTCTTCTACATGACCAGCCTGAGCAGCTACTACACCTTCTACCTGATGGACAGGTTCGGCTTGCCGCTGGCCAGCGCGCAGATCTACCTGTTCGTCTTCCTCTTCTCGGTGGCCGCCGGTACCGTGCTCGGCGGCCCGGTTGGCGACCGCATCGGGCGCAAGCGGGTGATCTGGGGCTCGATCCTCGGCGTTGCACCGTTCACCATGCTGCTGCCGCACGTCGGCTTGTGGTGGACGGGCGTTCTCTCGGTGATCATCGGGATGATCCTTGCCTCGGCCTTCTCGGCCATCCTGGTCTATGCCCAGGAGCTCGTTCCCGGCAAGGTCGGCGCCATCTCCGGCCTGTTCTTCGGCTTCGCCTTCGGCATGGGCGGCATCGGCGCCGCGCTGCTCGGCCAGCTGGCCGACGCGACGAGCATCGAAACGGTGTACCAGGTCTGCGCCTACCTGCCGCTGATCGGCCTGCTGACGGCCTTCCTGCCGACGATCCGCAAGGCTTAGGAGGGCTGGCGGGCGCCCCGGCCCGGCATTGCCGGTATCATGGGGCGCTCGTTCACATCCCGGAACCCGGTGTCCGCCGCCATGAAAGACTACCTTCCCGACTGGGCCCACCCCTGGCTCGAGGTCATCACCCTCGGCCTGCAGATCGTCCTCATCATCCTTGCCGCAGTTCTCCTGCGCGCCCTCGTCGTCCGTGTCATCGCGCGTATCGTCAAGCACCAAAGCCTGCCGCTCGAGCTCATCGTCGGCGGCCGGCGCTTCACCAGCATCTTTCTCTTCTGCGCGGTCGTGCTGCTCGTCCTCGACCGCTTCGGCGTCTCCGGCACGGTGCTGTGGACGGCCTTCACCAGCTTCGCCACCGTTGCCGCCGTCGCCTTCTTCGCCGCCTGGAGCGTGCTCTCCAACATCTTCTGCGCCGTGCTGCTGTACACCACGCGCCCCTTCCGCCTGCACGACCGTATCGAAATCCTGGAAAACGGCGACAAGCCGGGTCTCAGCGGCGAAGTCCTCGACATCCGGCTGATTTACACCACGCTCAGGGAAACGCCTGCAGACAAGGAGGCGACGCTGCTACAGGTGCCCAACAGCCTGTTCTTCCAGCGCATGGTGCGGGTGCAGGCGAGCACTGCCGAAACGGCGGTGGCCGAAAGCCGCTAGTCGGTGTCGGCGAGGTACCCGGCTCAAGCGCTCCGGCGCTGCTCCATGGCCAGCCGGATGGCCAGGCCGCCGAGCACGCAACCCATGATGTAGCGCTGCACCGCCAGCCAGCGCGGATTGCGCCCAAACCAGGCGGCCAGGCTGCCGGCCGAGACCACGATTGCCAGGTTGACCGTAAAGCTGACGGCGATCTGCGTGAAGCCCAGCGTGATGCTCTGCAGGAAGAGCGAACCATGCGCCGGCGAGACGAACTGGGGAAATATCGACAGGTAGAAAACGGCGATCTTCGGGTTCAGCACATTGGTCAGGAAGCCCATGAAGAACAGCCGGGCCGGCGGGTCGATGGCCAGGCTGCGGGCTTCGAACGGCGATTGGGCGCCCGGCTTCACTGCCTGCCAGGCCAGGTAGAGCAGGTAGGCCGCTCCCGCCCATTTGAGCACCTCATAGGCCAGGGGAATGGCCAGAAAGAGGGCCGAGATGCCGATCGCCGCGGCCAGCATATGAACCAGAAAGCCGGCGATGACGCCGAACAGCGAGATCAGGCCTGCCTTGCGTCCCTGGCTGATGGAGCGGGAGATCAGATAGATCATGTTCGGGCCCGGCGTCAGCACCATCAGCAAGGCGGCCCCGGCAAACAGCAACAGGTCGGATATCGGAAGCATCAGGGGTTCCTGATCAGAAGCACGGCATCGGCGCCGCGCTCAGCGGCCCACCCAGCCGCCGCAGACCGGGAAGACCTGGCCGACGAAACAATCGGCAGCGCTGCTGCACAGATAGGCGGCAAACAGCGCATCCTCGCGCGCCGAGACCAGGCGGCCCAGCGGCACCTCGCGCGCCAGCCGCTCCTGAAAGCGCGGGTTCGCCTGTACTTCGGGCGGGAAATAAGTCGGGTTCTCGACGAAATTCTGGGCAATTGCATTGACCTGCACGTTGTGCGCAGCCAGTTCGACCCCGACCGCCTGCACGTAGGCCAGCTGCGCACCCCGCGCCGCACTGTAGGAGGAGCGCTCCTTCATTCCGCGCAGGGCCGAGGCGCTACCCATCACCAGAATCTTGCCCGAGCGGCGGCTGATCATCGCCGGCGCTGCCGCCGCCACCAGGCGCGGTAGCGGATCGACCAGGGTCGCGAAAAGCTGCCGCCACTCTTCCTCGGAAACCTCGACTGCCGGCGTCGCCGGTGCCCGGATGGCAAGATTGATCACCAGAACGTCGATATGGCCAGCCGCCGTCACGATCCGCGCCGCCGCCTCCGGCTCGCTCAGAACCTCGGCACTGGCAAGGACATCGGCCCCCTGTTCGGCAAAAACCTCGCACAGCACAGGCCCCATGAACTCCGTCGCCTGGGTGACGAGAATGCGCTTGTTTTCGAGCTGCTTGTGCATGGCTGGTCTCCGGAGGGTTGCCGAGTGGGGAGTGTGCCACGCGGAAGCGGAGCTGCGCCATGGAGGCGCAAGCCGCGCTTGTGGCATGCAATGGTCAAGGGCACACGGTTTGCGCTCGGGATTCGGTGTTTCAAGCGGCTGCCGGGTGCTTTGGCAGCAGGGAGCGGGCCAAACGAACGGGCGGCTTTCCCCCCCTTTTGGCCCGCTCCCGTTCACGCTGTGTCGCGAGAAGATGCGAGATCGGGCTTCAAACCCTGAAGCGTGCCGTTTCGGCACTCAGATTGCGCGCGGTATCGAGTAGCGATTGTGCAGCCTGGGCGGTTGTCCGCATGCTTGTGCCGGTGTCCTCAACCTGGTTGGCAATGCGTTCCACCTGCTGGGCCAGCGAAGTGCTTGCCTCGCTCTGTTCGCGTGTTGAGGCAGCAACGTCACGGACCAGACCACGGGCAGCGCGCGAACCTTCGGCGATGCGGTGCAGCAGTTCGGTGGTCTCTCCGGCCGTGGCGCGAGCCTGTTCCGCTTCCGGTAGCGCCGCGTCCATGACACGGGCTGCGTTCAGTGTTTCGCTCTGGATCCGCTCGACGACGCCGGAGATTTCCAGCGTGGCCTTTTCTGTGCGTTCGGCGAGCACCCGTACTTCGTCCGCAACAACCGCGAAGCCGCGACCTTGCTCACCGGCGCGGGCCGCTTCGATGGCGGCATTGAGGGCAAGCAGGTTGGTCTGGCCGGCGATGTCCTTGATCACCGAGGCAATGCGGGCAACTTCCTGCGCGTTGGCCGACAGCGTGCGAACCTTTTCCGCGGCCTCGCCAACGGTTCCGGCCATCGTGGCGATGTTGTCGGCGACCGTTTCGACGCTACGTTCGCCCTGGGTGGCGAGTTCGGCGGCGCTGTTGGCATGTTCCTCTGTTTCCCCGGCATTGCTGGAAACGTGGGTGATCGAGACGGTCAGTTCTTCCATGGCCGCAGCCATCGTCTGGGTTGCGTCAGTCTGTTCCGAGGCTGCGTCGGCGACACGGGCCGAGGTGTCGGAAATTTCCTTGGCCGCCGTCGCCACCTGGGCTGCGTTGTTCGTGATGCTGGCCATCATCCGGCGCAGCGCCCCTACCAGATTGTTAAGCTCCCCAAGCAGGCTGCCGGGGGTGGTGTGCTCGATCGCGACGGTCAGATCGCCTGCCGCAACCTTGCTCATGGTCGCCACTGCCAGCGCCGGCTCGCCCCCGATCTGGGCGAGTAGCGAGCGAGCCACCCACCAGGTGATGCCGCCGACAACGACAATGATCAGCACGATGACGATCCCGGCATTGCGCAGTTGCTGGTAAAACAGCGTGTCGAGGTCGTCGATGTACAGCCCGGTGCCGATCACCCAATCCCAGGGCGCGAAGTATTCGACGCGCTGCAATTTGGGGACCAGGGCTTCGCTGCCTGGCTTGGCGGTTTGTGTTTCGGTGAAACCGGTTTTGTCGAGCGCGGTTTTGACCAGATCGCGGACAGTGTAGTTGCCTTGCTTGTCCTGGCGCTCCCAGTGACTCTTGCCGACGTACTCCGGGCGTATCGGATGCATGACGCCCATTCCCTTGCTGTCGTAGACATAGAAGTATTCAGGACCGAGGTAGCGCATGCCACGCAGCGCGTCCCTGGCGTGCTTCTGTGCCTGCTCGCGCGAAAGCTCGCCCTTGGCTTCCTGTTCCTGGAAGGCCTTGATCGTACTGGTTGCGATATCGATGGCAGCGTTCAGCGTTGCCTTGCGATCCTCCAGTAATTGCACGCGCAGATGCAATATCTGGAAAGTGCCAAGCAGGAGCAGACCAAGCAGGGCAACCAGCACCGACAGTGTCAGGCGCCCCTTCATGCTGGAAAAGTTGAAGATGCTCATGATATGTCCCCGAGTGATTGGCTGTTCTTTGAAGTTGTTGTTTTTTTCTCCGGTCAGCATATGACTGCAGTAAGGGCTTGTCCAGACTGGGAAAGTTGGTGATGGCGAATACCGGGCCGGCAAGGGCCGGCACATTTACCGTGCTCCATCACGGTGCGTTACGTGCGAATCGACAGCGACCAGCGCTGACTGGGGTTCAATCAGACCGGTCAATTTCCGGAGAGGCCCCAGTATGCGGTGCATGCAGCCCTTCGGGCATGAAACGCAGGCAAACCGGATCAGCCTAAATCCGCAGCCGCGAGTAGCCGACCCCGCCGCCCTTTTCGACACGGATCTGCGCCGGAATTCGCTCTTTCATCCCTTCGACGTGGCTGATGACGCCGATCATCTTGCCGCTGGCGTTGAGTGTGTCGAGGGCATTGAGGGCGATTTCCAGGGTGTCGGCATCGAGCGTGCCGAAGCCTTCGTCGAGGAAGAGCGAGTCGATGCTGGTCTTGTGGCTGACCAGGTCGGAGAGGGCGAGGGCCAGCGCCAGGCTGACCAGGAAACTCTCGCCGCCGGAGAGGGTGCGGGTGTCGCGGGCGACTTCGCCCTGCCAGCTGTCGACGATGTCGAGTTCGAGTTCGCCGGTGCTCTTGCGGCGCAGCAGGTAGCGGCCGTGCAGGCGGGCCAGGTGGCCGTTGGCGAGGTGCAGCAGGTGGTCGAGGGTGAGGCCCTGGGCGAACTTGCGGAACTTGTCGCCCCTGGCCGAGCCGATCAAGCCGTCGAGGCGCTGCCACAGGTCGGCGTCGGCGGTCTGCGCGGCGATTTCCTGGAATAGCGCCTGCTGGCTCTGCCGTGCCTCCTGGTCGCGGGCAACTAGCGCGCGCCGGGCGCCGAGCTGTTCGCTGAGTTCGCGGCGCTGCTGGTCGAGTCGGGCGAGGGTGGCGTCGAGGTCGGCGAGCGGTGGTATTTCGGGTTGGAAGCTGGCGCTTGCGAGGTGCTCGAGCGTGTCGTCGCTGGTTGTCACGACGACGGGCGCGGTGTGCAGGCGGCCAATTTTTTCGCGGGCTGCCTGGAGTAAAGCGTCGGCCTGCTGTTTGGCGGCTTGCCGGGATTCCCGGGCTAGCTGCAGGCGCTGGCGTTCTTCCGCCGGCAACAGCGCGGCGCTGTAGGCCTCGAGGTCGCTGAACGGGCTGGCAGCGAGCGCCGTTTGCCAGGCGCTTGCCGCATCGGCGAGGGTTTGCTGCTGCCGGGCGAGATTGGCGTCGAGTTGCGCCTGCCGGCCCTGCAAGGCGGCGAGTCGCTGACCGAGTTCGGCGAGCTGCGCGGTGCAGCGGGCGAGGGCGGCGGCGGGATCGTCGGAACTTTCGGAAAACTGTGGCTCAAGCGGTCCGTCCTGAGATTCCTGGCCGCTTCTTGCGGTCGACACCGTTTCAGGATCAATTTCGCCCAGCTCGGCCCGCCGTTGCGCGGCCTGTTCGGCCCAGTGGGTGGCCTGGGTTTGCGCGGCGCCGTTGCGTTCCTGTTGCTGGACCAACTGGGTGGCGAGTTCCTGGCGGCGGCGCTGGGTCTGCTGCCAGTGCTGCCATTCGGCGTCGCGCTCCATCAGCCAGGCGGCGGGGTCGGCGGGAATGGCGGCCAGGGTTTCCTTGAGCCGGGCGTCGAGTTCGGCCTGTTCGGCGACGATGGCCTGGCTGGCTTTGATAATTTCCGCCTGGCGCAGCGCGGTGGCTTGTCCGGCCTGGATCAGCAGTTGCAGCTGGTTGCCGGCGCCGAGCAATACCTGGGCGGCGTCGGCGGCGGTTTTGGCAGCGGCGTTGAGCGCCTGTTCGCCGCGTTCGGCGGCTTGCAGGCGGGCGGTGAGCGCGTTCAGCGACTGTTCTGCCTGGCTGCGGGCGGTGGTGAGGCTTGGTTCGTCCTGCCAGGCGTCGACCGTCAGCGTGCCGGCCGGTAGCGCGGCGAACTGGCCCTGCCAGTCGTCGGCGAGACGGGCGAGGTCGCGGGCGGTTTTCGCCTGCTGCTCCTGCAGCGCGGCGTGCGCGGTCTTCGCCTTGGTCTGCTCGTCGCGCAGTTGCTGGCCTTTGTCGACCAGCTCGGCGAGCGACTTCTGCGCCGCCTGCAGCGCGGCCTCGGTGACCGAGACGTCAAGCGCGGCGTAGTCGGCGATCGCCGGGTGCTCGAGCGCGCCGCACAGCGGGCAGGGCTGGCCTGGCTGCAACTGCCGGCGGTGGTCGGCGAGGCTGCGGATCAGGCGTTCCTGTTCGAGCAGCTTCTGCTTGTCGGCGACCTGGGCGCTCAGAACCTTGTGCTGCTCAAGCAGCACGATCCGAGTGCTTTCCCGGGCGGCGATCTGCTGTTCGCCCTGCTGCAGTTGCTGCGCCTGTGTGACTTGCTGGGCGGCGAGTTCGCGGTGCTGGCGGGCGAGGGCGTCGAGCTGCTGCCAGCGGTTGCCGGCGGCCTGCTCACGTTGCCAGTGGGCGCGCAGCTCGGCCAGTGTTTGCCCGGCGAGGCGCTGGTTCTGTTCGGCACGGCTGGCCTCGAGCACGGCGTCGGCGGCGGTCTTTGCCTTCTGCGCGGCGTCGACCGTCAACTGCTGGGCAGCGCGTTGCCGTTCGTTGGCAGCCTGCTCGGCGGCGAGTTTCTGTTGTGCTTGCTGCTGGGCGGCGAGTTCGCGGGCCAGCCGGCTGCGCTGCTCGAACTGCTGGCGCCAGGTGCCGAGGCGTTCGCCAAGCTGGGCACGCTGCGCGTGGGCGGCGCAAAAGTCGTCGATCTCCCTGGCGTCGCGCCGGCTTTGCTGCAGGGCCTGTTGCGCCTGGGCGGCGACGGCGGCGGCGTGGCTCGCGGCGGCGTCGTGGCCGGCCAGTTG
>WBUO01000082.1 GCA_008933675.1 Dechloromonas sp.
GGAGGAACCCGCCCCGGCGCCCCGGGCGGCCCGCCACAAACCGCCGGCAACGGCGACGGCGGCCGTGACGCCGCCGGCCGGAACAGGCATGGAAGGCGACGAGACGCCAGCCGCCGAGCCGCCCTTCAACCCGTTTCGCAGCCGCAGCTGGCATGTCGAGCCGCCGCCTCCGCCGCCGCCCAAACCGACGGCCCCGCCGCTACCCTTCAAATACCTCGGCAAGCTGGTCGAAGACGGCGAGAGCCGCATCTTCCTCGCCCATCGCGAGCGCCACCTGATCGCCCGCGTCGGCGAGCGGCTGGCCGCCCAGTACGTCGTCGAGACGATCGACGAGCAGCGCCTCGGCATCCGCTACCTGCCGCTCGACGAATTGCAGACGCTGAACATCGGCGGCGCGAACTGATCCGTTGTTATGCGCGGGTCATCTCTTCTTCACCGTCAGGTAACACGCCGGGCCTAAAGTGGCAGGCATGTATTTCGGGAATGTCGCCATGAAGCGTGAAGAAATGATCCGTCTGCTTGTCCTCGACCGTCTGGAACACCGCGAGGACCTCCGTCGCTACATGCATCTGCATCATGTGCTGGAAAACGGCTTCCGCGGTTTCCGCAACCTGAGCGACGACGAGTTGCGCACCGAGATCCGCACCCTCGGCCTGGATGCCGCCTTCGATCGCGACCCGGATGCAAGCGCCGGCGACGATGCGCTGGACGACGACGCCGATTTCGACAGCAGCCGGCTGGCCGGTTTCGGCCTGCCTGTCGACTTCGTCGCCGGCAATCCGCGCTGACCCCGCCGCTTGCCGGCCGGCAAGCAAAAAGGCCCGCCAACCGGCGGGCCTCTTCATTTCCGGAAGACGGTTCAGCTGCGGCGCCGGCGGGCCATGCCGCCAACCAGGCCCAGACCGGCCAGCAACATGGCCAGCGCCTGCGGTTCGGGAACGGCGGTGAGAATCAGGCTGCCATCGGCAACGTAGAGCAGATCGCCGCTGGCCGCGTTGAACGAGACACCCTGAACGCTGTCGATCGGCGCCGTGAAGGCGGCATCGAAGGGAGCATCGAGGCGCAGCGAGAAGGTGCTGTTGCCGGCGGCGATGGTGGCCGGCGAGAAGACGCTGGCGTCGTAGCCGGTAACCGTCAGGTCGAGCGCCGCCCCGCCGAACTGCATGGCGCCGGCGTAGCCCAGGCTGCCGCTACCGCCGGAAATGCTGCCTTCCATGATACGGATGCCGTTGGCGAAGCCGCTGTCAGCTGCGAAATCGCGGTCCGGCGTGGTGTCCAGCCACAGCGAAAAGCTGCCGCCATTGACCGAGAAAGTCTCGCCGTAAGCATTGACCGAGGTGCGGGCGCTGTCGAAGTTGGCAACGATGGTGATCTCGTAGTTGCCGGCAGCCAGACCGTTGTTGGCGACGAGCAGCCCGTCGAGCAGGTGGGCCGTGACGAAGGACTGGTAGAAGCCGTGGGCGGTCGTTGCATCCTGCGGATCAAGCAGCAGGATGCCGGCCGACGAGAAGTCGTAGGTGTTGAACGGGCCGACCGTCTCCACACCGTAATCGGCAGTGCCGATCCAGTTGGGGGCGGCCAGAACCGGGGTGGCCGCCAGGACGGCCGCCGCGGCAAGGGCGAATTTGAGTCGGGACATGATGGTTCTCGCAGTTTCCGGGTTGGGGGAATGCCGGCGGACCGCCAGCCCGTACAGCGTACGGGGCGAATGTTAGGAAACCGTGATGGATGAGCGGGCGTTCGCTGCGCCGTTCGGCTCATGCTGGGTGGATGGGTCAGGCTGTCTGTCACTTAGGGAACCGGCATGTCGCGGAGGAACGGTTGGGCACCGGATGCGGAACGGTGTATGGATGCGTTAAGCCATGGCTGAGGTGAAGCCATATGCTGTAGGGCAGTTGGTCGGCCATTGCCGACCTTGAGGCTCGCTGGGTTCTACGTCAACAATGGCTCCGACAACCGACGTTGGGCCGCAGCCACGAATAGGCTTATGTAGGTACTATGCTCCACGATTCCGATGCAAGCCGGAGCAGCCGGAAAGCATCCTACTCTTGGAGGAGAATATGAGTTGTCGCCCCGAGGATGGTTCTGGCCTTGTGCTAGGCAGTGTTGGACGATTGGCATTGGAGCTCCATCGCCAGCGGAGCGAGAATCTCACCGTCGAGGATGATTCCGTACGGTACATCGAGGACGATGCGCAAGACCCACCACTGTGGACTGTCGAAGGGAACCGGCTTCTATTTTCGTCGCTGTCCGCCAGGAATCAGTGCGTAGCCCTTCAGTTTTATCGGGAGAACATTGATCCATCTACCCCTGTATCGGAGGCCCGCGCCTTCGATCTTGCCCACGAGTTGTGGCGTCATGAGATCGGACGTGCCGACTCTGCGGCTGGGCGATTCATTGCGCTTCTGGACGAGCAAGTCAAAGCCCTTGAGGCTGCAGCGCAGCTTATTGGCTCCGGTGAGCGGGAAGTATTCTGGGTTCTGCACGTCGCGGAGGTGGCGCTCAAGTACCTTCCCACCATCACGGTAGAGGAGCTATGCGCTCTTGTCACAGTCCAGCATCCGAGAACAGAGGGAGATCTCGCTGGAGGCATGCTGTTCAATGCCATTGAGAATGTTCTCCTGGATCGGCCAGAACTCGCGTGGCAATTGTATTGGCACCTCTCGTCCACTATCACCAAAGCGACCTTTAATCTGCTCACCTCAGCAATGTTGGCGCTTGCGAGACACGGAGAGCTTGGGAGTGTCCTCGACCGAGTTACTACGGATGCCGAGTTTGGCAGCGAGATGCTGGCGCAGGCGGCATTGTGGACTATCGGGCGCCTGCTAAATTCCCACGATCTGTCGACTGATACGGCGGCGAAGTGCTTCGGTGTACTGCGCAAGGGCCTGCAACACACCTCTGCGGATGTGAAGAGGGTTGCCATGCACGCAATAGAACTTGGTGCTCGGCGGCATCCGGAACTGGGCGATGACCTGCTGGATCTTGGCAAGACCTTGGACAAGGAAGCCCTTGCCGTCGTGGTTCTGCACCTGTTCATGAACAACGAGGCAGTGCTCCGTTATGACCGTCTGCCTGACTTCCTTGACGTGATCACCCACGTTCCACCCGACTTGGGACGGTGTCTTGATGATGTCGACTGGGTCATATCACGGCTATGGCAGGATGACGGAAAGACCGATTTACTGCTTGGATTCTTGAGAACGTGGTTCCTTCGCCACGGTAGCCTGAAGATTCGCGAGGACGAGTTTATCGAGCGGTTTGATCAGACGATTGCAGCCATCGGGGAAAGGCCACAGGTTCTCCAACGTCTTATCACCGAATGGCTGGTCTCAGAGGAGCCACAACTGACTTCGGCCTGCTGTAGCCTGATTAGCTTCCTCTGGGTACGCGGCATCCGGGATCTGAGCTTCTCAAGGGCAATTCTGGATGAGATGGATCAACCATCAATCATCCATCTAGTGCGCCGCATGTTGGGATTCGTCTATTCCGTGGAACCGCTTCTATCCCTCACGTTTTCGCTGCTCGAATCGCGAGACGCGCCAACCCGGACCTACCCCATCGTGCTGACCTTGCTTACAAAGGATGTCGGCCGCAATTACGTTGAGGACACACTGCAAGCGATCGCGCATCGTATGCAGGCCGCCTCTGACTCTCTGCGCCCCCTGTTCGAATCGGCGCGCAAGGAACTTACGGTCTACCGGAAGGCGTTGGACGACCTGCCCATGCTTCAGGAACTGCGGGGTCCTCTTCAGCTTCGACGGGCCATCGCACTACGGAAAGCTGCGGACATGCGCAAGAGCATGGATGCGGCGAACGAGAAGTCTGTCTTCATAAAACTCGTGAAGCAGGTGCCCATCAAGGCAGGCGTCGGTTGGTTCTCAGTGAGGGATGGCAAGGTCGGCGAAACGAGCCGTTTCGGATCGTTTTCGCACAGCGTGACACTACCGACGCGCGCGGTCGGCGACCCTGTCGGCTATGCGATCAATGGCCTGCTCTATCGACTATCCAAGCGGGGTGACGAATGAAGCTGGTCATTGCCGAGTTTCTGCGAACGCTCAAGGAGCGCGATGAACTGGATCGACTACTACCTGATCTGCTGGTTGAGATGGGATATGTGCCCTTGGCCAGGCCCCAAACGGGCAACAGACAGTTCGGGGTGGATCTCGCAGTCCGAGGCAAGAATCCCCGCAGCGGTATAGACGAACTGCTACTCGCAGTAATCAAGAAGGGTGACATCGGGCGCGCCGAGTGGGACGGCGGCGCACAATCAGTCCGGCAGAGCATTAACGAGATTCTGGATGTGTATCTCAAGTCCCATGTCGAGCCTCCGGACAGGGGTAAGGCCGTCCATATCGTTGTCGTCGCGAATGGAGAGTTGAAGCAGGTAGTCCAGGCCAGTTGGTGCGGTTTCATCGCCGACGTCCAGCCACGAGCGACTGTGGAGTTCTGGGGTGTCGACCAACTCGCAGAACTCATTGAAACATACCTGCTGGACGAGCATGTGTTCCGCGACGACGACCGAAAACAGCTCCGGCGGGCTTTGGCCTTGTCAGGCGATCGGGACTACGACCGGCGCGATCTGCATCGACTCTTCCTGCGGACGCTTGGCCTGTCATCAACTGGGGAGCTCGAAACACCGCTGAAGAGTGGCAAATCATTGCTGAAAGCGTTACGAATTGTGAGTTTGTCGGCGCACGCCTTTGCTTCGTGGGCACTGGCGGAAGGGGATGCCAAGCAAGGCCTAAGAGGCATGGAACGAGCGCTGTTGTGGTCATGGCATCGCCTCCAACTGGCTGACGATGCTACCCGGAAGGAGGCAATGACAGAGGCCTTCGGCATGATTTGGAATGGGTATCTGGTCGCCTGCAAGAATTTTTTTGAGCGTGTTCAACCACACTGCTACACGGAAGATGCCCTACTGGGGTACGGCGGCGATAGTTCCGAATTGTCCGTGATCGCATTCGAACTCATAGGGACGCTGGCGACTATCGGGCTGTCCCAGCTACTCGTGACGGCAGCTGATGAGGCCGAACTTGAAAGTCGCAGTGGTCAAGCGCGGATCGTAGCCGACGCCCTTGCGTCACTCATCGGCAACAACGGTATCTGCAGCTCTCCGTGCCTCGACCGCCATAGCCAGGACATTACGTTAGCCCTGACGCTGCTCCTGCTATCGGACCATATCGATGACGCCATAAATTGGCTCAAGAAGCTAGTCAGGAATATCGACTATTCGTATAAGGCGAAGAAATATGTGCCGATATGCACGGATTCGCTGGACGATCTACCGGAGGAGAGCGGCTGGAATGGGGTGCAGGCTTCTGGGCGTTTAATGGATACTTCGTGGACATTAGCCACATTGGCCGGATGGTCCGCCATTCTTGACCAGAACGATCGCTATGAGCTGCTGGCCAAGGAATGCAGGGAGTCATATCCAGGCGTCTGTGTGCAGTTGTGGCACCCCGACGAGGCTCTGTACAAACATCTGTACCTCGGCCAGGCCCATTTCGACTGCGGTGCCTCTGAGGCACCCATCGACCTGCCCGAGCGCGCCGACGCTTGGCGTGACCACATCAGGACGATCCTTGCATCCGACCAAGCTTCGATCGCTGAAGCGTCGCCTGCCGCCCGTGCCGGCATCCCGGTATTGGACCTCATTGCGTGTCGGCACTTCTCGACGCCGATCCCACCAGTTTTCTGGTACCGATTTGTCAGCGCCCTGTTTCCCAGCGACGGATCCAACCCCGGGTTCGTGGAGCAGAAATAGCGCTAGAGAGTTGTCCGAGTTCGACCACCGGCTGGTTTCGATCGCCGTCAGCTGGCTACGCGACACCGGACACTAAAGTTGGTTTGTACCAATGACAGCAAAGGCCGAATAGCGGCTGATAGCCAGCTGTGAATCAGCCTAGGCTCATGAAGCGGAAACAGCCCGCGCCACTCACCCCGCCTCCGCAGCACTCCCCGGCAAACGCCTGACCAGCCCCGGCCAGATCAGCAAACCAACGGCAATGCCGGCCAGATCGGCCAGCCCGTCGCCCCAGTCCGGGTGGCGGCCGGGTACCCAGGCCTGGTGTAGCTCGTCGGCGAGGGCAAAGCCGATGGCGAGGCTGGCGATCATGGCGAGCGGCAGGCACGGCAGCGCCAGGCGCAGGGCGACGGTCTGCGTGGCGAAGAGGGCGAGATGCAGCAGCTTGTCCCAGGGGGCGTCGATCAACCCGGCCGAGGCCGGGGTGCTGCCGAAGCCGAAGAGCAGGGCGGCGATGCCCCAGAAGCGATGCCGGCTAATCGATGGCTAAGGGGGCGGAGTAATTAAGATTTCAATTAACTCTGACCCTTCGGATACCATTGGAAACAGGCTGAATTTCAGCCATATTTGACGTTGGTAGATTAGCAAAGTCGGGTGGTCAAGATTAGGACAAGCGATCCCACGAGTTGAATGCATGGTGAAGATTTGATTCAACTTTACTAGACTTAATGCCGGCCACTCGCATGTGTTTGTGCCCAAGTTTATTGTTGACTAAGACACGCTAGTCGTGTCGGGTTGCTTCGGGCCGTCAGCACGGATCTTTGCCGTTAATGTCGAGATTAGTGAATCAATTGTTGCGTCCAATTCACTCAGATTGAGGTACTGTTTTGGTGAAGGCCCCTTCTCAATGATTTTTTTGCAAGCACGCGAGTCTCTTCTGCCACATGCTTTGGCCAGCAGCATGACATCTTGGTTTAGGGTTTTGTATATATCATCCAATACCTCATCTTTTAACCCACTGGAAGCATCTAACATGGGCTTCAAAAACGGCTCGGGTATATTGACTTTCAACTCGCCGGATAATTGAGAAACGTACTGCTTAGTGTGCCCAATTACGGACTCGAGTTTTTCTCGCCCACGAAGTTGGAAGGCCAAGGCGGGAGCCACAGTAGCCATATCAAGTAATGCTTCTTCAAACGGAGTAAGCAGTCGTTCATCTAATTCAGTTCGAAGACTAGAAATCATGCTGTTGAAATGAGTGCTAATCAAATTACGGTAGGCGATTGGAATTTCGTTGTTATCAGGCTTTATGCCTCGGTCTATCAAGCGCTTGGTCATTTCGTCAAGATATTCTTCAGTGGCTGCATCGGGGTCGAATAACCGAGCAATAACCGCATGGCGAATTTCGAGCAGAAGATAAAGGACTTTTCGGAGGCTTTTCTTTTGTTCTATTTTGACTCGATAAAGATAACCTGCGCTACTCAATGCCGCCGCTACAAAAGTTCCTACGACAGCGAGCATTGCTGCTATTCCCTTTGTGTCGGAGGTCAAAATTTCCCGATATAGCGATTCCATGTGGCCACCATCAGTCATTTACTATGAATTTGGATTGTAGCGTGACAAACCCGCCATCTTGGGTCTGATGGTCTTCTGATACCTGTCAATCGCTAAGCGATTGACGGTTTTTCGCTTTGGCCGATATCTGGATTCATCCCGGGGTAATCCCTACGGCAACAACAGGCTGCACCTCCGTCGAACTAGCCGCTTATCGGTCTTTCACTCTGTGTCTGAATTAAGTCACTACCTAGACGATCAATGCGGTCCGTAGAATCAGGGGCGATTCAGCGGGCGATCGCGGACAGTGGCCATCGTCGTGGCAGCCTGCTATCCGCGCCCACATTGCCAGATGACGATGCCACTACCCTTGTAGGTTACCCCGCCTCCGCAGCACTCCCCGGCAAACGCCGGACCAGCCCAGGCCAGATCAGCAAACCTCCGGCGATGCCTGCCAGATCGGCCAGCCCATCGCCCCAGTCCGGGTGGCGGCCGGGTACCCAGGCCTGGTGTAGCTCGTCGGCGAGGGCAAAGCCGATGGCGAGGCTGGCGATCATGGCGAGTGGCAGGCGCGGCAGGGCCAGGCGCAGGGCGACGGTCAGCGTGGCGAA
This sequence comes from Dechloromonas sp., assembly GCA_008933675.1. GTDB lineage: Bacteria > Pseudomonadota > Gammaproteobacteria > Burkholderiales > Rhodocyclaceae > Azonexus. Next base: position 7,912 of record WBUO01000082.1, read on the forward strand.
GAGGGCGAGATGCAGCAGCTTGTCCCAGGGGGCGTCGATCAGCCCGGCCGAGGCCGGGGTGCTGCCGAAGCCGAAGAGCAGGGCGGCGATGCCGGCGAGGGTGGCGATGCCCCAGAAGCGATGCCGGCTAATAGGCATGCCGGTCACGGAACACGACGGCGACCGTTTTGAGGATGATGTAGATGTCCAGGCCGAGCGACCAGTTGCGCAGGTAGTCGAGGTCGAAATCGATGCGCGCCTTCATCTTGTCCAGCGTCTCGGTCTCGCCGCGCAGTCCGTTGATCTGGGCCCAGCCGCTGATGCCCGGCTTGACCTTGTGGCGCACCATGTAGCCCTTGATCAACTTGCGGTACTGCTCATTGTGGGCGACGGCGTGCGGGCGCGGGCCGACGATGCTCATCCGGCCCTGCAGCACGTTGACGAACTGCGGCAGCTCGTCGAGCGAGGTCTTGCGCAGGATGGCGCCGAGCCGCGTGATGCGGCGGTCGCCCTGGCTGGCCTGGACGATGCGGTCGCCGTCCTCGCAGACGGTCATCGAGCGGAATTTGTAGACGACGATTTCCTGGCCGTCCAGGCCGTAGCGGCGCTGCTTGAAGATGACCGGGCCGGGTGAGGAGAGCTTGACGCCGATGGCCAGCGCCAGCAGCAGGGGCGAGATGAGGAGCAGGATCAGCGTGCCGAGCACGATGTCCTCGCCGCGCTTGATGAGGCCGTTGATGCCGGTGAACGGCGTCTCGCACACCGAGACCACGGGCATTTCGCAGACCGATTCGGTGCGGCTCTGGATCATGTCGGTGATGAACAGGTCGGGCACGAAATAGATCGATGCCGTGGTGTCGCGCAGATCGTCGAGCAGGCGCAGGATGCGCGGCTGGGTCGCCATCGGCAGCGAAATGTAGATGAGATGGACGTGGTTGGCCTTGGCATGGGCGGCAACGTCGTCGATGCGGCCGAGCAGCGGGTAGTCGTGGCCGGCATTGCGCAGGCGTCCGATGTCGCGGTCGTCGAAAAAGCCGCACAGATGCAGGTCGCTGTAAGGGCTGCGGACCAGGCGGCGGGCCAGTTCGGCTCCCTGTTCGTTCATGCCGACGATGACTGCCCGCTGGCTGCCCTGGGCCTTGAGCAGCCAGGGCGCGGCGAGGCGGAACAGGGCATGGCCGCCGATCAGGGCGAGCGGCGTCGCCAGCAGCCAGCTGTTGATGGCGTGTTGCGGGAAGAGGCTGAGGCTGCGCGTCGCGTAGCCGAAGAAGAGCAGCAGGGCGGTGAGCGTCAGCCAGCCGCCGAGGAGGCCCAGCACGCCGCGGGCGAACGATTCCTGCAGGCGCGGATAGGCCGGGAAGGTGAGGGCGAAGGCCATCAGCGAGACGATCATGTAGGGCAGCGAGATCTCGCCTTCTTCGGCGATGGCGATCAACCACACGGAGAGCGTCAGGATTGCCGGTTCGAGAACGATCTCCACCAGGTTGATCAGGTTGTCGCGGCCGATATGCAGGCTGGTCGCCCGGCGGAAACGCGACGTGGCGCCGATCAGCGGCGACGCGGCGGGCGTCTGGGGCGAGGTGCATGGAGGAGCGAGCGTATTCATGACCAGATGGGGAAGGGCAGAGCCGGGAAACGGACAGGCTATGCGTCTTTCATTAACGGATTGTGACGGGGGGGCGCTGCGGTGTCCGGCAAGGATGTGGCCCGCGTGTTACAGCCATGGGTACGGGCCGCCGTTTTTTTGCATACGGCCGTCGCGCCTCCGTGCGCATGATCCGATCGGACTATCTACGTGACCGGGGCGCAAGCGTAGCGCTGTAACAAAGGGCTGACAGACTGTGCCTCCCTAGGACATCTCGTCCTTGTGCTGTGCCCCGTGATCCTCCCCACAAGATAGAGAGAAAGGTTTCCCGATGAAAGGCATCAATCATCCCAAGAACGACCTGACGATCAACCCGTCCGGCAACCCGTCCATTCTCGACGTGATCGGCCGGGTTGAGCTTTCCCGCCGCCGTTTCGTCCAGGGCACGACCAGTGCCGGCGTGCTGGCCGCGGCCGGCGGCGTCACCCTGTCCGGTCTGGTCGGCACGGTCGAGGCTGCCCAGCCGGCAGCGGCCGTCGGTATCGGCTTCACCGGCATTCCCGCCTCGCTGGCCAGCGGCGGCCGCGTGGCCGACGTCGTTGCCGTGCCGGCCGGCTACACCGCCAACCTGCTCGTCGCCTGGGGTGACCCGATCATGCCGGGCGCCCCGGCTTACAAGGCGGACGCCTCCAACAGCGCCGCCGATCAGGCCCGGCAGTACGGCATGCACACCGATGGCATGCATTTCTTCCCCTTCCCGAGCCGTGGCCAGGAACTCAGCGATCGCGGCATTCTCTGCGCCAACAACGAGTACACCCACGAGGAAATCCTCTACCCGGACGGCCAGGTCGGTGCCGGCTACACCATCGAAAAGTGCCGCAAGTCGCAATCGGCGCATGGCGTATCGATCCTCGAGATCCGCCGGGTCGGCGGCAAGTGGTCGGTCGTCACCAGTTCGGTCTATGGCCGGCGCATCACCTCCAACACGCCGATGCGTATCGCCGGCCCGGCCGCCGGTCATGCGCTGATGAAGACCAAGGCCTACAACATCACCCCCACCGGCTCCGTGCCGACCGGCGAGATGACTGACGGCTACAGCGCCAACGGCACCATCAACAACTGCGCCCACGGCATCACGCCCTGGGGTACCTACCTCACCTGCGAAGAGAACTGGAACGGCAACTTCGGTGCCAATGCCGCCCTGCCCGGCGTCGCCACCGAAGCCGGCAAGCTCTACAACCGCTACGGCGTGAGCGCCGGCGGCGCCGGCTATCGCTGGCATACCGTCGATCCGCGCTTCGATCTGGCGGCCAACCCGAACGAAGCGAATCATTTCGGCTGGGTCGTCGAAATCGATCCGCTCGATCCCAAGTCGGTGCCGGTCAAGCGCACTGCCCTCGGCCGCTTCAAGCACGAGAGCGCCCAGTACGTCGTCGACCGGACGAATGCCATCGCCTTCTACATGGGCGACGACGAGCGCAACGAGTACATCTACAAGTTCGTCTGCGCCGGCAAGTACAACCCGGGCAACAAGGCGGCCAACCGCAACCTGCTCGACGAAGGCACGCTCTACGTCGCCCGTTTCGCCGACGACATGACCGGCACCTGGCTGGCCCTGCGTCCGGAAACCATCGGTCTGGACGGCGTCGCCCTGCGTGACAACCCGAACTTCGCCGGTGCCGACGACGCCGACGTGATGGCCAGAATTCTGGTCAAGACCCGCATGGCGGCCGATGCCGTCGGCGCCACGATGATGGATCGTCCGGAATGGACCGGTGCCCGTCCGCGCATCAACGGCAATGATGACATCGAGATCTACTGCACGCTGACCAACAACAACCGCCGCGGCACCTCGCCGGCCTCCGCCAACAAGGCCGACGGCAGCACCACCGCCGCCTCTGCCCGGCCGGCCGTCGATGCCGCCAATCCCAGCGAAGACAACATCTACGGTCACATCATCCGCTGGCGCGAGGACGACAAGTCGGTCAACGCCACCACCTTCACCTGGGACATCTTCGTCCAGTGCGGCGACTCGCAGACCACGCGTACCGCCAAGCCGACCAACGACTACAAGGGCAACATCGTCGACACGCCGGACGGCAGCGCCGACCTCGGCGCGCCGGACGGCCTGTGGTTCGACCCGTTCGGCCGCCTCTGGGTGCAGACCGACCAGGCCGGCACCGGCAGCGGCGAATGGGTCAACATCGGCGCCAACAGCCTTTCCTGCGCCGATCCGGTCAGCAAGGAGTTCCGCCGTTTCCTGACCGGCCCGAACGGCTGCGAAGTCACCGGTATCACGATGACGCCGGACGGCAAGACGCTGTTCGTCGGCGTGCAGCACCCGGGTGAAGGCTCCGGCGCCGCCAATCCGGCGCAGATCTCCAACTGGCCGGCCAGCCAGTGGGCCGCCCGCCACGACGGCACCCCGCTGCCGGGCGGCCGCCCGCGTTCCGGCGTCGTCGTCATCACCAAGAACGACGGCGGCATCATCGCCGGCTGATCAACCGGCCCCGCTCCGGCTGGCGCCGGGGTGGGGTCATCACCGAAAGGACTCATGACATGAACAAACTCAATCTCGTCGCCGGCCTGCTCCTGGCCGCCTCGGTCACCGGCGCCCAGGCGGGCGTCATCGTCGATCGCGCCGATGTCCCGGCCAACGCCGTCGTCATCGACTTCGAAAGCCATGACGGTTTCGTCGTCAATGCCGGCGAAAGCCTGGCCATCGGCGGCGTCACTTTCACCGCCAGCGAACAGACGACCTTCGGCCAGAACATCGCCGATCTCGGCGAAAACGGCATCTGGGGCGCCGGCAACAAGTTCGTCTCCTTCGACCACATCGGCAACATGACGCTGGACATCAGCTTCAACGGCCTGACCACCAGGGGCGTCGCCTTCGACTACAGCATCTGGGAAACCGACCTCGACGGCTCGGCCTTCCTGACCGCCCGTTACTTCGATCTGAACAACAACCTGATCAAGAGCACGAAGTTCATCTTCTCGCCCTTCGGTGCCGAAACCTACGAGCAGTTCCAGAGCTTCGGCTATGTCAGCGACAGCGCCAACATCGCCCGCGTCACGCTGAGCGGCGACGGCGTCGTCTTCGACAACCTGACCTACACCCAGCCGGTGCCGGAACCGCACAGCATCGCCATGCTGCTCGCCGGCCTCGGCCTGGTCGGCGCCATGGCGCGCCGTCGCCGGCAGGGGTGATTGCCGGACGTCGGAAGACAGAAGGGCCGGGGAATCCCCGGCCCTTTTGCATCGTGCGTGGGGCCTTTCGCCGCCGCGGCCCGCTTGCCCCGGCGGTATCGTCAGTCGCCGAACTGCTTGCCGGGGCGTGCCGGGGCGAAGAATTCCTTGAGCAGCAGACCAAAGAAGGCCATGTCGTCGATGAAGTAGCGTCTGAACATCCGGCGGGGCTCCTGCAGGAAGCGGTAGAACCATTCCAGGCCGCTTTTCTGCATCCAGAGCGGGGCGCGCTTCACCTTGCCGACCGCCACGTCGAAGGTGCCGCCGACGCCCATGGCGAACGGAATCTTCATCGCTGCCTGGTAGTTGCCCAGGAATTGTTCCTTCTTCGGCGAACTGATGGCGACAAACAGCAGGTCGGCATTGGCCGCCCGGATCTGCTCGACGACGCCGGCTTCCTCTTCCGCCGTCCAGTAGCCGTTGCGGTAGCCGGCAAACGGCAGGTTCGGATATTTCCCGCCGTACAGCTGGACGACGCCCGCTACCACCTCTTCGCGGGCGCCCAGCAGAAACACGCGCCAGCCCTTTTCCGCCGCCCGTGCCATCAATGCCTCGAAGAGATCGACGCCGGCGACGCGTTCCTTCAGCCCCTTGCCGAGCAGGCGCGAGGCCCAGACCACCGGCATGCCGTCGGCGTTGATCAGCGCGCAGTCGTTGATGATGCGGCGCAGTTCCGCGTCGCGGCTGGCTTTCACCAGCTTGTCCACGTTGACCACCACATGCTGGTGCGGCTTGCCGCTGCGAATGAAGCCCTCGATGGTCTGCAGGGTTTCCTCCATCGACAGGTTGTCGATACGGCAACCCATCATTTCGATTTGCTGATTCATCGGCAAAGCTCCCTGGTCAAGATGTCGACAATCCGTTCGGCGGCCCGGCCGTCCCACAGCTGCGGGCGGCGCCCGCGTTTGCCGTCGCCGCGGAGTACCTTGCGTGCTTCGGCGACGATGCGTGCCGGTTCGGTGCCGACCAGCAGGTTGGTCCCTTCGTCGACCGTCACCGGCCGTTCGGTGTTTTCGCGGATGGTGAGGCAGGGCACGCCCAGGGCCGTCGTCTCCTCCTGCAGGCCGCCGCTGTCGGTCAGCACGACTGCCGCGTCCTTCCACAGGCTGAGAAAGGGCATGTAGGCCTGCGGAGGGAGCAAGGTGATGTCCGGCCCCAGATCGATGCCGAACTGCTGCAGATTGTTGCGGGTGCGCGGGTGTACCGGAAAGATCAGCGGCAGTTCACGGGCAATCTCGCGCAGGGCGCTGCCGATGCGCGTCATCATCGCGGCGTCGTCCACGTTGCTCGGGCGATGCAGCGTCACCACGCCGTATCGCCGGTCGGCCGGAATGGCGGCGGCAGTTTCGAATGCCGAACGGTCGGTGGTTTCCAGCTTGGCCGCCTGAAACAGGAGGTTGTCCACCATCACGTGTCCGACATGATGGATCGCCGATGCCGCCTTGCCTTCCCGGCGCAGGTGTTCGAGGCCGCTCGGTTCGGTGACGAAGAACCAGTCGGCGATGCTGTCGGTGACCAGGCGGTTGATTTCCTCGGGCATCGTCATGTCGCCGCTGCGCAGCCCGGCTTCGACATGGGCCACGGGAATATTCAGCTTCTTGGCAACGATCGAGCAGGCCAGGGTCGAATTCACATCGCCGACGACCAGCACGGCATCCGGGCGTCCGGCCTGGCAGAGCTCCTCGAAGGCGACCATGATCCTGGCCGTCTGTTGCGCATGGCTGCCGCCGCCCGCCGCCATGCAGACATCCGGCTGCGGAATGCCCAGTTCCTCGAAGAAGACATCGTTCATCTCCCGGTCGTAGTGCTGGCCGGTATGGACGATCCGGAAGCGCAACCCGCCGTGGGCCTGGAGGGCGCGCACGATGGGGGCGATTTTCATGAAGTTGGGCCGGGCACCGGCCACGAGGAGGATTTCTGGCATGTCTCGTCCGTCAGATGCGGAGCATTCCTGTTCCGCGCATAAATGGGTCAAGGCGTGGCATTGCCCAGCAATCGCGACAGCCCGGCCAACTGGACCGCACGCCATTGATCGACTCTGGCGACGGACAGGGACAGGGATTTCTCCGAGTACTGCCGGGAATTGCCGATGGCTTCCGCACAGCCGCCGGCGATGCTCGCCGGATTGCCGGTGTCGACAAGAACGGCTGCCGACCCGAACAGCTTGCCAAGGATTTGTGTATTCGATGTGACGAGCGGCTTGCCGAAGCCGAGCGCCTCGTTGCATACGCTGAGCTGAATGCCTTCTTCCCTGGTCAGGCCCATGACGACATCGGCTTCGCGCAGCAGGTCGTCGAATACCTCGAGCGGCAGAAAACCGGGCAGGACCACGTTGGCCGGTTTGCCGCCGATGTCGTGGCCGTTCTGTGCGGCCCGTTCGGGGCGGCCGGTGATGATGAATGTGCATTCCGGCATCAGGCGCGCGGCGGCGAGTACCTCGGCAATCGGTTCATCGGCGGCGAACGAGCCGGGAAACAGTACCCACGGCTTGGGAGCGGCGATCTGCTGCCGGGCCAGTCCGCGCGCGGGCTGGTCCTTGCCGGCTGCCGGCACATCCTCGACGACCAGCACCTTGTCCATCGGCCAGCCGATCTCGCGGGCCCTGGCCTGCATGGCTTCGTTGTGGACGAGAATGGCGTCCGCCCGGGCCAGCGACCAGCGGG
>WBUO01000466.1 GCA_008933675.1 Dechloromonas sp.
CACGCGCACCACCCTGCCATCGGCCAGACGGATGTCGTAATTGGCGCAGGCAGCCCGGAAGCGTTCGGCCAGGCGGGCGGCCTCGGGTACGGTGATTTCCGGGAAAAGGAAGGCGAACTCTTCGCCGCCGTAGCGGCAGACGAGATCGGACTGGCGCAGGGTTTCCTGGATCAGCGCGGCGAAGGCGCGCAGCACCGTGTCGCCGGCAGCATGGCCGTAGGTATCGTTGAGTTTCTTGAAAAAATCCAGATCGGCCATGCCGATGGTCACCGGTCGCCGATAACGCTGTGCCCGGTGCAGTTCGGCATCGGCGGTGATCATGAAATGCCGGCGGTTGAGCAGGCCGGTCAGGCCGTCGCGGTTGGCCAGCGTTTCCAGCGCCAGCCGGGCGCGTTCGTTTTCGGCCAGCGAGGAATGAAGCTTGCCGATGGCCGCTTCGACCGCCTGGATTTCGGCCATCGCCGCCTGTTCGAAACTGGGCGGCGGCCGGTCGGTACCGAGATTGGACAAGGCCTGGTCGATGCGCTGCAGCGGATGAATCATGTGCACCCGCAGGAGGATCAGGAAAAGGACGAGAAAGATGCCGACCACGGCCAGGGCCACCGACAGCTTGACGCGCGACAGCTGGGTTGCCGCCGAAACCTCGCCGAGGTCCCGGCTCGCCAGATTGACGCCCTGGATCGAGACATCGTCGACCAGCAGGCCAAGACGGGAAGACAGGCGCTGCCACTCGCCGAAACGCCGGGCGACGATGCCCTCCTCGGTGACCGCCAGACGCAGCGTCTCGGCGAGGAAATGCTCGGCCTGGCGCGCCTGGCTGGCGGCCTCGGGGTGCTCCAGTACGCTGGGATGGCTGGCCACCAGCGTGGCGACGAACATCGCTTGCTGGCGGGCCTGTGGCGAGCTGGACAGGAAGACGCGCTCGCCCTCCTGGCGCAGCTGGTCGAGATTGCGCGCCAGCCGCTGGTAACGGATGATCTCCGGCACCGTCTTTTCCTGAAGGCGTGCGGCACTGTCGATGACGCGCTGCTGATCGACCCAGATCAGGCCGACCATGCCCCCGAAGGTCAGCACGAAGAGCACGGCCAGCATCGCGAAGGCGACGCCGGCACTGAAGCGGCGAGGCAGCATGAAGCGTTTCATGAGAGGCATCGGCACCCGAGCGGGCAGGAGGATCGGCACATGATCAGTCCACCCGCAGCGGCAGGAACTGCGAATTGATGCGGTCGTAGGTACCGTTGCGCTTGATGCGGTCGAGCGCGCCATCCAGCGGCGCCTTCAGCTCGGGACGACGCGGCGCGATGCCGAATGCGACATCTCCGCCCAGCTCCTCGTCCTTCATGACCATCTTGACCAGCCCCAGCGCACGGAATTGCTCGTTCTGCATCAGCCCGACCCCCGTCCCCATCGGAATCAGCGCGGCCTGGGCTATGCCGGCCCGCAGCGGTTCGACCAGTTCGCCATTGGTGCGCACGGCCACCGTGTCCCAGCTGCGGGCACGGGCGAAACGCTCCTGCGCCGACCCGCTGAGCACGGCAACGCGGACCCCGCGCTGCCCCGGCACGACACCCTGCCGGGCGAACCACAGCGTGACGGAGCGGAAATAAGGCTTGGCGAACAGGAAGCGTGCCCGCCGCTCGGGGGTCTCGAGCAGGCTGATGGCGGCAACATCGATTTCGCCGGCGACCAGTTCGTCGAGCGCGACATTCAGTGTCCGCGGATGGAAGCTGCACTCAGTCTTCAATTCCACACAAAGGGCCCGGGCAATTTCGATGGTGAAGCCGGTCAACTGTCCGTCGGCGCCCCGAAAAGCCATCGGCGGCGCATTCTCCAGCACGGCAATGCGCAGATCGGCCGCCATTGACGTCGTCCAGGCAAGCAGACCGAACAATGCGCAAAGCACCGTGATCATCCGGTGGAACATCTCACCCCCCAGTGAAACATCTATTACTAAAGTATAACCAGCTGACCAGCGCGCTGCTTGACACAAACGCGGCATTTCCCTCGGATTACTGTCCCTGTCGTGTTTTACGTCAATTCAACCAGACAATCCTGCAAGGGAAAGTAGATGGCCGTACGCACCGGCAGGCGGCTGCCGGCAAAAAGCGCGGCATAACGCTCCAGTTGAGGACGATGGACCGCGGCGCGCGCCGCCAGTTCCGCCTCCGGCAGATGCACGGTCTTGTAGTCGATGATCCAGCGGCAGCCATCGGCGACGAAACAGCGGTCGATGATGTGGTTGGCCACGCCGCCGTCGTCGCCACGGCTGCTCCAGGCTTCTTCGGCGCCGGCCTCGGCATGGTCGGCGAGCAGCCAGCGGCCGGTATCCGAGGCCAGCGTCCGGCACAGCGCCGCCACCGCCTCGCCGGCTGCCTGCGCCGCCGTCTCCGCATTGTGCCCCTGGGCCTGCAGCCAGCGCTGCCAGGCCGGCGCCAGCGTGGCGACGCGCTCCGCCGACCAGTACGCCAGCCCGTCGCGGGCGACCCGCTCCAGCGCCCGGTGCACCAG
>WBUO01000467.1 GCA_008933675.1 Dechloromonas sp.
CTCTTAATGGGTAGAGCCGGCGAAAACTGAGGAAAAGGTGGAGCGGGGCAGGTTGTGCCGGATTTGGGATTGTAGCAAAACCGGTATTGGCCTGATATTGCCAATCAGATATGTCTAGGGCATTCGCAACCAGAGGGCGCATCCCATGGCGTTTGGCACTGACTTACCCGCCTCTGCGCGACGACACCTTGAAGCCGCCAACCATCTGCTTACTCAGCACCCCGATGTTGCCGGCTATCTTTTTGGAATTACTACAGAATACGCAATAAAGGCGATGATGTTGGATGCGGGGCTAAGGCCCAAGACGAGTGAGCAAAAACGTGAAGATCCTTTTTTTGCTCATTTCCCAGGATTACGCACCATGTTGCGCGACACGCAGCTTGGACGGCAAGGCAAGCCTCTGATGGATTATATCGAGAACGACGCCTTTATGCAGAACTGGTCCACCGACATGCGTTACTCTCATGGACGTGAAATTCGTTCAAATTGGATTGAAGCATGGGCAGAACAGGCGCGCCAAGCTGTAGCGTCCATAGGGACATGAGGAGGCGAGTGTGACAATAAGATTTGACGACAGTCTGCCCGCCCTGTGTCGCGTCATTGTGGAGGAATTGGGTCACGATGTTCTAACGGCCGGAGTCGTCCTTCGCGACGCGATGGGACGGGTGTCGTTTTTTGCCGCTTCGGCCCTCGACGAAGCCGCAATTGGCTGGATTCAAAACTCAAGTGCAACACCGATTGATTTAGCGAAAGCCTCGATGGGTGTGAGGAAGCCGAGGCACTTTCGGGGTGTGGTGTTGTAGGTCCAGACGATATCGTTAACGTCGGCTTCCGACACTTTGGCGAGGGCGGTTTTTCTGGGCAGGCTTCGGCGGACAATGCCGTTGGCATTCTCGATGGAGCCGCGCTGCCAGGGGGCGTGAGGGTCACAGAAGAAGGCCGGCACCGGCAGTTTGGCGTGATGGTAGAACTCGCCGCCATTATCCAGGGTGACGGTCCTGCGAGCCTTGGGCGGAAGGCGTTCGAGCAGGTGGCGCAGAGCGTCGGCCGTGGTGTCGGCGGCCTTGCTCGCCAAGGGCATGGCCAGCAGCAGGCGGGAGCGGCGGTCCACGCAGGTCAGCAGGCAGGCCCTTTGTCCCCTGAAGTGCATGAGATCGGCTTCCCAGTGGCCGGGCTCGGCTCGCAGGTGGGCCTTGGTGGGGCGTAGGTGGATGGGTGTGCGGTCCGGGATCGGCGGTTCTCTTCGACCCTTGCGGGCGCGTCGGCCTCGCCTGGCCTTGGCCCGCACCAGGAACCGGTGAAGTTTCCGGCGACGGCCATGAGGACCATAGATCCAGGCGTAGATTGTTTCGGCGCTCACCCTGTGTTCTGCTTGCTCCAGCTTGAGCCGGCCGGCGATCTGCTCCGGGCTCTGTTCCATAGCAAGTGCATCCAGGATGTGACTCTTCAGCCGGCTCAAGCGCTCGATCTTCGGCAATCGTCGCTTGCGCGCCATGGCCATGCGCTCGGCCCAGCCCGGACGGTAACCCGCGACCGGCAGCCGGTTGCGGGACAGCTCTCGGCTGATCGTCGAGGCCGACCGTCCCATCAGGCGGCCAATGGCACGACGAGATTTACCGTCTGCATGCAGACGGTAAATCTCGCATCTCTCGTCAAGGCTGACGTGCTCATATCTCTGTCCCATAGCGTTCCCAGCATAGCTGGGTGTTGCGCTTGGGGTCTGAATCTAGATTGAACGAGTCAGCTTGCGTATTTCAAAAGAATTGGGGCGTTATGCCCGCACTGACCGGACCATCACGGCGTTTGACCAGTATGGCGTGAAAGCCGTTTTCGACGATTCCTCGGCCAGGATTGTTACGGTGGAAGGGTGGAAAATCCGCCTTGTTGATCGCCGTCTCGTCGGTGCCGATTGGCTGCGAACGCCTGCTCCCGCTGCCCCGCCGCCACCGCGTTTTGTTTTCGCCAGCCTGAAAGGTGGTGTAGGTCGATCGACTGCCTTATCCGTTAGTGCGGCCGACTTGGCATCCAAGGGCTATAGGATTCTGGTCGTCGACCTTGATGTGGAGGCGCCCGGTCTGGGTGCCATTTTACTGAACGACGACACCCTTCCCGTGTTTGGGACCATCGATGCTTTGGTTGAGAGCGCCCTGGAGCCGCTTGACACAACATTTCTAGCGGATTTGGTCTGCCCGTCACCGCTTGCCGATCCGCGGGGAAAGATCGACGTTATCCCCGCATTTGGCCGACGTTCCAGGGCAAATCCGGCCGATGTCCTTTCTAAAATTGCGAGAGCCTACGCCGAGGGGATGAACCCTACGGGACGGACATCACCCCAGAGGGTCTAAGGCATGGCCTGAGGGCGGCATCCAAGACTCGGGGGGACCAATTACACCAGGATTTCACCTGGATTAAAGGCGTTCTGGCACCCTTGGCAGGAACACTCCTCCCTCAGGAAGAGGAAGAGATATTCGCGGTTTGGAAGGCGGCAAAGAC
>WBUO01000083.1 GCA_008933675.1 Dechloromonas sp.
GCGAAGACACGGTCGGCCGCTGGGGCGGCGACGAGTTCGTCATCCTGCTTGCCGGCGAGGATGTGCTCGATCATTGCCAGCCGATTGCCCGCAAGCTGATCGAGGAAGTCGACCAGACCATCGTGGTCGCCAATGCCAGCTACCATCTGGGCGCCAGTATCGGCATCGCCATGGCGCCGGCCGATGGCGACACGGCGGAAGAACTGATCCGCCTGGCCGACCTGGCGATGTACCGGGCCAAGGTGGCGGGCGGCGACTGCTTCGCTTTCGTCTCGCCGGAACTGAACCGCAGCAGCAGCGAGCGTCTGGCCATCGAAGTGGACCTGCGCCAGGCGCTGCGCCGTAACGAATTCGAAATCCATTACCAGCCGCAGGTTGCCATCGGCACGCATCGCCTGACCGGCCTGGAAGCGCTGATCCGCTGGAATCACCCGCGCCTCGGGCTGGTGCCGCCTGACCGCTTCATCCCGATTGCCGAAGAGTCCAGCCTGATCAACGAAATCGGCAGCTGGGTGGTCAACGAGGTCGGCCGGCAGATTCAGGCCTGGCGGGCGGCCGGCGCCCCGCTGGTGCCGGTGGCGGTGAACGTCTCGGCCCGCCAGTGCCAGGACCTGGCGCTGGTCGACATCATCCGGCAGACGCTCGAGCGCTACGACATTCCGGCCAGCCAGATCGAGATCGAAATCACCGAAACGGCCGCCGTGCAGAACATGGAGCACATGACGCGCCTGCTCGGCGAGCTGTCGGCCCTCGGCGTCAAGCTCGCCATCGACGATTTCGGCACCGGCTATTCGTCGCTGGCGCACCTGAAATGCCTGCCGATCAGCGTCCTGAAGATCGACAAGTCCTTCGTCGGCGGTACGCCGGACAATCATGAGGATCGCTCGATATCGCGGGCGACCATCGCGCTGGCCCACTCCCTGGGCATGAAGGTCGTCGCCGAAGGGGTCGAGAGCGAGCCGCAGCGGGCCTTTCTCGATACCGAGAACTGCGACATCGCACAGGGTTTCCTGTTCAGCCGGCCGGTCACGGCTGCGGCGATCCTCGATCTGCTGCTGCAGGGGCAGGGGCCGGCCGTTGCTTCTCCGGATGTCGAGGTCGGCACTGAGCCCTGAAGGGCGGACGATAGGCGCCGGGCAAACCGTCACCTGCGTTCAGGGGGCTCGGTCACCGCGTCGCATGCGCTCAGCGCCCGGCGGCTTGCTGCGTTGCCGGAGGCGCTTGCCAGGCAAGCAGCCCCTTGCTGAAGGCATGGCTGGCCGCCTGATAGTAGGCAATATCGCGCCGCAATAGTGGATCGTCCTTGTCGCTCCGGCGTTCGCGGCTCACGCCGAGTGCCTCGTCGTGTCGCCGCATGCCCTGGCGCGGACTGAGGATCGCCAGATCGCGGCCGTCGAACAGTCCGAGGTGCTGGTAGTTGCCGATTGGGGCGCGCTCGGGAAGTTGTGAAGCGAGCAGCAGGTTGCGGCCGAAAAACGTCGACTCATAGTCGATGCCGAGCAGGCCGAGCAGCGTCGGTGCCAGATCGATCTGGCTGGCCAGTGTTGTCATCTCGCGCGCTTCGATCAGCATCGGTGCGTAAATGAACAGCGGGATGTGATAGTTGGCCACCGGCAGGTCCTCGCGGCCGGCACTGCCGGCTGTATGGTCGGCGACGAAGACGAAGACGGTGTTGGCGAACCATGGCTTGTCGCGTGCCTGATCGAGGAAACGGCCGATGGCGTGGTCGGTATATTTGACCGCTCCCTCGCGGCCGCTGCCCGACGGAATGTCGATGCGGCCGTCGGGATAGGTGTAGGGGCGGTGGTTGGAGGTGGTCATCAGTTGCAGGAAAAAAGGCTTGCGTGCAGCGTGATCCTGATCGGCGATCCTGAGTGCCTGGGCGTAGAGGTCCTCATCGGCCATGCCCCAGGCGTTCTGGAAGGACATCTCGCTTTCCGGGACGCTGCTCTGGTCGACGATGCGGTAGCCGTTGCCGCCGAAGAACGCGTTCATGTTGTCGAAATAACCGCGTCCGCCGTAGACGAAGACACTGTCGTAACCGCGCGCGGAGAGTTGCTGGCCGAGGCTGGCGTAGCCGCTTTCACGTCCGATGCGTTTGACGATGGAGCGACCCGGAGTCGGTGGCACCGAGAGGGTGATCGCCTCCAGGCCACGGTCCGTGCGCGTTCCGGTTGCCTGGAAATTGCTGAAAAACAGGCTCTGCTTGCGCAGCGCGTTGAGATTCGGGGTCAGTCCGCGCCGGTCGCCGAAGCTGCCAAGGTATTTGGCACTGAGGCTTTCGATGGTGACCAGGACGATATTGTGGCGACGCTCCGGGCCCGGGTTGTCGACACTGCGCCGGATGTCGAGCGGATCGTCGGCGAGGAAGCGGACGTTCCGTTCGGCAAGTTCTGCCCGCAGCAGGTTGCCGGCCTCGGCCTCAGGCAGGCTGACGTAGAACTGACGGTAATCCAGTTCGTTGTTGCGAAAGGCGGCAAAGAACTGGAGCGGACCGTTGCTTGCCAGCTCGCGCTGGTAGACGTTGGCGTCCTGGCTACGCAGGTAATCCTGCCCGGTCAGGGCGAGATTGACGGCGGCAAGCAGCAGTATGGCGAAGGCGCCCAGGCGCCGGCGATACGGCAGAGAGGGGGCGTTCCAGGCGGCGATCAGCATCCGTCGCAGGGCCAGGGTGAGCGCAGTGGCGGCAAGCGCAAGCACGCCCAGCAGGCGATATACCGGGTACGACTCGACGATGTTGTCGATCACTTCCTTCGAATAGACGAGATAGTCGACGGCGATGAAATTGAAGCGGATGCCGAATTCGTCCCAGAAAATCCACTCCGCGACAGCAACGAAGAGCATGGTGAAGATACTGGCACCGGCCAGGAAGAACAGCCAGCGCCGGTGCCAGGTGCCATGCCAGCGTTTTCCCGGCCATACGGCCAGATAGAGGGCAAGCGGCAGCGCGGCGTATAGCAGGAAGGACAGGTCGTGGATGCCGCCCAGCGTGAAAATGCGCAGGATGTCGCCCGGGCTGGCAGCCGCTTGCTCGAGGTGGGCCAGCAGCAGGGTGCAGCGTGTCAGGAAGAACACCAGCAGCCAGCTGGTGAGAATCAGTCCGAGATATCGGAGCTGGGCATGGCGAAGCAGGGGCATGGAATCTGAGCTGATCATCAACGCGGCGCAGTCTGCCGGCCGTCCCGTCAACGGCGCGTGAACGACTTGTCAAAAGAACGTCAAACAGCGCCTGTGCGCGAGCGTGAGCCGGTTTCCGGCAGCGTTAAGGCCGCTTTCATCTAGCCGTTCCTATACTCCCGGAGCTATCCGGAGAAAAGAAAGAACTGCATGCATCTGCTCGTCATCGAAGATAACGCCGATATCCTGGCCAACGTTGTCGACTACCTCGAGGCTGCCGGCCACGTCGTCGACTGTGCCCGCAACGGGCCGGGCGGCCTGCATCTGGCCCTGACTGCGCACCACGATCTGATCGTCCTCGACATCATGCTGCCGGGCATGGACGGCCATCAGGTCTGCCGCAGCCTGCGTGAGGCCGGCGAGCAGGTGCCGGTGATCATGCTGACTGCACGTGATGCGCTCGATGACCGCCTGCAGGGGCTGCGCAACGGGGCCGACGACTACCTGGTGAAGCCGTTTGCGCTGGCCGAGCTGGAAGCGCGCATCCAGGCGGTCCTGCGGCGTACGCGCGGGGCCAGTCAGCGGCTGCAGGTTGGCGACCTCGTCCTCGATCTCGATGCCTGGCAGGCCAGCCGTGCCGGCCAGCTCTTGCGGCTCAATCCGGCCTGTCTGAAATTGCTCGAGGTGCTGATGCGCAAGAGTCCGGGCGTGGTGCGCCGCGAGGTTCTGGAAACCACGCTCTGGGGGGACGATCCGCCGGCCAGCGACAGCCTGCGCAGCCATCTGCACCTGCTCCGGCAGGCGGTGGACAAGCCTTTCCCGCATCCGCTGCTCCATACCGTGCACGGTGTCGGCTATCGCCTCGGAGAAGAGCGCCATGTCTAGGAAACAGCCGCTGGCCCGGCGCATCCTGCTGTCGTTCGTGCTGCTGACCGCGCTGATCGCCGGCATCAATGCCTGGGCGATCGTTGCCGTCATTCATGTCGTCGAGGAAGACCTGATCGGCGACGAAATGCGTGCAGAAATGGCGATGGTCGAGACCGTCTATCTGAGCGAAGGGCGCTTGCCCGATCTCAGCGGCGGCAGCGCGCTGTACCTGCCCGGCCTGCGCGCGCAGCCGGTACCGTCGGCATTTGCCGAGCCGCATCCCGGGTATCGGGAGGTCGTTACCGAAGAAGGAGCCTGGCATGTCTTCGAGACGCTGATCGACGGCCACCGCTTCATTCTCGCCCGCAATCAGGATGTCTTCGAGGCCCGCGAGCAGATGCTCTACAACGTGGTGGCCGGCGGCTTTCTGCTGGCCATCGTGCTCGCCCTGGGGATCGGTCACCTGACCGCCAGACGGGTCATCGATCCGGTGATTCGCCTGGCGGCCCAGGTGCGCGGCCGCGACCAGCTGCTGGCGCTCGCTCCGCCCCTGGCGCCGGACTACGGCAACGATGAACTCGGGCAACTGGCCGTCGCCTTCGACCAGGCCTTTGCCCGTCAGCGTGAAGCGATCGAACGGGAGCGCCTGTTCACCGCAGACGTCAGCCATGAACTGCGCACGCCACTGATGATCGTCGGCACGTCGAGCGAACTGCTGGCCCGCGGCGATCTTCCGGAAAAGGCACAGCGTCAGGTCAGGCGTATCGGCAAGGCGGCGACGGACATGCAGTCGCTCGTCGACACCTTTCTGCAACTGGCCCGGGCGCAGGGAGCTCCGCTGCTGCAGGGAGAGGGGAGCAGCCTCGTGGCCATGGCCGATGAACTCGGGGAGGTCTGGCAGCCGGAAATCGCTGCGCGCGGCCTGGCCTATGTCCGGTGCGACGACGGCGAACCGCCGGGGCGCTGGCATCCGACGCTGTTGCGCGTGGTGATGGGTAATCTGCTGCGCAACGCCGTGCATTACACGGAACACGGGGAAATCCGCCTGATCCTCGATGACCGGGGGTTTTCCGTCGAGGATACCGGGCCCGGCATTCCGCCAGCCGAAATGGCTCAGCTCTTTCAGTCCTTTGTCCGTGGCCGGCGCGCACGCGGTGAGGGGCTCGGTCTCGGCTTGTCGCTGGTGCGGCGGATCTGCGAGCAGCAGGGCTGGTCGGTCGAGGCCGGCAACCTGGAGGGTGGCGGCAGCCGTTTCACCGTGCGCATGGTTTGACGTTTTTTTGACGGGCTTTTGACGGTGGCTTGACGCCTCCTTGCCTATCGTTGCCGACATCGTCACTACGGTATCCGGCAATGTCCCAGAACGCTCCGCTAGAACTCGCCTTCTCCAGCAAATACGACAGCGCGCATGCCTTGCGCTATTTCCACAAGCACCGCGACGGCGTCGCCCGCCGCCTTTCCGACTGGCGCGATCGGCAACTTGCACGCCAGGCATTGCGGGCCGCCGGCGACCCCGGGCTGGTGCTCGATCTGCCCTGCGGTGCCGGTCGCTTCTGGCCGTTGCTCGCCGAGCATCCGAACCGCGTCATCCTCGCCGCCGACAACTCACAGCACATGCTCGACGTGGCGCTCAGCCGCCAGCCATCCGGGATCGTCGGACGCGTACATGCTTTCCGTACCTCCGCCTTTGCCATCGACCTTGATGATGGCGCGGTCGATTGCGTCTTCTGCATGCGCTTGCTGCATCACCTCGCCGAAGCGGAACACCGGCTGGCGATGTTGCGCGAATGCCATCGCGTTACCCGCGACACGCTGATCGTCTCCCTTTGGGTGGATGGCAACTACAAGGCCTGGCGGCGCCGCCGACTGGAATCCAGGCGTGCCGGCCGGGACGGTACCGAGAACCGCAACCGTTTCGTGGTGCCGGTCGCTCGTGCCGAGGCCGAGTTCGCCGCTGCCGGCTTCGAGATTCTCGGATACGGCGATTTTTTGCCTGGCTATGCGATGTGGCGGGTTTACACGCTGCGCAAACGGCCCTGATCTCCCTTTCGTGTCCGTCTTCCGCCATCTCCCGCCAGGCGTCCGGGGCTGGCTTGAGCTTCTTCACCGGCGCCAACGAGAGATGCTGATGTCCGTACCGGAAGCCGCCCGCGTTCTGCGCCGCTATTTCGCGCTGCTCTATATCGCCCTGTTCGTCATGATCGGCCTGTTCTGGCCGGAGGTCGAGCTCCAGGGCTTTGCCGCCTGGGCTTTTGCCGTCATCGCCAGCGCCGCCTATGCCGGCCTTTACCTGCTTGCCGCGGCGCTGCCCTGCGGCTTGCTCTCCCTGATGCCGGCCCGTCTGGCGGTGCGCCAGCCGTTGCTGACCGGTGCGGCGATCGTCGGCGGCAGTCTCGCGCTGCTCGCCGTCTATGCCGACTATCGGCTGTACGTGCTCTACCAATACCATTTCAACGCTTTCGTCTGGAACCTGCTGACCACGCCGGGCGGGGTTGCCGCCCTGGGCGCGACGCGTTCGACCGAAATTGCCGTGGCAATCCAGGTCGTTGCCATCGTCGCCATGAATGTGGCGGTGATGTGGGGCCTCCACCGCTACCGCGAACGCGGCTGGCAAGTACCGGCGCGGCGGGCTGTCGCCGCGATGCTCGTTCTCGGCGGTCTGCTCGCTGGCGAGGAGATGGTTTTCGCCTACAGCGTTCATACCGGACGCGAGACCTTGCTGACGGCAGCCGACGTCGTTCCCTTCCATCTGCGAATCAACGCCAAGCGGCTGTTCCGGCAGCTGGGCATCGAGCGTCGTGCGTTGCAGTCGCTGCGCCTGGCCGGCGGCGAGGTGGCCTATCCCGGGACGGCGATCGATAGCAGCCGGCTGCGTCCGGCCAACGTCATCGTGCTGGTGGCCGAATCCTTCCGCTGGGATCTGCTCGATCCCGAGATCACCCCCAATCTCTGGAAATTCTCGCAACGTGCGACGCGCTACGAGAACCACTACAGCGGCGGCAATCGCACGCGGATGGGGCTTTTCTCGCTGTTCTACGGCATTTACGCGCCGTACTGGTACAGCTTCGAGCAACAGCGGACCGCTCCCGTCCTGATGAACGTCCTGCGTCAGCACGATTACCAGATGGCGGCGCATACCAGTCAGAGCTTCGACTACCCGGAGCTGCGCCATACGGTGTTTGCCGGCGTGCCCGAGGCGAACCTGCAGGAGCTCAAGACCGGCGAGCCGTGGCAACGCGACATCCGCAATGTCGACGACCTCGCCGCCAAAATCGATGGTCGCGACCCCCGTCGTCCCTTCTTCGGCTTCATGTTCTTCGAGTCGACGCATGCGCCCTACGACTTTCCCGCGGATCAGGCGCTGCGCGCCGACTATCTGCGCGACATGAACTACATCGATCTCGACCTGCGCAACAACATCGGCGGCATCCACAATCGCTACATCAACGCCGCGCATCACGTCGACGCGCAGGTCGGTCGTCTGCTCGAACACCTGGAGAAAACCGGCATGCTCGAGAAGACGGTACTGCTGTTCACCGGCGACCACGGCGAGGAGTTCATGGAGAAGGGGCGTTGGGGGCACGGCCACGGCAACAGCTTTCCCGAGGAGCAGGTGCGTGTGCCGCTGGTGCTCTGGCGTCCCGGTGTCGCGCCGGCGGTGGTCAGCCATCGTACTTCGCACCTGCAGGTGGCGCCGACGCTGCTCGCCTGGCTGGGTGTCGACCAGCCGTCGCGTACCTACAGTTCGGCGGAGCCGCTTGATCACGAAATGCCGTATTTCGTTTTCGGCGAGTACGACTTCATGGGCATCGATGATGGCCACCACAAGATCAGCTTTCCCTTTACCGGCAGCAGCTATTTCCGCTACAGCGTCTTCGACGAGAAGGATCACCCGCTGGCGCGTACCGAGCGCGACGCGGTAGTGGCGGGCGCCAGCGGCGTGCTTGATGAAGTGACGCGGGAAAGCCGGCGTTTCGTCCGCTGAAAGCCCGGCAAGCGGCGGGGGATGGGGCTCCGTCGTCCGGCTAGACCGGCGACAGCACCGCCGTCACCCGTCCGGGTTCGATGCGGATGGCGCGCAACAGCCAGCGCGCCGCCCTTTCCTGCTCGCTGCCGTCCTCGCGCAGCACGTAGACCGGCTGGCTGCGGAAGTAGCTGGCCATCAGCTGGCTGACCGCCTGCAGCACCAGCGGCTCAGCCTCGCGGGCCAGGGCGGCCGAGCTGATCGAACGGGCGACCGGCTGGTCGAGGAAGAAGGCCTTGCCGCGGTCGTCGTAGCGCAGTCCGGCGGTACCGACGACATCGACCGGTACGGCCGGCTGACCGAGCAGGGCGATGTGCAGGCGGGCGGCGATGGTCGCCTGGCCCGCCGGTTCGCCCAGGCGGATGCGCGGCGCCTCGTTGAGGGCGACGACGACGGTGCCCTTGCCGTAGCTTTTCTGCAGCGGACCGTTGCGCCCGACCTGCGCCTGGATGTCGGCCTCCGAGAAGTGGATTTCGTGTTCGAGAAAGCCGGCACCCCAGGCTTGTGCGGCAGTCAGGATGGCGAGGGCGGTGAGCATGGATTTGAACAAGATGGACCTCATTTCGGGGGGGCGTATCTTTCCAGCCATTGGCGCCGGTAGTGCATCGGCGCCATGCCGGTCCAGTCTACAAAGGCGCGGTAGAAGGCCGAGGTGTCGGCATAGCCGAGGTCGGCGGCGACCTGGGCGATCGGGTCGCGGCTCTTGGTCAGGCGGGCCAGCGCCAGGTCGCGGCGCAGGGCGTCCTTGATCGCGCGGAAGCTGGAACCCTCTTCCTCGAGTCGGCGATGGATGGTGCGTGGCGACAGATGGAGCCGTTCGGCGATGTTCTCCAGGCTCAGGGTGTCGGGCAGCGCGGCGCGCAGCAGGTCGCGGACGCGGCTGACCATCTCGCGGTCGCGCCGGTAAAGCATCGTGATCTTGCCCGGGGCGCCGTCGAGGAAGGTCTGCAGCGCGGCCTCGTCGCGGCGCAGCGGCAGGTCGAGCAGGTTGGCGTTGAAGCTGGCGACCAGCGTGCCGGTGCCGCCCGGCACGGTCGGCGCGAAACGCGAATCCTCGGTGAAGATCAGCGCGTAATCGGCGAAGTGAGGCGGTTTCCGGTAGGGGAAGATGACGCTGTCGAGACTGATGCCGCGGCCGACCAGCCAGCAGGCCAGGCCGTGCAGCAGCCGCAGCAGCCATTCGAAGGCGAAAACCCGGCCGGCGTCGTCGCCGTCATCGGCCAGCTTGCGTGTTTCGGCGATGACCAGTTCGGCATGGCCGTGCGAGCGCCGCACACTGACCGCCAGATCCGGCAGCACGATGTGCAGGAAGCGGCTGGCGCGGGCCAGTGCCTCGGCCAGCGTCGTGGCCGACAGGCAGCCGCGGCAGAGGAATTCAAAACTGCCGGCGCGCATCGGCTGGGAAAACAGCCCGAAGGCCTCATCGTCGAACAGGCGGTTGAGCTGGTTGTACAGGGCAGCATAGCGTTCGACCGGTATGCGGCTGGCGGTGTCTGCAATGTCAATGCCGAGCGTCGTCAGCAGGGGTTTTGGGTCGGTTCCCCGGCGCAGCAGGCCGGCCAGCATGCCCGAGACAAAGCCCATGGCAACAGTGGCTTGCGTGCGTGACGGCGAAAGGGGAATCGTGCGGTGCACCATCGGCTGGCATTTTTCGGGGAGCAGGGCGCCACTCTAACACCTTGGCGGAAATTGCACGATTGTCGTCATTCGCAACAATGGCAGCCCGGGCAAAGGGGCCTAACATGGGCGCCTTCCTTCCATTCCGATGAGGCTGGCGCCATGACCGATCTCTCCGTTGCCAAGAAGCTTTCCCCCTACAAGCCGAAGAACAAGGTCCGTTTCGTCACCGCCGCCTCGCTGTTCGACGGTCACGACGCGTCGATCAACATCATGCGCCGCATCCTGCAGTCGACCGGCTCCGAAGTCATCCACCTCGGCCACAACCGCTCGGTGCAGGAGATCGTCAATGCGGCGCTGCAGGAAGACGCGCAGGGCATCTGCATCACCAGCTACCAGGGCGGCCACGTCGAGTTCTTCAAGTACATGATCGACCTGTTGAAGGCTAACGGCGGCGAGCACATCAAGGTCTTCGGCGGCGGCGGCGGCGTCATCGTGCCGTCCGAGATCAAGGAACTGCACGCCTACGGCGTGAGCCGCATCTACGCGCCGGAAGACGGCGTGCAGATGGGGCTGCAGGGGATGATCAACGAAGTCGTCGAACAATCCGACTACGACGTCGCCGAACAGGGCGTGCCGGGCGCCGAACAGGTGCTGGCCGGCCTGCGCGCCGGCGATCGCCGCCTGCTGGCGCGGGTCATCACGCTGCTCGAAAACGGCTCGGCGCCGCAGCTCAAGGAGCCGCTGCTCAAGGCCGCCGCCGAACTGAGCACGCCGGTGCTCGGCATCACCGGCACCGGCGGCGCCGGCAAGTCCTCGCTGACCGACGAGCTGGTCCGCCGCTTCCGCCTCGACCAGGGCGACAGCGTGAACATCGGCATCGTCTCCATCGATCCGTCGCGCAAGCGCACCGGCGGTGCGCTGCTCGGTGACCGCATCCGGATGAACGCGATCGAGCATCCGGCCATCTTCATGCGTTCTCTGGCCACCCGCGATACCGGCAGCGAAATCTCGGTGGCGCTGCCCGAGGTCATCGCCGCCTGCAAGCTGGCCGGCTTCGACCTGGTCGTCGTCGAGACCTCCGGCATCGGTCAGGGCAACGCCGCCATCGTGCCCTTCGTCGACCTGTCGCTGTACGTGATGACACCGGAGTTCGGCGCCGCTTCTCAGCTCGAGAAGATCGACATGCTCGACTTCGCCGATTTCGTCGCCATCAACAAGTTCGACCGCAAGGGTGCCGAGGATGCGCTGCGCGACGTGCGCAAGCAGTACCAGCGCAACCGCGAGTTGTGGACGACGCCGACCGAGGAAATGCCGGTCTTCGGCACCATGGCCGCTCGCTTCAACGACGACGGCGTCACCGCGCTCTACCAGGCGCTGGTGCCGGCGCTGACCGACAAGGGCCTGAAGCTCAAGCCGGGCACGCTGCCGCTGGTCAGCGCGCGCCAGTCGTCGGCCAGCCGCGCCATCGTGCCGACCGCCCGCGTCCGCTACCTGGCCGAGATCGCCGACGCGGTGCGCGGCTATCACAAGCATGTCGACGAACAGGTGACGGTTGCCCGCGAGCGTCAGTCGCTGCGCATCGCCAGGAACGTGTTCGCCGGCTGCGACAAGAATGTCGCCGACTTTGACGAACTGCAGGCGTTCAAGGACAGCCAGCAGGATCCGAAGGCGAAGAAGCTGCTCGACATGTGGCCGCAGACCGTCGAGGCCTATAGCGGCGACGAATACGTGGTGAAGATCCGCGACAAGGAAATCCGCACCAAGCTGACTTCCGAATCGCTGTCCGGCACCAAGATCCGCAAGGTCATCCTGCCGAAATACACCGACGACGGCGAGATCCTGCGCTTCCTGATGAAGGAGAACGTCCCCGGTTCCTTCCCCTACACCGCCGGCGTCTTCGCCTTCAAGCGCGAGGGTGAGGACCCGACCCGGATGTTCGCCGGCGAAGGCGACGCCTTCCGCACCAACCGCCGCTTCAAGAAGGTGTCGGAAGGCATGCCGGCGCACCGGCTGTCGACGGCCTTCGACTCGGTCACGCTGTACGGTTGCGACCCCGACGAGCGTCCGGACATCTACGGCAAGATCGGCAATTCCGGCGTGTCGATCGCCACGCTCGACGACATGAAGGTGCTCTACGACGGCTTCGACCTGGTCTGCCCGACGACCTCGGTGTCGATGACCATCAACGGCCCGGCGCCGATCATCCTGGCCTGCTTCTTCAACACCGCCATCGACCAGCAGCTGGCCAAGTTCGAGCAGGACAACGGCCGCCAGCCGACCGAGGACGAAGCCGAGAAGATCCGCGAATGGGTGTTCAAGACCGTCCGCGGCACCGTCCAGGCCGACATCCTGAAGGAGGACCAGGGCCAGAACACCTGCATCTTCTCGACCGAGTTCGCGCTCAAGATGATGGGCGACATCCAGGAGTTCTTCGTCCATAACCAGGTGCAGAACTTCTACTCGGTGTCGATCTCCGGCTACCACATCGCCGAAGCCGGCGCGAATCCGATCAGCCAGCTGGCCTTCACGCTGTCCAACGGCTTCACCTACGTGGAGAGCTACCTGGCGCGCGGCATGCACATCGACGACTTCGCGCCCAACCTGTCGTTCTTCTTCTCCAACGGCATGGACCCGGAATACTCGGTGATCGGCCGTGTCGCCCGTCGCATCTGGGCGGTGGCGATGAAGAACAAGTACGGCGCCAACGAACGCAGCCAGAAGCTGAAGTACCACATCCAGACGTCTGGCCGCTCGCTGCACGCCCAGGAGATGGACTTCAACGACATCCGCACGACGCTGCAGGCGCTGATCGCCATCTACGACAACTGCAACTCGCTGCACACCAACGCCTACGAC
Source organism: Dechloromonas sp. (assembly GCA_008933675.1). GTDB lineage: Bacteria > Pseudomonadota > Gammaproteobacteria > Burkholderiales > Rhodocyclaceae > Azonexus. The sequence continues at coordinate 12,485 of WBUO01000083.1, forward strand.
GAGGCGATCACGACGCCGACGGAAGAAAGCGTGCGGCGCGCCATGGCCATCCAGCTGATCATCAACCGCGAGTGGGGCGTCGCCAAGAACGAGAACCCGAACCAGGGCGCCTTCGTCATCGACGAACTGACCGACCTCGTGGAAGAAGCGGTGCTCAAGGAGTTCGAGGCCATCGCCAGCCGCGGCGGCGTGCTCGGCGCCATGGAAACCGGCTACCAGCGCGGCAAGATCCAGGAAGAGTCGATGTATTACGAGCACAAGAAGCACGATGGTTCCTACCCGATCATCGGCGTGAACACCTTCCTCAATCCGAAGGGCATGGCGCAGCAGGAAATCGAACTGGCGCGCTCGACCGACGAGGAAAAGCAGTCGCAGATCCAGCGCCTGCGCGACTTCCACGCGCGCAACGCCGACCGCGCGCCGGCCATGCTGGAAAAACTCAAGCAGACGGTGATCGAGGACGGCAACGTCTTCGCCGTGCTGGTCGACGCGGTCAAGTGCTGCTCGCTCGGCCAGATCAGCTCGGCGCTGTACGAGGTAGGCGGTCAGTACCGCAGGAGCATGTAAGGACTTCCATCAAGGGAGAACAGCAACCCGAACCCGACAGGGTGGGGGGACATAACGGCGGCGGGGCATGTACCCCGCCGTTTTCATTGAGGGGGGCCGGCGCAAACTGCCGGCCCGGGCGATTGTCCGGGCCGGTTTGCTGCGTGCCTCAGAACGGCATGCTCAGCTTGAGCCCGATCGCATGCGTGTTGCTGTTCGACGAGAACTGGCCGTTGTACTCGAGGCGGGCGGTCGTCCCATCCTTGCGCAGCAGGTCGATGCCGAGTGCCAGGTCGCCGTAGGTCCGGTCGCTGCGCGTGATCACCGTGAACGGTTCGACGCCGGCCGGGGCGCCTTCGAGGCGGGCGCTCAGGCGTCGTTCGTTGCTGCCGAGGAAGTGGGTGATGCCCAGGCGGACGAAATGCCGAAGGAGACTGCCTTCATCACCGATGCGCCGTTCGCCGCCGAACTCGATGGCCGGCTGTAGCGCCACGAAGGTGTCGTCGCCGCTGGCGACGTACAGGTTGGCCGCACCGGCGCCCCGTTCGTGGTAGCTGTCGCGCGCCACGTAGGTAACGCCCAGGCCCAGCATCGGCCGCAGGTATTCCCGTTCGCCGAATGCCAGGTCGTGGCTGATGCGTCCCTGCAGCGAGACCGACCAGAGTTCCTGGCGCCCCTTCGCCCGCAGGCCCGGTGTTGCGATGTCGACCAGGCGCCGGGAGTCGTAGCGACCGTAGCTTGCCGTCAGCGAGCCGGAAATGCGCGTCGGCCCGTCGATGCGCTTGAGGATCAGGCCGCCCTCGAAACGCTCGCCATCCTGATCGGAATAGGAAGAATCGAGCGTGCTCTTCTGATAGGCAAGACCGAAACCGAAATAGCGGTCGGCCGCAATGGCGTGCTGCAGGCCGCCGGCCAGGGTCAGCGTGTCCTGGCGGAAGCCGGCATTGTCGTCGGTCCTGTCCTGGTCCCGGATGCTGCCGCCGAGGCGCATCCACTCGCATTCGCCCTCGCGGCTGAAGCGGTATTCGCCGTCGCGCTGGCGGCAGCTGTGCAGGGCGTCGTTGAAGCCGAGGCTGGCGTTGGCGGCGACGCTGCCCTGATTGCCGAGTGCGCCCGTGCCCAGTTTCTCGTAGGCGACGCGCAGGCTGGCCGTGTCCGGCAGCTTGAACAGTGCGGCGATGATCGGTGCCAGAGCGGAGGAGCCGCCGGCCTTCTGGATGGCGTTGAGATAGGCGCCCATCCGTCCGGCATTGTTGCCCAGCGTTGCCGGTGCAAAATCGGTCTGGCTGGCGATGGCGACCTCATTGCTGTTCGGATAGACCAGGCGGTAGCTGACGAGCGGCGACGCCGGCGCGATCAGGGTCAGCTGATCGATCGTGGTGCCGTCGGCTGCCGTCAGGACGGTACTCTGGCCGTTGCCGATCCGGACGGTGCCGGTATCGATCGGCATCACCCGGATGCTGCCGGCGAGCAGGGCGCTGCCGGAAACGCTCAGGTGATCGCTGTCGCCGCCGGCCAGGCTGAAGTCGACATGGTAGGCGCCGCCGGCCTGCTGCTGCAGATTGCCGGTCAGCAGCGTGCTCTGCGCTGCCTGCGCTCCGCCCGGCGAGAGGACGCCGGCATTGATGAAGCTGCGGCCGGCGCCGACCACAATGCTGGCCAGCGAATTGAAGCTTGCCCCGCTGTAGTTGTTGATCGTGTTGCTGCCGCCGCCGAGGTCGACATCGCCGGTCAGCGTGCCGTAGTTGGCGAGGCTCTCCGAGCCGCTGCCAGCGCGCAAGGCGTTGCCGCTTGCGGCGCCGATCGTGCCCCGGTTGGTGATGCTGTTGCTGGCCCCGCCAAGCACGTTGATGCCCACGCCGCCGGCGCTGCCGCCGATGACCGAACCACTGTCGATGGTGACGGTCACGTTGCCGTTGCCGGCACCGCCCAGACTCTGGGCGACGATGCCGTGCGCACCGGCGCCGGTGACGACGATATTGCCCGAAGTGGTGACCGTGACCAGCCCGGCCGAGCCGGCATAGACGCCACCGCTGATGCCGCCGTTGCTCTGGGCGACGATGCCGTGCGCAGCGCTGCCGGAAGTGCGGATGTCGCCCGTCTACGTGACGCTGACGTCACCGCCGGCACCCAGGCCGCCGACGCTGCCGGCC
>WBUO01000084.1 GCA_008933675.1 Dechloromonas sp.
CCGAGACCGGCGGCCAACAGGCAATAGGCCGAAGCCCCGCCAGCGGCAACAGAGCGGGACTCGGCCGGCCCGGGCGATCAGCTCCGGTAGTCGGCGTTGATTTTCACGTAGTCGTACGAGAAATCGCAGGTATAGACCCTGGCAGCCGCATCGCCGCGACCGAGATTGACGCGGACGGTGATCTCGGCCTGGGCCATGACCCTTGCCCCATCCTCCTCGCGATAGGCAGCCGCCCGCCCGCCCTGCTCGGCAACCAGGACGTCGTCGAGCCAGACGCGCACGCCATCGACGTCGAGATCGGCGATACCGGCATAGCCAATGGCAGCCAGGATACGGCCGAGATTGGGATCGGAGGCAAAGAAAGCTGTCTTGACGAGCGGCGAATGGCCGATGGCATAGCCGACCTGCCTGCATTCCTCGACCGTCTTGCCGCCTTCGACGGCTACCGTGATGAACTTGGTTGCTCCTTCGCCATCGCGGACGATGGCCTGGGCCAGTTCGACGGCAACGGCGACGATGGCCGCCTTGACCTCGGCCCAGCCGGCATCGTCGGCGCTGGCAAAGCTGGTACCGGACTGGCCGCTGGCGATCATCACGAAGGAGTCGTTGGTCGAGGTATCGCCGTCGACCGTGATGCAGTTGAACGAGGCATCGGCCGCCTCCTTGACCAGGCTGTCAAGCAGCGACTGAGCGATGCCGGCATCGGTGGCAAGGAAACCGAGCATGGTCGCCATGTTCGGCTTGATCATGCCGGCCCCCTTGGAAACGCCGGTGATGGTCACCGTCCTGCCATTGACCGTCAGGCGACGCGAAGCAGCCTTGGCAATGGTGTCAGTGGTCATGATGGCATGCGCCGCGGCGTGCCAGTTGTCGGCCTTGAGGTCGGCGCCGGCGGCCGGCAAGCCGGCCTGAATGCGTTCGACCGGCAACGGTTCGAGGATCACCCCGGTCGAGAAAGGCAGCACCTGGTCGGCGGCAATGCCAAGCAGGCCGCCGACCGCCTCGCAGCTGGCCTGCGCCGCCCGACGCCCCGGCTCGCCGGTTCCGGCATTGGCGATGCCGGTATTGATGACCAGCGCCCGGATCTCCTCCCCCCCCGCCAGATGGTTGCGGCACAACTGTACCGGTGCCGCGCAGAAACGATTCTGCGTAAACACCCCGGCAACCGTGCAGCCTGGATCAAGCGCGACCAGGGTCAGGTCGCGACGATTCTTCTTGCGGATTTCGGCCTCGGCAACGCCCAGGCGGACGCCGGCCACGGGAAAAAGTTGATCGGCGGCAGGCGTGGAGTAGTTGACGGGCATGAGGGGATCCAGGATCGAGTGGTTAGGATCGGGTTGTCAGTCGTTGGCTGCCGGCAGCCAACAACCGACAGGCATTAACTGAGTTTGCCGTGGCAGTGCTTGTATTTCTTGCCTGAGCCGCACGGACAGGGGTCATTGCGGCCGACCTTGGGACCGCCCTGCACCGGCTGCTGGGCAGCAGCCTCTTCGGCCTCGCCGGCAAGCGCTTCGTCGTAGTCGGCGTGCTGATACTTGACGTTGTGCACATCGGCATGCGGCGCCGTCTCCTGGACATCTTCGGGCGTCCGGATCTGCACGGTGAAGACGATCCGCGTGACTTCGCGGCGAACGCGATCGAGCAGGCCCTCGAACAGTTCGAAGGCTTCGCGCTTGTATTCCTGCTTCGGATTCTTCTGGGCATAGCCGCGCAGATGGATGCCCTGACGCAGATGATCGAGGGCTGCCAGATGTTCGCGCCAGCTGCCATCGAGACTCTGCAGCATGACGTTGCGCTCGAACTGCTGGAAGGTTTCCGTGCCAACGAGCTCGACCTTGGCCTGATAGGCTTGATCGGCGCCCTGCTGGATGCGGGCGAGGATTTCCTCGTCGGCCAGCGTCGGCTCATCCTTGAACCACTGGGCAACCGGCGCGGCGATCTGCAGTTCGGCCTGCAGTGCACGCTCCAGCCCTTCCATGTCCCACTGCTCCTCGACCGAGTCGGCCGGCACATGGGCACGGAAGATATCGGCGATGACACCGGCGCGCATGGCGTTGATGGTTTCCGAGATATCCTGGCTTTCGAGAAGCTCGTTTCGCTGCTGGTAGATGACCTTGCGCTGGTCGTTCGACACATCGTCGTATTCGAGCAGCTGCTTGCGGATGTCGAAGTTGCGGGCTTCCACCTTGCGCTGCGCCGACTCCAGCGAGCGGGTCACCAGCGGATGCTCGATGGCCTCGCCCTCGGGCATCTTCAGCTTGTCCATGATGGCGCGCAGGCGCTCGCCGGCAAAGATGCGCAACAAGGGATCGTCGAGCGACAGGTAAAAGCGCGAGGAGCCGGCATCGCCCTGGCGACCGGCGCGGCCGCGCAGCTGGTTGTCGATGCGCCGCGACTCGTGGCGCTCGGAGCCGATGATGTGCAGGCCGCCAGCGGCCAGCACCTGGTCGTGCAACTTCTGCCACTCTTCACGCATGGCGGCGATCTTCGCCTCGCGCTCGGCTTCCGGCAGGGATTCGTCGTGCTTGATCGCCGCCGTCGCCTTTTCGATGCTGCCGCCGAGCACGATGTCGGTACCGCGGCCGGCCATGTTGGTGGCGATGGTGATCTGTCCCGGACGACCAGCCTCGATGACGATCTCGGCTTCACGAGCGTGCTGCTTGGCATTGAGCACCGAATGCGGCAGCTTCTCCTTGTCGAGCAGGCCGGACAGCAGCTCCGAGGCCTCGATCGAGGTGGTGCCGACCAGCACCGGCTGGCCGCGCTTCGCACATTCGCGGATGTCGGCGATGATCGCTGCGTGCTTTTCGTCGGCGGTCTTGAAGACCAGATCGTTCATGTCCTTGCGCACCATCGGCCGATGGGTCGGGATGACGACGGTCTCGAGGCCGTAGATCTGCTGGAATTCGTAGGCCTCGGTGTCGGCCGTGCCGGTCATGCCGGCCAGCTTGCCGTACATGCGGAAGTAATTCTGGAAGGTGATCGAAGCCAGCGTCTGGTTCTCGGCCTGGATCTTCACGCCTTCCTTGGCTTCGACGGCCTGGTGCAGGCCGTCCGACCAGCGGCGACCGGCCATCAGACGACCGGTGAACTCGTCGACGATGATCACTTCACCGTTCTGCACGACGTACTGCTGATCCTTCTGGAACAGCGTCAGGGCGCGCAGGGCAGCATTCAGGTGGTGCATCAGCAGGATGTTGGCCGCGTCATACAGACTGGCGCCTTCGGCCAGCAGGCCATGTTCGACCAGCAGCGCCTCGGCATGCTCGTAGCCGGCTTCCGACAGATGTACCTGATGGCCCTTCTCGTCCACCCAGTAGTCGCCCTCGCCCTTCTCTTCCATGGCGCGCGTCAGCTTGGGCACGACGTCCTTCATGCGCAGGTAGAGATCGGTATGGTCGTCGGCCTGGCCGGAAATGATCAGCGGCGTGCGCGCCTCGTCGATGAGGATCGAGTCGACCTCGTCGACGATGGCGAAATTGAGACCGCGCTGCACGCGCTCGCCGGCCGTGTAGACCATGTTGTCGCGCAGATAGTCGAAGCCGAATTCGTTGTTGGTGCCATAGGTGATGTCGGCAGCGTAGGCGGCCTGCTTCGACTCGTGGTCCATCTGCGACAGGTTGACGCCGACGGAGAGGCCGAGGAAGCGGTGCAGGCGCCCCATCCACTCGGCGTCGCGGCTGGCCAGGTAGTCATTGACCGTGATGACGTGTACGCCCTTGCCGGAAATGGCATTGAGGTAGGCGGGCAGCGTGCCGACCAGGGTCTTGCCCTCACCGGTGCGCATTTCAGCGATCTTGCCGTAGTGCAAAACCATGCCGCCGATCAGCTGGACATCGAAATGGCGCATGCCGAGCTCGCGCTTGCCGGCTTCGCGGACGACGGCAAAGGCTTCCGGCAGCAGGTCGTCAAGGGATTCACCGTTGGCGTGACGCTGGCGGAATTCATCCGTCTTGGCGCGCAACTGGTCGTCGGTCAGCCCCTGCAGCGACGGCTCGAGGGCGTTGATGCGCTTGACGGTCTGGGTGTATTGCTTGATCAGCCGGTCGTTGCGGCTGCCGAAAATTTTCTTGAGTAGGCCGGAAATCATCGCGTTCTTCAGTGGTGGCGCATGGCGCGGCAAAGCGCGGATTCTAGCATGTGCCCCGGCTACGACGATGACGACCTGGATCAAGCCGTCAAACCCCGCAAAGTGTTAGCGGAGTTGCGCCAGATTGCCACCCTGTTTGAGGAACTTCGCCGGATTCTGGGCCACGCCCAGCATGCGCACCTCGAAATGCAGATGGGGGCCGGTCGACCGCCCGGTATTGCCAACCGCACCGATTTCGTCACCCCGGCGGATCAGACGGCCGGCCGCAACATCCAGTCGCGACATGTGGGCATAGCGCGAGACCAGACCATCGCCGTGATCAATATCAACCATGTTGCCGAACTCGGCGTGATACTCGGCAACCACGACCACGCCATCCGCCGCCGCGACAATCGGCGTCCCGACCGGGGCGACGAAGTCGATCCCCTCGTGACGTGCCCGCAATCCGGCAATCGGATCGACCCGGGTCCCGAACGGCGAACCGAAATGCGCATTCTTGACAGGCAGGGTCGTCGGCAACAGGCGATCGGCAACCCGTTTTTCAAGCAGACGGAACTCCAGCGCCGTCAATCGCTCTGCCCGATCGTCGATGCTCGCCGCCAGACGCTCGATCTCCTGCTGCAATTCGCCGGCCGTCATCTGCTCGGGCAGGAAGGGCCCGCCCTGCGCCTCCTTCTCCTTGGCCGGCACCGGCGACTTCGGCAGCTTCTCACCGGCCAGCCCCGATACGCGCTGCCCCAGGCTATCAAGCTGAAGGAGCTTGCCCTGCAGTTCGCCCAGACGGGTCGCCATCAGCTGCATGTTGTTGCTGACGTAATCCTGGATGCGCCGCGACTCTTTCTGCTGCAGGGAAAGCACCAGATCCTCGACGATCGGCAGTCGCCAGTGAACCGAGAGCCAGGAAAAAAGTGCCGAGGTCGACAAGACCAGGGCAAAAAAGACAGCCAGCACCAGCACCACGTGCCGGGGCATAATGGTGATCGTTCGTGCCGCGCTCAAGTGGCGCGAAACCAGAATAATCTGCACGGAACCTCCTCTATGTACAAAGGGCCAGAGCAATATCTCGACAGCGATGCCGCCGGTGCCCGCCTGATGGCCCATGCACGACTGTTACTCAAGCTTTCCCGCCGCTTCGAGGCGCTGGCCCCGGCGGGCCTGCGCCACGCTGCGCGCGTGGCAAACTACAAGTCGGGGACTGTCGTTATCCACACCGACAACGGTGCGGTCGCCGCCAAACTTCGCCAGATGAGCCAGCGACTGTGCGACGAGTTATCCAAGGGAGGGACGGAGTGTAGCCTCATGCTGGTAAAAGTACAACCCCGTGATTTGCCTTTCCGATCAATCAGTTCGACGCAAAAACCCCTCTCACCCAAGGCACTCGGCGCCCTGCAGGCAACGGCAGAGGGATTGCCCGACGGCCCGCTGAAGGGCGCTCTGGCGACGCTCATTGAGCGAGCGGCTAGACAGGAATGACGGCGACGCGTTCAATGACCATCAGGGCGAAGACGATCAAGGCAAAAACAACACCCCAGCGCAGCAGGCGCCAGGACAGCGCGAGATAGTTGCGCTTGCCGGTCAGCGCATAGAGCAGGAAACCGGCGCCGATACCCAGGACAAGGATGACTGCCAGCAGGCGCAGCAGCCACATGGCGGATCAGGCCGCCAGCGCCAGCCAGCGGGTGACGCCAGAGGGAGCGTGCGCGGCATCTTCGAAACTGACCAGCTCCCAGGCCTCCTGACGACTCAGCAGCTCCCGGGCCAGCAGGTTGTTCAGGGCATGCCCCCCCTTGTGGGACGAATAGGCGGCGAGCAGCGGATGACCGAGCAGGTAGAGGTCGCCGACGGCATCAAGGATCTTGTGTTTGACGAACTCATCACCGTAGCGCAGGCCGTCCTGATTGAGCACACGGAATTCGTCGAGGACGATCGCGTTCTCCAGTCCGCCACCGAGGGCCAGGCCGTTCTCGCGCAGATATTCGACCTCCTGCATGAAGCCGAAGGTGCGGGCGCGTGCGACTTCGCGGGTATAGGAATGTTCGGCGAAATCGACTTCGGCCTTCTGGGCCGATTTATCGATGGCCGGATGGTTGAAGACGATGGAAAAGGCCAGTTTGTAGCCGTCATGGGGCTCGAACCGCGCCCATTTGTCGCCGTCGCGGACTTCGATCGGGCGGGTGACGCGAATGAATTTCTTGGCGGCATTCTGCTCTTCGATGCCGGCCGACTGGATCAGGAAGACAAAGGGCGAGGCCGAACCGTCAAGGATGGGGACTTCCGGCGCATCCAGGTCGATCCAGGCGTTGTCGATACCCAGCCCGCAGAGGGCCGACATCAGGTGTTCAATGGTTCCGACCTTGACCCCGTCCACTTCCAGACACGAGCACATGCGGGTATCGCCGATCAGCAGGGCGCTGGCGGGAATGTCCTTGGGCTCGGGGAGATCGACGCGACGGAAGACGATGCCGGAATCCGGGGCGGCGGGACGCAGGGTCATGTTGACCTTGACGCCACCATGCAAGCCGACGCCCGAGGCGCGGATGATGGTCTTCAACGTGCGTTGCTTGAGCATGCTAAGTGATTGAATGATCTGGGAAGGCGGCGCATTTTAACACAATGCGCCGCCACCCTTTTTCAGAGAGAGCTTTTGTTGCGGATCAATCCGCCTGCTTGCGCAGGAAGGCCGGGATGTCGTAACGATCGACACCGCTGTTGGCCAGCGCCTCGACAGTGACATTGCGCTTGCGGACGACGGCCGGGACATCGGCGATCTGGTTGTAGTCGATGGCCGGGCCGGCACCGAAGGCGACGGCGTCGTGCGTACCGGTAGCAACTGCCTGGACGATCGGCGTATTGATGACCTCGAAAGACTGGCGCTTGGCCGCGGCCTGACCGAGACCGGTGGCGACGACGGTGACGCGCAGCGCATCGCCCATCAGTTCGTCATACACGGCACCGAAGATGATGTGCGCGTCTTCGGCGGCGAAAGCCTTGACGGTATTCATCACCTCGTTGACTTCCTTCATCTTCAGGTTGCCCTTGGCGGCAGTGATGTTGACCAGCACGCCCTTGGCGCCCGACAGGTTGACGCCTTCCAGCAGCGGCGAGGCGACAGCCTGCTCAGCAGCGATGCGGGCACGGTCGACGCCGGCGGCGGCAGCGGAGCCCATCATGGCGCGGCCCATTTCGCCCATGACCGTACGGACGTCTTCGAAGTCGACGTTGACCAGGCCAGGGTAGGTGATGATTTCGGCAATGCCGCCGACGGCGTTCTTCAGCACGTCGTCGGCCGCCTTGAAGCAATCGTCGACATCGGCATCGTCGCCCATGACTTCCATCAGCTTGTCGTTGAGGATGACGATCAGCGAATCGACGTGCTTGGAGAATTCGGCGATGCCGGCTTCAGCCGCCTTCATGCGTTTGCCGCCTTCGAAGGAGAAAGGCTTGGTGACGACGCCGACGGTCAGGATGCCCATCTCGCGGGCAATTTCGGCGACCACCGGGGCGGCACCGGTACCGGTGCCGCCGCCCATGCCGGCGGTGATGAAGGCCATGTGGGCGCCTTCCAGGCTGGCGCGGATCTCGTCGCGGTGTGCCTGGGCGGCTTCCTGACCCTTTTCCGGCTTGGCGCCGGCACCCAGACCGCTCTTGCCGAGCGACAGCTTGCTGCTGGCGGCGTTGCGGCCGAGCGCCTGGGCATCGGTGTTGGCGGCGATGAATTCGACGCCATTCACCCCTTCGCGAATCATGTGCTCGATGGCGTTGCCACCCGCACCACCGACACCGAACACCTTGATGATGGTGCCCGACTCTTCTTCCTTCTCGATGATTTCAAACATGACTACCTCCTCTGAAAAAACGGTTCAAATGCAATTCAAAAATTCTTGGCAAACCACGACTTCATGCTCTGGAAAACGTCGCTGATACCCTGCTTTTCCTGGATTTTCTGGCCGCGCTTGCGCTGCGCCTGCGCTTCCAGCAGCAGGCCGTAGGCGGTGGAGAAACGCGGGCTCTGCACGACGTCGGCCAGACTGCCCATGTATTTCGGGTTACCGAGGCGCACTGGCATGTGAAAAATCTCCTCGCCCAGCTCGACCATGCCCGGCATCACCGAAGCACCGCCGGTGAGGACGATGCCGGAGGACAAGACCTCCTCGAAGCCGGCACGGCGCAGCTCGTTCTGGATCAGTTCGTAGAGCTCCTCGACGCGCGGCTGGATGACGTCGGCCAGCGCCTTGCGGCTCAGCTTGCGGCTCGGCCGGTCGTCCACACCGGCAACATCGAGGTTGCTGGCAGCATCCGCCAGTTGCGACAGCGCGCAACCGTACTTGCACTTGATGTCTTCGGCCTCGCGCGTCGGCGTGCGCAGCGCCATGGCGATGTCGTTGGTGATCTGGTCGCCGGCGATGGGGATGACCGAGGTATGGCGGATCGCCCCCTGGGTCCAGACCGCCAGATCGGTGGTACCGCCGCCGATGTCGATCAGGCAGACACCGAGATCCTTCTCGTCTTCGGACAGCACCGCGTAACTGGAGGCCAGCGGTTGCAGCACCAGATCGTTCACTTCCAGGCCGCAGCGGCGTACGCACTTGACGATGTTCTGGGCGGCCGAGACGGCACCGGTGACGATGTGCGTCTTCACTTCCAGGCGCATGCCGCTCATGCCGATCGGCTCACGGATCCCATCCTGGCCGTCGATGACGAATTCCTGCGTCAGGATGTGCAGGATCTCCTGGTCGGCCGGGATCGGCATCGCCTTGGCCGTCTCGATGACGCGCTCGATGTCGGCCTGGGTCACTTCCTTGTCCTTGATCGCCACCATGCCGTTCGAGTTGAAGCTCTTGATGTGGCTGCCGGCGATGCCGGTATACACGTCGCGTACCTTGCAGTCGGCCATCAGCTCGACTTCCTGGATCACCCGGCTGATGGTGTGTACGGTCTCCTCGATATTGACCACGACGCCTTTCTTCAGGCCGCGCGAGTCCTGCGAGCCCATGCCGATCACGTTGAGGTGGCCTTCGCCATCGAGCTCGGCGACCAGTGCGACGATTTTCGATGTACCGATGTCGAGTCCGACGATCATGTCCTTGTTGTCCCTGCTCATGTTCCTAGTTTCCCTTCCCCTCACCCGCGACGCGCATCGCGAAACCATTCGGATAGCGCAGATCGACCACTGCCGGACGCGTCGGCAGCTTGCCGACGGCCTCCGGATAAACCTCGATGAAACGTTGCAAACGCGCTTCCAGCGGCGCCTTTGCCTGTTCCCGCCCCATATTCACCAGCAATCCGCTGTCCAGCTTCAACTGCCAGGCCAGGCGTGGCGACAACAGCAGCTGCACCGGCCGTTCGCCGATGCGAGCGAATTGCCCGACCAGTTCGGCATGCCTGGCCAGCACTTCCGGCGCCGTGCCCGACGGCCCGTAGAGCAAGGGCATCGTGGCCAGCTGCTCTTCCGGCAGCAGGGCGGCAAACACTTCGCCATGGCTGTTGACCAGCTCGTTCTTGCCGAGGCCCCAGCGGGCCGCCGCGCGGTGTTCCTCGACGCGGATTTCCAGACGCGACGGCCAGACCCGGCGTACTTCCACCTTGCGCACCCAAGGCAGGCGCTCCAGGGCGCCACGCACCGTTTCCAGATTGACGCTGAAAAAATTGCCCTTGATCACCGGCGGCAGCACCCGTTCGATGTCGGCGCGCCGCGTCTGCAATAGCGGCGCGACGAAATCCACCCGCTGCACCGGCAAGGCCTGGACGCGCACCACCCACACCGCGCCGGCAGCCAGCACGGCAGCACCAGCTGCCAGCATCAGCAGGTCGGCGACGGCGTTGAGCAGGTGCGGTTTGTGCCACATTCATCGTCTCAGTCGTTGGCAGCCAGTTCGAGCACACGACGGACCAGCGCCGGATAATCCATGCCGGCAACGCGGGCGGCCATCGGCACCAGCGAATGGTCCGTCATGCCCGGCGCGGTATTCACTTCCAGGTAGTAGTGGTTGCCGTCCTCGTCCATCAGGAAATCGACACGCCCCCAGCCACGGCCGCCGAGCAGGCGGAAGGCTTCCAGCGCCCCCCGGCGGATTTCCTGTTCCCTGGCTTCCGGCAGGCCGCAGGGACACAGGTAGCGCGTGTCGTCCCGGTTGTACTTGGCTTCGTAGTCGTACCACTCGGTAGCCGGCTCGATCTTGATGATCGGCAGCGCCTCGCCGCCGACGATGCCGACCGTGTATTCGCCGCCCATCACGGCCTTCTCGGCGATGACCAGCGGGTCGTGTTTCGCGGCTTCCCGATAGGCCGCTTCCAGCGTGCCTGGCGCCTTGACCTTGCTGATGCCGATCGACGAGCCTTCGTGCGCCGGCTTGACGAACAGCGGCAGGCCGAGCGCCGCTTCGACATCGGCGAAGTCGGAATCGGCGGTGAGCAGCGCGTACTCGGGAATCGGCAGGCCGCCGGCCTGCCACAGCAGCTTGGTGCGGAACTTGTCCATGCCCAGCGCCGAGGCCATCACGCCGGAGCCGGTATAGGGGATGTGCATCAGTTCGAGCGCGCCCTGGATCGTGCCGTCCTCGCCGTGCCGGCCGTGCAGCGCGACAAAGGCGCGATCGAAGCCCTTCAGCGCGTCGAGCGGTTGGCTCGCCGGATCGAAGGGATGGGCGTCGATGCCCTGCCCCTGCAGCGCGGCCAGCACCCGCGAACCGCTGTTCAACGAAACTTCGCGCTCGGCGGACGTCCCGCCGAAAAGCACCGCGACCTTGCCGAAACCGCTCATTGCATCTCCACCAGTTTTCCGGGCACCGCACCGATCGAGCCGGCGCCCATGCACAACACCACGTCGCCGTCGCGGGCGACTTCCATGATCGTTTGCGGCATGGCCGCGATGTCCTCGACGAACACCGGCTCGACCTTGCCGGCGACACGCAGGGCGCGGGCCACGGAACGGCCGTCGGCGGCGACGATCGGCGCCTCGCCGGCGGCATAGACCTCGGCCAGGCACAACGCATCGACCGTGCTCAGCACCTTGACGAAATCCTCGAAGCAGTCGCGGGTGCGCGTGTAGCGATGCGGCTGGAAGGCCAGCAGTAGCCGGCGGCCGGGAAAGGCGCCGCGGGCGGCGGCCAGCGTCGCCGCCATCTCCACCGGGTGGTGGCCGTAGTCATCGACCAGCGTGAAGGCGCCGCCGGCGGGCAGCGCCACTTCGCCGTAGCGCTGGAAGCGCCGGCCGACGCCGCTGAATTCGGCCAGCGCCTTGACGATGGCGGCATCGGCGACACCCACTTCGGTGGCGACGGCGATCGCCGCCAGCGCATTCAATACGTTGTGCAGGCCCGGCGTGTTCAGCGTGATCGCCAGGCGGCTGGTCGTGCCATTGACGCGCACGCAGTCGAAGCGCATCTGGCCGGCGTCGGCGACGATGTTCTCGGCGTAGAAGTTGCAGCCCGGCGTCAGGCCGTAGGTGACGATCTGCTTGCTGACCTGCGGCATGATGGCGCGCACGTTCGGGTCGTCGGCGCAGAGCACGGCGACGCCGTAGAACGGCAGGCGGTTCAGGAAATCGACGAAGGCGCCCTTCAGGCGCTCGAAGTCATGGCCGTAGGTTTCCATGTGGTCGGCGTCGATGTTGGTGACCACCGAGACCACCGGCGACAGGAACAGGAAGGAGGCATCCGACTCGTCGGCCTCGGCCACCAGGAAGTCGCCGCTGCCCAGGCGGGCGTTGGCGCCGGCGGCGTTCAGCCGGCCGCCGATGACGAAGGTCGGATCGACGCCGCCTTCGGCGAGGATGCTGGTGACCAGGCTGGTGGTCGTCGTCTTGCCGTGCGTGCCGGCGATGGCAATGCCGTGCTTCAGGCGCATCAGCTCGGCCAGCATCTGGGCGCGCGGCACCACCGGGATCTTCTTCGCCCGGGCGGCGATGACTTCCGGGTTGTCTTCCTTGACCGCCGTCGACACGACCACGGCATCGGCGCCGGCGATGTTGGCAGCGGCATGGCCGATGCTGACCTTGATGCCCTCGCCCTCGAGGCGGCGGGTGGTGGCGCTGGCCGCCAGATCGGAGCCGCTGACCGTGTAGTCGAGATGCACCAGCACCTCGGCGATACCGCTCATGCCCGAACCGCCGACGCCGACGAAATGGATGTGTTTGACCTTGTGCTTCATGCCCGGTTTCCGTATTGCGCAATCATGTTCATTTCGCCACCTCGGCGCAGACGTTCGCCACTTCGGCGGCAGCCTCGGGCCGCGCCAGGCTGCGTGCCTGGGCAGCCATTTCCAGCAACTGGTGACGGCTGTAGTTGCGGATCAGCGCGATGCTGTCCGGCGTCAGCTGGTCCTGCGGCAACAGGAAGGCGCCGCCGACATTGACCAGGAACCTGGCATTGCCGGTCTGGTGGTCGTCCACCGCATGCGGGAAGGGCACCAGGATGCTGGCCACACCCGCCGCCGCCAGTTCGGCAACGGTCAGCGCACCGGCCCGGCAGATGACCAGATCGGCCCATTCGTAAGCCCCGGCCATATCCTCGATGAACGGCACGCAATGCGCCTGAACACCCACCGCCGCGTAATTGGCCTTCAGTTCGTCGATCAGCTTCTCGCCGGCCTGATGCACGATTTGCGGCTGGTCCGCCGCCGACAGCAAGGCCATGCCCTGGGGCACTGCATCGTTGAGCGCCTTGGCGCCCAGGCTGCCGCCGATGACCAGCAGGTGCAGCGGGCCGCTACGCTCGGCGAAGCGTTCGGCCGGCGGCGCCAGTGCGGCAATCTCGTCGCGCACCGGGTTGCCCAGCCACCGGCCCTTGGCCAGCACCTCCGGAAAGCCGGTGACGATGCGGTCGGCGACGCCGGCCAGCACGCGGTTGGCCAGGCCGGCGACGGAATTCTGCTCGTGCAGCACCAGCGGCACGCCGGTCAGCGCCGCCATCATGCCGCCCGGGAATGTGATGTAGCCGCCCATGCCGAGCACGACATTCGGCCGCACCTGGCGGATGGCCTTCAAGCCCTGCCAGAAACCGCGCAGCAGGTTGAACGGCAGCAGCAGCTTCCGCAGCAGGCCCTTGCCGCGCAAGGCGGAGAATTTCACCCAGACCATCTCGTAGCCATGCTGCGGCACCAGCCGCGCTTCCATGCCTTCGGGATTGCCGAGCCAGACCACCCGCCAGCCGGCGGAACGCAGCTTGTCGGCGACGGTCAGCGCCGGAAAGATATGGCCGCCGGTACCGCCGGCCATCACCAGGATCGTCTTAGACATGGCAAGCCCCCTTATTCGGAGCGCCGACGGGCATATTTTCAGCGCAGGCTAATGCGTGCGCAGCGCGCGTTACGCCGGAGCTAAATATGTGGCCGCCCGTACCGCCGGCCATGATCAGGATGGTTTTGCTCATTGGACGCCTCCGGTATGCGACGGCCGGTTTTGTCTACGGCCGGGCTGCGCCCTTAACGTGCTGCGCACGTTAGCCTGCGACGAAATCGCCAGTTGATGCGAACGCATGCCGCGCTTCGTCATAGTTTTCCTCCGCGCATCAACTGGCGATTTTCCCAATCCACCCGCAGCAGGATGGCGAGAGCCACGCAGTTGGCGAGGATGCCCGAGCCGCCGAAGCTCATCAGCGGCAGGGTCAGGCCCTTGGTCGGCAGGAGGCCCATGTTGACGCCCATGTTGATGAAGGACTGGACACCCAGCCAGATGCCGATGCCCATCGCCACCAGCGCCGCATACAGGCGGTCGAGCTGGACACACTGGCGACCGATGGCGAAGGCGCGCTGGACGACGATGGCGAACAGGGCAACGACCATGAGCACGCCGACGAAACCCAGCTCTTCGGCAATCACCGCAAGCAGGAAATCGGTGTGCGCTTCCGGCAGGTAGAACAGCTTTTCGACGCTGCCGCCGAGGCCGACGCCGAACAATTCGCCGCGGCCGAAGGCGATCAATGAATGCGACAGCTGATAGCCGCGACCGAAGGCGTCTGCCCATGGATCCATGAAGCCGAAGACACGGTCGCGCCGGTATGGCGAGACGATGATCATGATGGCGAAGGCGACCAAGAGGCCGACGGTCAACAGGGCGAACAGGCGTGCCTTCAAGCCGCCGAGGAAAAGGATGCCCATGGCGATCGAGATGATGACGACGAAGGCGCCGAAGTCCGGCTCCTTCAGCAGCAGCATGCCGACGATGGCCATGGCGCCGAACATCGGCAGGAAGGCCTGCTTCAGGTCGTGCATCACGTTGATCTTGCGCACCGTGTAGTCGGCGGCGTAGAGCACGGCGAACAGCTTCATCAACTCGGACGGCTGCAGGTTGGCGAAGCCGAGCGGCAGCCAGCGGCGGGCACCGTTGACGTCCTTGCCGATACCGGGAATCAGCACGATGGCGAGCAGCACCACGCCGATCATGAACAGCCAGGGCGCGTATTTCTGCCACAGCGACAGCGGCACCTGGAAGGTCACCGCGGCGGCGATCAGGCCGATGCACAGGAAGACGCCGTGGCGGACCAGGTAGTAAGCCGGCTGGTTGTTGGTGAAACGGCCGCCCTCGGCGATGGCGATCGACGCCGAATAGACCATCACCAGGCCGGTGAACAGCAGCAGCAGCACGCTCCACAGCAGCGCGTAGTCGATTTCGGCAACCTGCCGGCGCGGTGCGTCGAGAGCCGAGATCAGCATGCCAGCTCCCTGACCGCGGCAATGAAGGCCTCGGCGCGGTGCGCGTAATTGCGGTACATGTCGAGACTGGCGCAGGCCGGCGACAGCAGCACGCAGTCGCCGGCCTGCGCCTGAGCGGCCAGCCAGCGCACGGCGGCCGGCATGTCGGCGACGATGCTGGTCGGCACGCCGCTGCCTTCGAGGGCCATGCCGATCGCTGCGGCGTCGCGGCCGATCAGCGCGACGGCGCGGCCATGTTTTTGCAGCGCCGGCTTCAGCGGCGCGAAGTCCTGCCCCTTGCCGTCGCCGCCGAGGACGATCGCTACCGGCCGGCCCATGCCTTCG
>WBUO01000468.1 GCA_008933675.1 Dechloromonas sp.
GCCTTGGCCGTTCGGTGTTCCAGGTACTTCTGCACGATGAAGCCACCCATTGAATGGCCGATCAGGATGGGCTCTTCCCCCAGCCAGTCGACGACGGTCTTCAGGTCATCCACATAGTCGGCGACCGAGTGCCAGTTGATCTGCTCCCGACCTTCGCTGCCGCCGTGGCCGCGCAGGGAGAGGGCGTGGCAGGGGTAGCCGGCCTTGGCCAGAAAGGGCATGAAGGTATCGGTCCACATCCAGCCGCCGGCAAAGGCACCGTGCACGAACAGCAGGGGCGGCTTGCGGGTTTTGCGGCCGGGTTGGCAGGAGAAGACCTCGAGGCCTGCGATGATCTGAGTTTTTAGCATGGGGTCGATTGGGGCCGTGTTCTAATGGGGTTTTTGGGGCGAAGCTGGGCAATATGCTGAAGTGGTTACTGACGCTGGTGGTAGCGATTTTCCTGTTGGGCATCATCGCCCCGCATCTGGCGCGCTTCATTCGCTTCGGCCAGCTGCCGGGCGATTTCGCCTTCCGCTTCCGTGGCCGGAATTATGTGTTTCCGGTTGCCACGACGATTCTTTTTTCCCTATTGCTCTGGTTGCTCTCCCGGCTCATTTAATGCGCCCTTGACGGCAAGTACCCGGGCCGCGTGGATGCGGTCGGGAATCCTGCCCTTGTCGGCGCAGGCGGCCGCAATTTCACCGGACGGAACGGATTGGACGGCGGCGAGTGCCATCAGCAGGCGCTGCGGACTTTCGTAGCTGCGGTTTTCCCAGCCCAGACGGCCGGTATAGTCGCACAGGCAGGCGTCGAGCAACTGCCGGAAACGCTCCGGCCGGCGCAGGGCGTCGGTTTTCTCGAACAGCGTGACGAGGGTGCTCGCCTTGAGGTCGGCGGCACGATGCACATTGCCGTGGTAACGGGCCATCAGCAGGGCCAGGTCGCGGCAGTCGTTGGGAACGCGCAGGCGGGCGCAGAGCTGTTCGGCGAGGCGGACGCTGCGTTCCTCGTGGCCGAGATGGCGGGGCAGGATGTCGGCGGGCGTTTCCGCCTTGCCGAGGTCGTGGGTCAGCGCCGCGAAGCGGACCGGCAGCGCGAAGCCGCGACGGGCCGACTGGTCGATCACCATCAGCGTATGAATACCGGTATCGATCTCCGGGTGGTAATCGGCACGTTGCGGTACGCCGAACAGCTTGTCGACCTCGGGCAGCAAGCGGGCCAGGGCGCCGCAGTCGCGCAGTACCTCGATCATCCGCGACGGCTTCTCTTCCATCAGTCCTTTGGCCAGTTCCTGCCAGACGCGCTCGGCGACCAGATGATCGACTTCGCCGTCGGCGACCATGCCGCGCATCAGTTCGAGCGTTTCCGGTGCGACGGTGAAATCGCTGAAACGCGCCGCGAAACGGGCCAGGCGCAGGATGCGCACGGGATCTTCGGCGAAGGCGGGGCCGACGTGGCGCAATACCCTGGCCTGGAGATCGGCGTGGCCGTGGAAAGGGTCGATCAGGCTGCCGTCGGCGGCCCTGGCCATGGCGTTGATGGTCAGGTCGCGGCGGGCAAGATCGTCTTCGAGCGTGACGTCGGGCGCAGCGTGGAAGGCAAAGCCGTGATAGCCGCGGCCGGTCTTGCGCTCGGTGCGGGCCAGGGCATATTCCTCGTGCGTGTCGGGATGCAGGAAGACCGGAAAATCCTTGCCCACCGGCCGGAAGCCCTGGTTGAGCATGGCTTCCGGGCTGGCGCCGACGACGACATGGTCGCGGTCGGCATTGGGCCGACCGAGCAGTTCGTCACGAACGGCGCCGCCGACGAGATATATCTGCACGGCCGGGAGAGCGGCCTCAGCGGCCGGCGCGGTAGCGGAAGCTGTCCAGCTTGCCTTTCGGCGTGTTCAACGCAATGTAGGTCGGCGCGATGGCTTCCAGTGCGGTCGGATGCCAGTTGGCCGGAGCCTTGGCAGCGCCTTCGCAGACGCTGTCCTTTTGCATCGAGCGCAGATTGTCGGGCGACAGCATCGGGCTCGGCGCCAGCCACATCAGACCGGCCTGCAGGTAGGCCCAACCTTCCGACAGCGGCACGATGGTGGCGCTGCTGCCGGTCAGTTCCTTGGCGTAGTCGACCAGTTCGCGCAGGGTGTAGACCTTGGGGCCGGCCAGTTCGTAGGCCTGGCCGTAGGTGTTCACATCGCTCAGGGAATCCACGAAGGCATCGGCTACATCGGCCGCCCACACCGGCTGGAAGCGGGCATGGCCGAAGCCGAGCGGGAAGAACGGCACTTTCTTCAGGATGTTGGCGAACATCGACAGGAAGGTGTCGCCGAGACCGAAGATGACCGACGGGCGGAAGACGGTGATGTCCAGTTCGCCTTGGGCGGCAAGCACGACGGCTTCGCCATCGCCCTTGGAGCGCAGGTATTCGGAAGGGCCGTTGGAATCGGCGTTGAGCGCGCTCATGTGCACCAGGCGGCGGACACCGTAGGCCTTGCAGGCCGCAATGATC
>WBUO01000469.1 GCA_008933675.1 Dechloromonas sp.
GCGGTGCACCGGAGCAACGGTTGGAGTTCACCTACGACGCTCAATCGCGCCGGGTCGCAAAGCGAACCTTGCAGCTCGAAGCGGGTCAGTGGGAGCCCGTGGCCCACCGCCTGTTTGTTTACGACGGCTGGAACCTTCTGGCGGAGCTGGACGCGCTGTCCGAACTCAAGCCGGTCCGACTATGCACCTGGGGCTTGGATCTTTCAGGCACGCTGCAGGGCGCCGGCGGCGTCGGCGGCCTCCTTTTCACGCGCGAGATGACAGGTACTGTCGGCGACCAAGCCGTCTGCTTCGACGGCAATGGCAACGTCAGCGCCCTCTGCGACCTCGCCACGGGCCAGGTCACCGCCACCTACGACTACGGCCCCTTCGGCGATCTCCTGACCGCCGACGGCCCCGCTGCCAACGCGAATCCGTTTCGCTTCTCGACCAAGTACACCGACCCAGAAACGGGGCTCCTCTACTACGGCTATCGCTTCTACAGCCCGTCAACCGGCCGCTGGCTCAACCGGGATCCGCTGGGGGAGGCGTCAAGCTCAAGTCTGTACGCCTTTCTTAGTGGTGATCCGGTGAGGAAGATCGATGTGCTGGGACTGTATGAGGAAGATGGCCACTACTATACTAGTTATGCTATGCTTGCAGGGAACGGCTATTCTGTAAGCGATGTAGAGGAGATCGCATATTACAGTCAGGTGGGAGACGAAGACGAGCGGCTAGACGCAGTGCCAGCGGGACTTGGTATAGTCGCAATGAAAAGTCTCCAACTAAATCCAGTAATGTGGGGTTACGGTGCCCTTATTAAAGGGCAAGAATCGCATTTAAGGGACATCCAGGAGACGCTGCACTCGTTGCACGGGGGAGACTCCTCGGCAATTGGTGCTAGGAGAAAGTGTCTTGAGGAGATGCTAAGGAATAGTGTTGGCGACCTAGCCAACTGGGAAAAAGGATTACTAATCCACGCACTAGGCGACGCCTATTCCCATGTTCGTTCTGATTCGGGCCGCCTTAATGCGTATGGGGCACCTGTCGGCCACCTCTTCGATTCGTTTAGCAAAAACGAGCCCGATGTAATTGCCAATAATCCGCGTTCCTTCATCGCCTATACGGCAGCGCTTAACCGGGCGTTAGGAGGGAAAATGGATGGCCAAGCTTTGACAAAATTTCAAGGTCACATGATCCAGAGATATCAGAACCAAGATGCCGCGATCACCGGCGCAAAGAACTACATCAGGGCGAATTTTGGTTACCGCGGAAACTACAGTCCAGAGGGTGGCAAAAACCTAGGACCATATCCTGCTCTCACCAACGAGCAGATTCGATCGTTCATCGAGAAAGTAAAAAATGCATGCTGTAAAGGACAGTAAAAGCAGTCCTAGCCGGTTTGTTCCATTATGGATAGGTTTGGGCGTATCAATCGTTGCGGCCATCCCGACGGTGCATTGGCTTTTCTACGCCAAGCTGCAGTCGTCAAGAGTCGCGCTCAAAGCGTTGTATCCATTTCCGCTGCTTTTCGCATTGGCTACAGACATGAACGGGCGCGAGTGGCTGCTATTTGCCTTGGTATTGAGTCAGTTTTTCGTGTACGGCGCGATAATCGCCTTTGGAAAGACGAGGGCTATCCAAGTTCGTTTCGCTCTCATCCTGATGGCCCTGCATGTATTGGGAGCTTCGGCGTTAGTTCTTCATGAGTATTTTCCAACCTGATCTTGGGTTGTTGGCCGCCCAAAAATGAGACCTGGCATTTTTAACGGCGTTGTTGGGTTCAATAATACTGATCGAACAGATCAGATTGGCGTGCTGCAGATGAACCGAAGTCTTGCATTCCTAACTTCATTGGCGGCTCTGATGATCATGCCGTTAATCGGCATAGCTACGCTACTTACATATGATCTTATGGGTGGTTGGCATTTGCTTCTGCTTTTTCCCCTAGAGATGCTTGCCGCGCAGTTTGATTGGGTCGGCCATGTTGCCTTGATCGCGATCGGAAGCCTAAGGACAGCGGTTACGCTGTACTTCATCTTGGTAACAAGGCGCTGGTTGCAGGTGACGTTTGTGGTCCTTGGGATACATGCGCTGCTCGCTTTACTGACCTATGAGATTATCTATCGAAACGGACACTAAATGGGCGGCCTTTAATGCCATGTTTTGCGGACTACTTTTGGTGCCGTTTAGCGCTGCTGTGATGCTTGCCCTTGGCTATAATTGCCACTGGTACCTGATTCCGCTGTTCCCTTTTGAGTTCGTCCTAGCATTGAACCATAAAATCGGCGAGTGGGGGATGTTCATCATTGGGTCAGCTGGGTTGAGCCTAGCGCTATTTCTCATTCTGGTAGGAAAAAGGCGGGCGCTCGTCATTTTGGCGGTAGCGTTGATACAGTGCATTGGTGTGCTTCTGGCATTGGCGGAGAGGTTCGATCGATGATTGCGAGACCAGTTTATCCTCTTGTTCTCTTTGGCTACCATCTAGGCCTTGCG
>WBUO01000470.1 GCA_008933675.1 Dechloromonas sp.
GCGGGGTGCAAGCGGCGTTTCCGCGACCCGCCCTGTGGCGCGGCGATGGGGCGCGCGCGGACGGCGTGCCGCGCAGCGGCCCCTCCGTCAGCCCTTGCGGGCTGCCACCTCCCCATGGCTTCGCCACAGGGAGGATCGGGCGGTACTGGCCGCCTGTGTGCCCCGGCGAAAGCCGGGGTCCATGGGGGGGGATCACAAGCGGTGGTGCAGGCCGCGCTGGGCCCCGGCTTTCGCCGGGGAGCACGGGGACCGCGCCGGCGGGGCTGGCGTCGGGGCGCGGCTGTCCCTATTTGTGCGGGTGATGAGCAATGGGGACCGAAGGATCGTCGTGATCGCGCGGCTGAAGCCCAAACCGCTGCTGGCGGGGGCGATCGTCTGTGCGCTGATATTGGCGGCGCTGGCGTTGGGGCAGGCGGAGCCGGTGCGCGGCGACGGCATGGGCGCGATGCTGCGCAGCCTGATCTTCGGCGATGCGGTGGCGACGACGGCGATGATCGCCGCGGCGATCGGCCTGTCGACCTGCTTCCGGCTGTGGCGCCAGCGCGACGCCTGGATCTTTCACGACGGCCTGCGCCTCTATCGCGGCAACAGCCTGTCGTGGCCGCTGGCGACGATCCGCGACGTGGTGGTCGAACGCAGCGACATCGGCATCGCCTCGCTGCGGCTGGTCGTCGACGACGACAGCGAGACGACGCGCGAGCTGGTGAAACTGCCGCTGCTCGAAGGCTCCCCCGAAGCGGTGCGCGGCGGCGTGCTGTTCGCGGCGGCAGGGGTGAAAGCGGTGCCGAGCGGGGTTACGTTGAATTGAGCTTACAGTACCAGCTCACTATCCCATGATCCTCTTCAGCTCACTCTCGATTAGATTGATTTCTATATCTAGCAGCGTGGATGAAACATTCGTGGGGCTCCAGAACGCCTTTTGACCGTAGGCGTCCAAAATTCCGAAATCTTCGTTTCCTGCCCCTTTGTAAGCTTT
The DNA here is from genome assembly GCA_008933675.1 of Dechloromonas sp. Lineage (GTDB taxonomy): Bacteria > Pseudomonadota > Gammaproteobacteria > Burkholderiales > Rhodocyclaceae > Azonexus. The sequence continues at coordinate 977 of WBUO01000470.1, forward strand.
CTTTAGAAGTAGAAGCCCCGCACCTGCTTTATCACGATTTAACCTCGGGTCCCGGCGAGGGTAAACTGCTAGAATTTTCCGCTTTCCATTTTTCTCCAGACCGATCTCGGGTTCGATATGCACTGAAAAAACCTTGGAAGGAGATGGCCAGACACCTCGGGATGGCGCAATTCTATCGCCGGACTGTTTGCTCAGCCACGTTACGACATTCTCGAAAATTTCGATGTTGTGTGATACTGTATTTTGGGCTGCCGACTTCTCTATTTCCGAGATAACACTTTTTTGTGATTTTCCGTGCGTCGAGTAGTTCAAAACTCCATCCCTTGACGCCCTGTAAAAATCAAATCCTCCCGGCTTGCCGTAATTTTCAAGTTGACGTATCTTGTCTCCCGTATCGAGAGTTAAGAACTTTAGAAACGTAGAAAAGTGCATGATTACGGGCACGCACGTTCTCCTCAGGTGTTCTATCCGATTAGAATAGGTCGATAAGATTCAATCGCAAGTTTAGCAGTTTCGGTAGTTATCTTGCTCTGACGTGCTTGGCTCTCCAAATAATTTTGGAACTTGCCACCCCGCACATATTCCGTTTGAAACCAGTTCCTGAAATAAGCCAGCGCCTCATCTGGATAGCACCATGGATGCTGACGATTAGAGACAGATTGAGGAAAGTAATCAGGGTAATTATGAACGTACTTTTGGCGCTCGCCAAAAGTACGTTCCAAGCATTGATCGGTCCAGCGTGCGCCCCATGCTTTGCCGACACTGATGTCAGGGATGATACCATCATCCATGAAAACGCCATTTTCTCCGAGAGTTACAACCATTTCAGAAATTTCGCGAAAAATGCTAAAATAGCCGTGCGGTACCGCGTTGTGAACCTGAGAAACTCGATCCAAATAGGGCTGCCACCGTTTGTCGAGGTTCTGGTCTGGGCTATAGCCAAGGGCTTGGTAGATTATCTCTTTCAAGCCTCTGCCAGCAAGAAGCCTGTAATGCTTCAACGCCTCATCTTGCTTAAACTGGCCAGCTTCGAATGCGTAATACTCCAGTACCGCAAGGCAAAGCTCTTCGCGGTATCCGAAAATAACCCTGCCACCGATTTTTAGTTCGATATGTGGACTCTCGATGGCGCTTCCATGACTTTCTATGATCTCGCGAATTTTGCGGATGCGCGGCTTTTCAAGCTCCTCATCCCACTGTGAGCTAATCGTACCAATATGGGCATTTTCAACGCCGCAAAGTACCGCCAAGCCACGCTGCGTTAGGAATGGCGTGCCATCGCTAAGGACCCCCATCCCCAAATTGTTTACCTTTGTTCCACCTTCGTCGGTCAGGAAACCGAAATCCTGTTGTCGAGCGTCAGCAGTCGATAGGCTTGCAGGTAATTTGGCAATGGTAGTCATCTTGTGCTCCGCAGATTTCAATTCACCATAATTTCCATCATCACGAACTTGATTGCTAAGCCGCATTTCAAACCGAAAACCCACCCTTATTCC
>WBUO01000085.1 GCA_008933675.1 Dechloromonas sp.
GCGAGCGGCGTGACGATCGGCGCAGCGAACGGGCGACAACGCGCGATGACGTGGCGCCGGCGTTCCGTCGCCCGGAACCGGTGGAGCGGCCGGCTCCCCTGCGGGGAGCCGAGCCGGCTGCGCCGCGCGAAATACGGGAGAACGTGCGCCAGCCGGGAGCGTCGCGTCACGAAGAGCGCCGTTTCCATGAGCGTTCCGAGCCGGAGCTTGCCCGGCCGGTCATGCGGGCTCCCGAGCCCCGGCGCGAGATGGAACAGTCGCGCGGCTCACGCGGCGGCGGCGAGCGGGAGTCCGGCGAACGCCGCGGTCGGGGTGACGAACGCGGCGAGCGCGGTCCGCGCTGATCCTTTCAGGCAATTGCCGGGCTGGCGGGCATTGGCCCGCTGCCCCGCGGCTCAGTGCTTGTGGCCGAGCCCGAGGTAGGCTTCGATGACGCGCGGATCGGCAGCCAGCTCGGCGCTGGGCCCGGCGAGCGACACCTCGCCGGTTTCCAGCACGTAGCCGTAGTCGGAAATCTGCAGGGCGGCGCGGGCGTTCTGCTCGATGAGCAGGATGGCGACACCGGTTTCCTTGAGCGCGGCGATGATCTTGAAGATTTCCTTGATGATCAGCGGCGCCAGGCCGAGGCTCGGTTCATCGAGCATCAGCAGCTTCGGCTTGGCCATCAGCGCCCGGCCCATCGCCAGCATCTGCCGCTCACCGCCGGACAGCGTGCCGGCCAGCTGGTCGCGGCGTTCCTCGAGGCGCGGGAACAGCTCGAAGACCTCGTCCATGGTGTCCATGTGGTCGCGGTGGCCGGTCCGGTAGCGGTCGAAGGCGCCGAGCAGCAGGTTGTCCTCGACGCTCATCTCGGCGAACAGCTCGCGCTTCTCCGGCACCAGGGTCATGCCGTGGCGGACCAGGTGCTCGACCGAGCGTTCCGGCCATTGCGCCTGCCCCATGTAAACGATGTCGCCGCGCGACGGCAGCAGGCCCATCAGGGCTGACAGCAGTGTCGTCTTGCCGGCGCCGTTGGGGCCGATGACGGTGACGATCTCGCCGCGGCGGATGGTCAGGCTGACCTTGTGCAGTGCCTCGACCTTGCCGTAGGTGACGCGCAGGTCCTTGACGTCGAGGATGACCTCGTGGTCGTGCAGGTGTGCGTGCTTGCTCATCATTCGACTCCCCCCAGGTAGGCTTCAAGCACCTTGGGATTCTGCTGGACCTCCTCAGGCTGACCCTCGGCGATCTTCTCGCCGAATTCCATGACCACCACACGGTCGGCCAGACCCATGACGAAATCCATGTCGTGTTCGACCAGCAGGATGCCCATGCCTTCGTCGCGCAGCTTGCGCAGCAGTTCGGCCAGCGCCTGTTTCTCCTTGTAGCGCAGCCCGGCGGCCGGTTCGTCGAGGAGCAGAAGGCAGGGGTCGGAAGCCAGGGCACGGGCGATCTCGACGATGCGCTGCTGGCCGAGCGCCAGGCTGCCGGCCGGGTCGAACAGGTGCTCGGTCAGGCCGACCCGCTCGACCTGGCGGGCGGCTTCGGCGAGCAGGCTGTTCTCCTCGCTGCGATCGAGGCGCAGGGCGGCGGCGATGACGCCCTTGCTGCCGCGCAGATGGGCGCCGATGGCGACGTTCTCGATCACCGACATCTGGCCGAGCAGGCGCACGTGCTGGAAAGTGCGGCTCATGCCGCGCCGGGCGATGGCGCGCGAACCCTGGTCGACGGTCGATTCGCCGAGGAAGGCGATCTTGCCGGCGCTGGCCGGATCGACGCCGGAGATGCAGTTGAACATCGTGCTCTTGCCGGCACCGTTCGGGCCGATCAGGGCCATCACCTCACCGGCACGGACGCTGAGATCCATGTTGTTGTTGGCGACCAGGCCGCCGAAGCGCTTGGTGACCTCGCTGGCTTCCAGCAGCACGGTACCGGCAGCCGCCGGCGGGCGTCTGGCCAGCATTTCGGCCGACGGTAGCGTGCGGTGGCGGACGCGATTGGGCAGAAGCCTGACGATCACCGGCCACAGGCCGACGCGGGCCTTCTGCAGCACGATGACCATGGCGATGCCGAAGACGATGATCTCGAAATTGCCGCTCTGGCCGAGAATCTGCGGCAGCCAGTCCTGCAGCCACTGCTTGAGGACGGTGATCAGCCCGGCGCCGAGCACGGCGCCCCAGACGTGGCCCATGCCGCCGACGACGACCATGAACAGGTATTCGATGCCCTGGGTCAGCGAGAACGGCGTCGGATTGACGAAGCGCTGCAAGTGGGCGTACAGCCAGCCGGAGGTGCTGGCCAGCAGGGCGGCGATCAGGAAGATGACGATCTTGGTGCGCTCGGTATTGACGCCCATCGCCTCGGCCATGACGACGCCACCGCGCAAGGCGCGGATCGCCCGACCCTCGCGCGAGTCGAGCAGGTTGCGGATGGCGACGATGGCGAGCAGCACGACCAGCCAGATCAGGTAGTAGAACTGGTCGCCGGATTTCAGCTCCCAGCCGAACAGCGACACCGGCGGAATCCCGGTGATGCCGGTGTGGCCGCCGAGAAATTCGAGATTGCCGAACAGGAAGTACAGGCTGATGCCCCAGGCGATGGTACCGAGCGGCAGGTAGTGGCCGCCCATGCGCAACGTGATGAAGCCCAGCGACAGGGCGACGGCGGCGGTGATGGCGAGGCCGATGGCCAGCGTCAGCCAGGGCGACAGACCGTAGGTCGTGGTCAGGACGGCCGTGGTGTAGGCGCCGAGGCCGACGAAGGCCGCCTGGCCGAACGAGGTCAGGCCGCCGACGCCGGTCAGCAGCACGAGGCCGATGGCGACGATGGCGTAGAGACCGATGTAGTTGAGCAGCGTGATCGAGAACTCCGGCAGCAAGGGCGGCGCGACCAGCAGCAGGCCGACGAAGGCAGCGAAGGGCAGATGGCGCAGCCAGCGATGCGGCGGCTTGTTGCTCAGGCTGTCGGGATTGATCTCGTCGGTGTGCTCGTCGTTGTCCTCGACGTGGCGTGTGGTCAGCGAACGCCAGAGCAGCACCGGAATGATCAGCGTGAACACGATCACTTCCTTGAAGGCGCTGGCGTAGAACGAGGAATAGGCTTCCAGCAGGCCGACCAGGATGGCGCCCAGCGCGGCCAGCGGGTAGGAAGCGAGGCCGCCGATGATGGCGCCGACGAAGCCCTTGAGGCCGATCAGGAAGCCCGATTCGTAGTAGATCGTGGTGATCGGCGCGATCAGGATGCCGGAGAAGGCGCCGATGGCGGCCGACAGGGTGAAGCACAGCTTGCCGGCGAGGATCGGCGGGATGCCCATCAGGCGTGCCCCGGTCCGGTTCATCGCGGTAGCACGCAGCGCCTTGCCGTAGAGCGTGCGCTCGAAGAAGAAATAGAGGCCGATGATCAGCACGGCCGAGGCGACGACGACGAGGACGGTCTGGCCCTGCAGCGGGGCACCGGCCAGTTCGAAGGAGAAGTCGGTGAAGGCCGGCGTGCGTGAGCCTTCGGCGCCGAAGAAGAGCAGGCCGAGGCCGACCAGGGCGACGTGCACGGCGACCGAGACGATCAACAGCACCAGTACCGAGGCGCTGGCCAGCGGCTGGTAGGCGATGCGGTAGATCATCGGCCCCATCGGAATCACCAGCAGCATGGCGATCAGCACCTGGAGAGCCAGCGGCAGCTGTGCCGGCGAGATGGCGAAGAGGCCGGCCGCGGCCAGCAGTGGCACGCCGACATTGAGGATCAGCAGTGGCGGCAGTTTGGCGTAACGGCGTTCGCCGATCAGCCGGATGCCGTCGAGTATCGCTACCGCGCTGCCCAGCCCGAGCAGCAGCCAGATGGTGCCCGGCACATGACCGGCCTGAAGTGCCGCCAGGGTCAGGGCGCCGAAAGCGACGAACTCGCCCTGCGGAATGAAGATGACGCGGGTGACGGTGAATACCAGCACCAGGGCCAGTGCCAGCAGGGCGTAGATGGCACCGTTGGTGACGCCGTCCTGGCCGAGAAGAAGGAGGATTTGCAGGTCCATGGGGAACCGGATTCAAAGACTTGGCGCGCCGTGCGCGCCGGGCAGCCGTTCAGGACGGCAGGGAGGTCAGGCGAAGCGGGCGCCGGGCGCCGCTGCCGCACCTTCCTGCAGGGAATGCCTGCGGGAAGGCGGGTTCAGCGCGGCACGGGCGGCCATGCGGCGAGGGCAAGCCACCGCCGCCGATTACTTGATCAGTTTCCAGGCGTTGTTTTCGATGGTCACCATGACGCGGGCGCGCTGATCGAAGCCCTGATGATCGTTCGGCGACAGGTTGAAGATACCGTGAGCGCCGGCCAGATCCTTGGTGCCCTCGATGGCGTCGCGCAGCGCCCGGCGGAATTCGACGGTGCCCGGCTTGGCCTTCTTCAGCGCCTGCGGAATGGCGTTCTGCAGCAGCAGGCCGGCATCCCAGGCGTGGCCGCCGAAGGAGCTGACACTGCCCTTGCCGTGGGCGGCCTCGTACTTGGTGACGTACTCCATGGCCGACTTCTTCACCGGATTGTCGGCCGGCAGCTGGGCGGCGACGACCATCGGGCCGACCGGCAGGAAGGCGCCCTCGACATCCTTGCCGCCGACGCGCAGGAAGTCGTTGTTGGCGACGCCGTGCGTCTGGTAGATCAGGCCCTTGTAGCCCTTTTCCTTCAGCGTCTTCTGCGGCAGCGCGGCCGGCGTGCCGGCACCGCCGATGAGTACGGCATCCGGCTTGGCCGACATCATCTTCAGCGTCTGGCCGATCACCGACGTGTCGTTGCGCTGGAAGCGCTCGCTGGCGACGATCTTCAGCTTGCGCGCCTCGGCGATCTTGGCGAACTCCTTGAACCAGCCTTCGCCGTAGGCGTCGGCAAAGCCGATGAAGGCAACCGTCTGCACCTTGCGGTCGGTCATGTGCTGAACCAGCGCGGTGGCCATGTGGGCGTCGTTCTGTGCCGTCTTGAACACCCATTTGCGCTTGGCGTCCATCGGTTCGACAACGATCGCCGAACCGGCCATCGAGATCAGCGGCGTCTCGTTGTCGACGGCGACATCCATCATCGCCAGCGAGTTCGGCGTTGTCGTCGAGCCGATGACAACGTCGACCTTGTTTTCGCTGATCAGCTTCTTGATGTTCTTGGTTGCCGCGGTCGGGTCGGTGGCATCGTCAAGGACGATGTAATTGACCTTTTCGCCGCCGATGGTGGTCGGCAACAGGGCGATGGTGTTCTTTTCCGGGATGCCCAGCGAGGCCGCCGGGCCGGTAGCGGAAACCGAGACGCCGACATTGATGTCGGCCATGGCGGTGGCGGAGAAGGCGGCGAGAACGGCGACGGTCAGTTTTTTCAGCATGGTCTCATCCCGTGAATGAAAGCGGTAAAAGGCGAAAGTCTAGCACGCGGCAGCCCGGCATCCTGCCGGTTGCCGCGTCGGTGAGGCATCGGCTCAGCGGGCCAGTTGCCAGGCACCGTCCTTGACGACAACGACGACGCGCGAGCGCTGGTCGAGGCCGAGGTGGTCGCTCGGGCTGGTGTTGAAGACGCCGTGGGCACCTGCCAGTTCCTTCGTCGATTCGAGGGCGCTGCGCAGGGCGGCACGGAACTCACGGGTGCCTGGCTGGGCCTTCTTCAGCGCGGCGGGCACGGCGTTGGCGAGCAGGCCGCCGGCATCCCAGGCATAGGCACCGAAGGCATTGACGCTGCCCTTGCCATGCACCGCCTCATACTTCGTCACGTAGTCGAGTGCCGGTTTGCGTACCGGATTGTCGGCCGGCAGCTGGGCGGCGACCAGTACCGGGCCGGTGGGTAACACGGTGCCTTCGCAGTCCTTGCCGCAGACACGCAGGAAATCGTTGTTGGCAGCCCCGTGCGTCTGGTAGATCAGACCCTTGAAGCCCTTCTCCTTCAGCGAGCGTTGCGGCAGCGCGGCCGGCGTGCCGGCGCCGCCGACCAGCACGGCATCGGGCCGGGCCGAGAGGATCTTGAGGATTTGCCCGGTCACCGTCGTGTCGGTGCGGTTGAAGCGCTCGCTGGCGACGACCTTGATCTTGCGCGCCTCGGCCAGCTTGGCGAATTCGTTCCACCAGCCTTCGCCGTAGGCGTCGGAGAAGCCGATGTAGGCGGCGGTCTTCACGTTGTTGCTGGTCATGTGTTCGAGGATGGCGGTGGCCATCTGCGTATCGTTCTGCGGCGTCTTGAACACCCACTTGCGCTTCTCGTCCATCGGCTCGACGATGCGGGCCGAGGCGGCGAGTGCGATCATCGGCGTCTCGCCCTCGGCGGCGACGTCGATCATGGCCAGCGAATTGGGCGTCGTCGACGAGCCGATGATCAGGTCCACCTTGTTCTCGCTGATCAGCTTGCGGGCGTTCTTGACTGCCGTCGTGGTGTCCGAGGCGTCGTCGAGCACGATGTAACTCACCTTCTGGCCGGCGATGCTCTTCGGCAGCAGGTCGATGGTGTTCTTCTCCGGAATGCCGAGCGAGGCGGCCGGGCCGGTGGCCGACACCGTGACGCCGACGGTGATGTCGGCGAGCGCCGCTGTGGCGATGCCGGCAAGCAGGGTGGCGAGCAATGTCTTCTTCATGTTGTCTCCCTTGGGTGAATCGATTGCACAAAGGGTAAGACCCTAGTATCAAGTCCCGTTTCCTGCAAGCCGCCCGATCAACAAGCCTGGAAACAGGGCGTGATAAAGTCGCGCCTTCACCTCACGCACAACGGGTTCTGCCATGTTTTCTGGAATCATCGCGGCGGTCGGCCGCATCACCCACCTCACCACCCGCGAGGCTGGTTTCCGCCTGCATGTCGATGCCGGCAAGCTGAACCTCGACGATGTCGCCATCGGCGATTCGATTGCCCACAGCGGTGTCTGTCTGACCGTTGTCGGCAAGGAGGGCAACAGCTTCATGGTCGATGTCTCGCCGGAAACCCTGTCCTGCACCGTCGGCCTTGATGCGCCGGGTCCGGTCAACCTGGAAAAGGCGCTGAAGCTGTCCGACGTCATCGGCGGCCACCTGGTCTCCGGCCACGTCGACGGCGTCGGCGAAGTGCTGCGCTTCGACCCGGTCGGCGACAACCGCCTGCTGGAGATCCTGGCGCCCAAGGAGATCGCCCGTTTCATCGCGCGCAAAGGTTCGGTCGCCGTCGACGGTACCAGTCTGACCACCAACGACGTCAACGGCCAGGTGTTCACCATCAACCTGATTCCGCATACGCTGGAAAACACCACGCTGCACCTGCTCAAGCCGGGTGCCAAGGTCAATCTGGAAGTGGACCTGATCGCCCGCTATTGCGAGCGCCTGCTCAGCGCCGAACGCGAACTGGGCTGAAACGAGGGCCGTCGTGGCCCTTGAAAATCACCCACCCCGCCCCCATAATCCGGAGCATGGTTGTAATTCCGGCAATCTGGAGGCGTTCTGGACAGGGGTTCGATTCCCCTCACCTCCACCCGAGAGCATTGGCCACAGTGTTTTCGGATGGGGGTGTACTGGTTTCGACAGGGCGGGCAAAGGTGCGCAGGCAACCCGAGAGGTGACGGACGTAATCCGCACAAATCCATAAACGCCAACGATGAGCGTTTCGCTGTTGCCGCCTAAACGGCATAGCTGGGGCCGCTGAAGCCTTATTACCCAAGACAGCCGGCGGGGACTTCGGTCCCCGTCGTCATTTCCGGATTTTCCCCTCGAGCCTGGCCGGCATAATGGAAGGCACGCGTTGCATGGACGCCGGGAACACGTGCCGGGACCAGAATGCCGCTGCGTTCCAGTTGCTTGATGATGCGCGAAATGGTTTCGAAGCGCAGGTCGGTGATTTCGGCGATCTCCTGGCGCATGGGCAGGATGACGCGTCCGTCGCCTTCGGCCAGCAGGCGGATCAGGCCGAGCACGCGGTTGATGGCCTGGCCGCCGCGCAGGGCGACGAGTTCGGCCGTACGGCGTTGCGTCTGGGCCAGAGAAGCGAGCAACGATTCCTGGCTCGGTGCACGGCTGCCTTCCGGCCAGGGGCTCAGTTCGCAATCGGTCAGTGCCGTGGCGGCAAAGGCATAGACACCGAAAAGCAGGGTTTCGCAGCCGAGGATGTCGCCGGCGATGGCCAGGCTGGCGAATTTCCGGTCGCCCCCCGGGGCCACCGCATCGAGGCGCACGGTACCACGGACGAGCCGCCAGGCAGCGCCCTCTTCACCTTGTCCGTAGATCCGGCTGTCCCCGGCGAAGGTCTGCGTCCGGCGCGTTGCCTCTGCTGCTTGCCGACCGAGGGCCGGGAATATCGTGCGCATGTGGAGCCTTTCTCCGGATGGTCAGAAGCCCCGGGTCACGCCGGGGCTTCTGTGGGCAAGCAAAGCCGTTTCAAAAGTTGATGCCTGACGTTGATTCCAGCAGGGAAGGAACGATCCATGCCGGAAACGGCAGTGCCTCGGGGACTTCCGTTGATGCCCTTCCTGCTACCCTGGCCGGTACCGGGGCGAGCGATGGATGTCGCTTGTGCTGCTTCCTGCCGGTGCCGACGACCCTGCGCGCGTAAATTCTCGGCCTGTTTGCGACGACAGGGAATGCGACAAATTGTCGCGCGGCAATTTGTCTAGTTCCCTTGAACGAGGTCGCCACCTAGCATCGCCGATCATTCTTCCGCCTGGAGCATTTCATGCTGGCAAAGTCATTCCGACGCCTCCAACCGCTGTGCGGTCTGCTGATTTCGCTGGCCTGTCTGCCGGTAGCGGCGGGAACGGCCGACGACGACTTGCGCCAGGCGGCGATGGCCCACAAGGGGGGCGATACGGCGCGGGCGGTGGCCATCTGGCAGGGCTGGGCCGTCAGGGGCAACAACGATGCGGCCTACAATCTGGCTGTCATCCACCAGTACGGCGACGGAGTGCCACTCGATCACGCAGCGGCGCTGCGCTGGTACCGGCAGGCTGCCGATCGGGGCGACAAGGTGGCGCAATTCCAGATCGGCCTGATGTACCAGACCGGTCAGGGGGTGGATGTCGATGAAGCGGAGGCGCATCGCTGGTTCACCATGCATCGCAGACACCATCTGCACCACGGGCATGAGCCGCAGATGGTGGCCTGGCGTCAGCAGGCGCTGGCGCTGATCGAGGATCGCGACCGGCGCGAGCAACGGGCGGCAGCGCAGGCGACGGCAGATCAGGTAGTGGCCGATCTCCGGCGGCGGGCCGGGCTCAGTGCCAGCCCACTGGTTGCAACGGCTGTGTCGGCAACGGTTCGCTGAACACGGCAGGCGTTTCCGCCGGGGGGCGTTGCTGAGGGGGCCCTTGTGCCAGGCCGGATGGACGCCGGCCGGTTAACCTGCCGGGCGGGACTCAGGCGTTGAGTTTTTCCAGTGCTTCGCGCAGCTTGCCAGGTTCTTCCAGGCGCAGCATGCGGCGGACGTTGGGGGCGATTTCGCTGACGTCGGCCTTCAGTACCCGGTTCTTGACCTTGAGTATCTGCGACGGGTGCATCGAGAAGATACGCAGGCCCATGCCAAGGAACAGCCGGGTCAGTTTCGGATCGCCGGCCATTTCGCCGCAGACGGAAACCGGGACGCCGACCTTCTCGGCGCTCGAAATGGTGTGCGCCAGCAGCATCAGCACCGCCGGGTGCAACGGGTCGTAGAGCGAGGACACCTGTTCGTCGGAGCGGTCGATGGCCAGGGTGTACTGGATCAGGTCGTTGGTGCCGATCGACAGGAAGTCGAGGCGGCGCAGGAACAGGCCGATGGCCAGGGCGGCGGCGGGAATCTCGATCATGCCGCCGACCTGGATGTTCTCGTCGAAGCTGATCTTTTCGCCGCGCAGGCTGGACTTGGCCTGTTCCAGTGCGGCCAGTGTCTGGTCGATCTCGTGGGCGTGGGCCAGCATCGGAATCAGCAGCTTGATCGGACCATAGCGCGAAGCGCGCAGGATGGCTCGCAGCTGTGTCTGGAACATCTGCGGTTCGGCCAGCGACAGGCGGATGGCGCGGCGGCCCAGCGCCGGGTTGGTCTTGACGCGGTCGTGCAGGCTGGCGTCGGGGCGCAGGTCCTTGTCGTTGCCGAGGTCGAAGGTGCGGATGGTGACCGGCCGGCCGGCCATGCCCTTGACCACCTTCTTGTAGGCTTCGTACTGCTCCTGCTCGTCGGGCATGTCGCCGCGGTCGAGGAAGAGGAACTCGGTGCGGAACAGGCCGATACCCTCGGCGCCGCCTTCCAGGGCTTCCGGGATATCAACCGGCAGCTCGATGTTGGCGTGCAACTGCACCTCGATGCCGTCGATCGTTTGCGATTTGGCATTCTTCAGCCGCTTCAGCTTGGTTTCTTCCAGCTCGATCTGGTTCTTGCGCAGCTGGTATTCCTCCAGCACGCGCTCGTCCGGATTGGCGATGACGACACCGCGCAGGCCGTCGACGATCAGCAGTTCGCCGTCACGGATCAGCGAGCGGGCATTCTCCAGGCCGACCACCGAGGGAATCGCCATGCTGCGGGCGAGAATGGCGGTATGCGAAGTGGCGCCGCCGACATCGGTGATGAAGGAAGCGAAGCGGTGTTCCTTGAAGGTGATGACATCGGCCGGCGACAGATCGTGGGCGACGACGACCAGGGTCTCTTCCTTGAGGCCCTTGCCGGCTTTCATCACGGCCCGGCTGGGGTGGCCGAGCAGTTCCTTGATGACGCGTTCGACCACCTGGCGGACATCGAGCTTGCGCTCGCGCAGATAGGGATCGTCGAACTGCTCGAACTGATGGACCAGATGTTCCATCTGCTGGACCAGCGCCCATTCGGCGTTGCAGCGGCGTTCGCGGATCAGTTCGCGCGGTTTGTCGATCAGTTCCGGATCTTCCAGGAACATCGTGTGGATGTCGATGAAAGCCGACAGCTCCGCCGGGGCGTGCTCGGTCGACTCCTTCATCAACAGCAGCTCCTTCTTGACCGTAGCCACTGCCTGGTCGAAACGGGCGATTTCCTTGTCCACCATGCGCGGGCCGACAGTCAGGTGCGACACCTCCAGCGTCGCGTGCGACATCAGCAGCGCCCGCCCGACGGCAATGCCGCCGGATACGCCGAGACCGTGCAGGGTGAAGCTCATGAGCTCACTCGCCTTCGCCGAAGTAGTCGGCGACCAGGGCCAGCAGGGCGTCCATTGCCTCGGCCTCGTCCGGGCCGTCGGTTTCGATGCTGACTTTCGAGCCCTTGCCGGCCGCCAGCATCATCACACCCATGATGCTCTTGGCGTTGATGCGGCGGGTTCCCTTGCTCATCCACACTTCGCATTTGTACTTGCCGGCCAGCTGCGTCAGCTTGGCCGAGGCGCGGGCATGCAGGCCCAGTTTGTTGATGATTTCGGTTTCTCGGGTCAGCATTTCAGTGGTCCAGCATGTTGATGATGCCGTCACGGCCGCCGTCGCGGGCGCGTTGCAGCAGGATGTCCATGCCCTTCTCGCGATAGGTCAGGGCGCGCAGCAGCATCGGCAGATTGACGCCGGTCAGGCCTTCGATGCGGCCGGGGTCGAGCAGTTTCAGGGCGAGATTCGACGGTGTTGCACCGAAAATGTCGGTGAGCAGCAGCACGCCCTTGCCGTTGTCGACCAGTTCGACCATCCGGCGGGCCAGCGGCAGCAGATCCAGCGGGTCGTCCTGGGCGGCGACGCCGAGCTGGTTCAATTGCGCCGGGCGCTTGTTCAGTACATGGCAGGCGTTCTGCACGAGCGCCTCGCCAAAGCTGCCATGGGTAATCAGGAGGATGCCGATCATGCGCCGGATTCTAACCCGAAGCGCCGGCGCTTACCTGCGACTGACGATCAGGATGCCGAGCACCACCAGGGCGGCGCCGGCCAGTTGCGCTGCCGACAGCGTCTCATCGAGCAGCCACCAGGCGAAGGCGATGGTCAGCATCGGTCCGATCATGCTGTACAGCGTCGTCCGTCCGGCGCCGAGCTGGCGGATCGCCGCCGATTGCGCGAAGACCGGCACGACGGTGGCGAACAGCGCCATTGCCAACCCCCAGCCATAGACCGGCAGCGGCTGGATGAAGGCGGTGAACGGCTGGGTGGCGGCGAAATGCAGCAGCGTCACCGCCGACGAGACCAGGGCGGCGAGGGCCGAGAAGCGCATGGCGCCGAGGCGGCCGATCATCGGCGCGCTGCCGGCCAGATAGATGGCGTAGCAGACGCTGGAGGCGAAGACCAGGGCGCCGCCGATCCACACGTCGCGCGAGTCGGCGAGGTCGAGGTCGTGCACGAAGGCGAAGCCGATACCGCTGTAGCACAGCGCGATGGCGACCGCTTCGCGCCAGGAGAAGGATTTGCCCTGGAACAGCACGCCGATCAGGATGGTCAGCGTCGGATAGGTGAACAGGATCAGCCGCTCCAGTCCGGCGGAAATGTACTCGAGTCCCCAGAAGTCGAGGATGCTGGCGCCGTAGTAACCGAGACAGCCGAGGATGATCAGCCGTCCCCAGTCCCCTCGTGAGAGAGCGCTGCCGGCGCGCTGCCGGGCCAGGCCGACCCACAGGAATACCGGCAGCGAAAAACCCATGCGCAGCGCCAGCAGCGTGATGGCATCGACGCCGTAGGGATAGGCCAGCTTGACGAAGATGGCCTTCAGCGAAAAACCCAGGGCGGCCAGCAAGGCCAGGGTGGCACCCAGGGCGTTCGATTTTTCCAAGGTCGTCGTCCACTCGATTGATGGGAAAGCAATTGAAACCGCGATTTCATGCGGAGGCAATTGGCTTTGTTCAAAGGGAGGATTCGTCTGGAACGAAAGCGCTACCTGGCTGCGTTAGCCGGTAGTCGTTTCTTGGGTAGTTATTCCCGAGCCCCGGATCGACAGGGCGGATGCCACGGACGGAGCTGGCTGGCCATTTGCCTCGCCAGCTCCGTCCGTGTCGTCGTCTCAGCCAACAATCATGAAGTCGTTCCCCAGCGAGGCCGGATGCGTTCCCTGACCGAGGACAACGAGGGTGACAGCGGCTCCGCCACCTGCGCCGTCGGCATCGAAGCTGAGTTCGCCGGTACCGCTGTCGTAGGCGAACTGCCCGGTACCGGTCAGACCGGCCAGGTTGGTGGTCGTGCCGACAGCACCGGCCAGGCCGAACACCGATTTGGAGAGCGCGATCGTGTCGCTACCGGTGGTGAAGTCGGTAATCGTGTCCGTCCCGTCCAGCGTGTCGAAGACGAAACGATCGGAACCGGTGCCGCCCGTCAGCAGATCGTCACCGATACCGCCGTTGATCGTGTCGTTGCCGCCGCCGCCGTTGATCGTATCGTTGCCGGCGAGGCCGCGCAGCAATTCACTGCCCAGATACCCGGTTATTTCGTCATCATCGCCCGTCGGTTGCAGTACCTTGGCCTTGATCGAAACCGAAGACCAGGTATTGCCATCGCCGAAGCGGAAGGTCTCGATCTGCCCGCTGGTGAAATAGTCTTCGATTTCAAGCTCATCGCTTGGCTGGCCACTAAACGTCACCAACAGGTCGTCACCGTCCCGGCGAACCTGCGTGTTGGTCGCGAGAATGCCCGAGCCGAAGTTCAGCACGTCGGCGTCGCCGCCTGAGTCGGCTATCTGGTCATGCCCGTTACCCAGATTGAAGACATAGGTATCGGAACCGTCGCCGCCTTCCAGCGTGTCGTTGCCGGCACCACCAAACAGCGTGTCATTGCCTGTACCGCCGAGGAGACTGTCATGCCCGGCTCCGCCGATCAGACTGTCGTTGCCTTCGTCGCCAGTCAGCGTGTCGTTGCCCAGACCGCCATCCAGCGTGTCGTTGCCGGCAGCTCCGCCGATCATATCGTTGCCGGCCAGGCCGCTGATGCTGTCATTGGTGTTGGCATAACCGCGCAACCAGTCGTCCGTAGCCGTTCCCTTGAGCAGTTCGGCCAGAATCTGTGCCTGATTCAATAGCGAGCCATCCGTAGCAAAGCGGATCTGGTCGATGGCTGCCGAAGCATTGAGCAGGTCGTTGGCGAAGAAGTTGTTGACCACGATGTGGTCGACACCCTCTGCACCAGGGGAGCCGGAATTGACCGTCAGCACCAGATCGTCATAGCTGTGCCAGCCGCGGCTCAACGTGGTTTCGCCGGAAGCGTAGTTGCCGACCGCGGCATCGATTTCGATGGTGTCGATCGATGCCGTCAGCGTGTCGTTCTGCACGATGATGTCGTCGCCGCCCGCGATGCCGAAGCGGTAGAGGTCGCTACCCAGCCCGCCATCGAGGATGTCGTTGCCGGCGCCACCCTGCAGCGTATCGACGCCATCGCCGCCCAGCAGATCGTCATCGCCGTTGCCGCCGCTCAGGCTGTCGTTGCCCAGGCCACCATTCAGGGTGTCGCTGTCGTTACCGCCGCTCAGTGTGTCGTTGCCGATCGAGCCGATCTGGGCGACCAGTGCGGCCAGGGTATGTTCGCTGAAGTCGCCGTCGAAGTAGATGTTCTCCACGTCGGTCAGCGTCAGGGTGCTGCCGTCCTGCATGTAGGTGAACACGGTCTGTGTCGTGCTCGGTCGCGTGATCGCATAGTCGCCCAGAACGCCGCGCAGGATGGCCTTGTCGCTGCCGAGTCCGCCGTTGACGACGTCGTTGCCTCCGGCGCCTTCGATGGTGTCGTTGCCGGCACCGCCATTGATGATGTTGGCCACGTCATTGCCGACGATGCTGTTAGCGAGATCGTTGCCGGTCACGTTGATGGCGACGCCAGAGGTGGTGACGATGGCGTTCTCGACGTTGGCGGTCAGGGTATAACTGGCGCTACTGGAGAAGGCCAGCTTGACGGTGTCGTCGCCAGCCGCCGCCGCTTCGGTCACGACATCGCTGGCAATATCGAGGATGTATTCATCATCGCCGCTGCCACCGATCAGCGTGTCGTTGCCGGCGCCGCCAGTCAAGATGTCATTGCCCGCACCGCCGTTCAGCGTATTGGCCACGGCATTGCCGGTCAGATCGTTGTTCAGGTCGTTGCCGGTGATGTTGATGCCGGCGACGGTGCCGGTGACCGTGGCATTCTCGACATTGGCCGAGAGGGTGTAGGTGCCGGCCGCAGTG
>WBUO01000471.1 GCA_008933675.1 Dechloromonas sp.
TTCTTGTAGGCTCGATCGGTCGTGACGCCCTTGGTGTCCGACATGTCCACGTCGATGGACTGGCCGACCTTGTTGAGGCGAATGAAGCGTTCGCCAAAGCCGAAAATCGCTTCGTCCGGTCGGAGATCAAAACACTCCGTCGCGATCGGTCGGCCGTCAGCCAGTCGATGGGACAAGCCGAGCCCGTAAGCGTCCCATTGGTTGAAATAGTTCTTCTCCTCGCCGGCGGCGCCGCAAGCCACTGCGCCGTCCGGCGAGCGCCATTCCCAGCGCCACGGATCGAGGTGCAGCACCAGAGTGCCGGCGGTCGTGGTGGCGATGGCGCGCTCGTTGCCCACGTCCCAGTCACAGCGTGTTGGTCCGCCGAACTCCCCCACGGTGAGGCCCGACTCCTTCGGCGGCGTCGAATGTTCTTCCCGATACCGGACGCGAAAGACCCGGTCGTGCAAGACATCGATCATGACCTGCCCGCCGTCGGCGGTTCCTTCCAGTGCTTCGGTCCGCGCAGCAAACATAGCTTGGTCGGCGGAGGAAAGTGGGCGAAAGCTGGATGTCTTCGCCGACACTGAGAGTTGGATCTGGTTGGCATGCCGTGCGGTCACCCGGGCCTTGACCGCAGTCTGCCGCACGACTTCCCGCGTTTGGAGCGCGCGGGTCGGCAGGGGAATGCCGATCGATTTTCCGGTTCCAGCCATGATGTATCAGCCCGTGGAGCGCCGGCGGGCTGTTAACAGCGCCTCGACGCGATACAATCCGAGTAATGAAATGAAAAACACCACGCTGAGCATTAGCATGACGTAGCGATAGGGTCCGACTTCGAGGGCGCCGGCGAAAGGCAGCTCCAGCATCCCGGTGCTGCCCTTCAGCGTGTCGAAGAGCCAGCCGCAGAATGGGCTCACCACCGCGGCGATGACTATCGCCTGAAGCACTACATTGGCAGAGAAAAACTGGCCCAGCTTGAGGGCCGGGAAGACCTCCTGGCCGACTATGAACTGGCAGAGCATGATCGCCCAGTAGAGGACACCGGTGATGAGCGAGAAGATGAGAAAGGTGGCGCTGTCGCGGATCAGGAAGAACGAAAGCAAGTAACTCACGCTTTGGATCCAGAGCGCCCATTTCATCACCCGGAAGACCTTCCAGCGATCCACCAGCAGTCCGATCGGATAAGCCACGGCCACCCAGAGCAGGGACGACCAGGACAGGGCTTTACCCGCGTCCTCGACTGTCATTTCCAGCTCCTGCAGGGCGAAAAAGATACGAAAGGTCGAGACCACCACGGAAGCGTAAACCATAAGGCGGCAGGTATACGTCCACCAGTGCAGGGAGTCGGAATAGCACTCGCGGAAATAAGAGATAATCGCCGAAGCCGCGCTCCGAATCCAAGGACGATTGTCCGCTTCGACATTTCGCTCAACTGGCGGATAATCCGGCTCCTTCACAAACCAGCACAGTGCCAGGAAGCCGACGAGGTTGAGCAACGCCATCGCGAGAAACATCTGATGCGGCATACGAACGCCGAGGCCCAGGAGCCAGTAATTCAGGACGAACGTGCCCAAAGCGCCGACCATCCGGAACAGTGCCATGAAGCGGCCCATGTGGCTCTCAGGCACCACGTCACGGAACAGGTAGAAAAAAATCGAAGCGGTGCCGCTGTAGAACAGATAGAACCCAACGACAAAAACCGCATACATCAGCACCGCAGGCGCAACTGGGAAGCGGTGCAGAATCTCGGCCACCCAGGCCCGCTGCTGCAACCAGGCCGCGACCTCGGGTGCATAGGGCGTCAACGCAAGGAGGAGCGAGGCCAGCGGTGTTACGACAAGGAGAAAGGGTATCCGGCGGCCCCAGCGCGTCCTCGTCCGATCGGAATAGGTGCTGTAAAACGGATTGAGCACCAGTTGGGTCACTTGAACCAGCGAACCGAGGATCCAGGCGATATGTTGGTCGGACGCGCCGGCGTTCTTCATGAGAATCGGCAGCACGCTCGGCTCGATTTGACTCACGATCATGAACGAGAGATCGGCCAGGAGCAGCCAGCAGAACAACCAGACCAGCTGCCTGCGATTGTAAGTCAGGTTGCCTACCCGCAGAAGCTTCTCATCCGCCGGCAGCGGGGTGTAAACCGGGGAAGTCGGGGCTGCTGCGGATTGGGATGGGGCGATCATTCGAGCGATAAAGGTCCGGGGTATGTTCTGCACCTTGCAGGACCTCTTGGGCAACGGGGAGTCCCATCAGCAGAGCATCGTTCAATGTGACGCTACTTTCGTGGTCGCCCGGGCCCGGGTGTCGTCTCGCCGGCCACCCATCGCCCCGGGATGAGGTGTTGGCTAGGATGTGGAACGAGTCCGCGGGTGTTGTGATGGAGTTGGGACACCACCGCGTCGACCGCACGGGCGCCAACCTCGCTGGAAGCCTGGTCGATTCCGCTTTCTGTGCTCCCGGTGCTGCTACGGTGCAGGTTCACC
>WBUO01000086.1 GCA_008933675.1 Dechloromonas sp.
GGTTGCGCGTGGCCGGTCATGTCGTCGCCGATGCCGACCAGCCACAATGGGCCGGCTGCGGTCGGCAAGGGGACGGCGGCATTCTCCAGTACCGTGATGCCGGCCTTGCCCAGTGCCTGGCGGACTGCTTCGCCATCGTGCCACCAGTCGTGGTTGCCGAGGGTTGCGAAGACGCCGAGCGGCGCCTTCAGGCGGGCCAGTTCGGCGGCGATCGCCGCCGGCGCCAGCGCCTCCCCGCCCAGCACGCCCTGGATCACGAAATCGCCGGGGAGCAGAATCAGATCGGGGCGGGCGGCATTCAACTGGTCGACAACCTGCTTCAGCATCGGCAGGCCGGCATGCGGGGCACCGACGTGCAGGTCGGCGGCGACCGCGATGGTCAGCGGGGCGCCGTTCCAGTCGGCGCTGGCCAGGGTCAGCTGGCGCTGCTGCAGCCAGCCCGGCTCGACGCCGAAGCTCCAGCCGGTCAGGCCGAGCAGCATGGCCCAGACAAGCGGGCGCAGGTGTTTCATGGGGTGTTCAGAAACCGCCGGTTTCGAGCCAGCGCTCGATCTGTGGCAGGCGATCGGCGCCGAAGAAATGCTCGCCATCGATGATCACGTGAGGTGAACCGAAGATGCCGGCGGCCAATGCGGCATCGCACTCGTCCTTGAGGCGGGCCTTGATCTCCGGTGTCTGCAGCGCGGCAGCCAGCTGTGCGCGGTCGACGCCAAGGCTGGCGGCGATGTCGAGCACCGTGTCGGGCGACGAGATGTCGCGGTCGTCGACGAACAAGGCGCGATAGGCGGCATGGGCGAAGCGGCGGGCGAGCGCGCAGTCCTGGCCGTGCAGCCAGTAGAAGGCGCGGGCGGCGTTCTGCGTCGGCAGAGGGAAGCGGCTCGGCGGGCTGTAGGGGATGCCCATGAAGCGAGCCGAACGATGGAAGTCGTTGGCCATGTAGCGCCCGCGGCTGCTGACGCCTTCCGTCGGTGGCCGGGCGCCGGTGGCCTGGAAGATGACACCGAGCAGGATCGGATGCCATTTCACCTTGCGGCCATGCTTGGCCGCGACAGCGTCGATCTTCTCGGCCATCAGGTAGCCGTAGGGGCTGGAAAAATCGAAATAGAAGTCGATGGGTTCTGGCATGGATGACACCTGTCAGTTGGGTTTGAAGTAGCGCAGGCTAGATATGCGTGAGAGACGGAGACTTGCTCATTGAGCTGTCTTTCCCGGCTTCTTGCGGACATAGATGACGGGCGAGTTGCTGCTGGCGACAGACCTTTCCTCGACAACGAACAGGTGCGGCTTCGACCTGACCAGATCGCTCAGCTTCTTGAATCCATAAAGGCGCGGGTCAAAATCCGATTGCAGCTTCGTCAGATAGCTGCCGAAGGCACCCAGATTGGCCCAGCCACTTTCGTCGCAGGCCTGGTCCAGGGCTTGCAGGACAAACTGGAGCGGCAGGGCCTTCTTTGCGACTGCAACCGGAACAACCGGAGTGACGGGGCGCTTGTCGGGTTCAGTTTCCGCGGTCGAGGCGGGCGTTGTCGTCGCTACCGGTAGCGGCCGCAGAACTTCGGTGAAGATGAATTTGTGGCAGGCGTTTCGGAAGGCATCCGGCGTTTTCTCTTCACCAAAACCGAAAACACTCAGGCCTTCTTCGCGAATTCGCAAGGCCAGTCCGGTGAAGTCGCTGTCGCTGGAGACCAGGCAGAAACCATCGAAACGTCGGGTATAGAGCAGGTCCATCGCATCGATGATCATCGTTCCATCGGTCGCATTCTTGCCGGTGGTGTAGGCAAATTGCTGAACGGGCTTGATCGCGTGCTGATTGAGTACCTTTTTCCATTGCGCGCTGTTGGGCGATGTGAAATCGCCGTAGATGCGCTTCACGCTGGCCTCGCCAAAACGGGCAATTTCCGCCAGCAAGCCCTCGATAACCGATGCCTGGGCATTATCGGCATCGATCAGTACGGCCAGGCGGAGGGAATGCTCTTCGCTTTCTGGACGGTTGTTCGATCTTGGCGAGGCCATGCAGGCTATCCTAGTCTGCAGCGATGCTGCGCCCGATCACCAGGCGCTGGATGTCGTTGGCGCCTTCGTAGATCTGGCAGATGCGCACGTCGCGGTAGATGCGCTCGACCGGGAAGTCGCTGGTGTAGCCGACGCCGCCGTGGATCTGGATGGCGTCGGAGGCGATCTTCTCGGCGGCTTCGGAAGCGAACATCTTGGCCATCGAGGCCTCCTTCAGGCAGGGCTTGCCGGCATCCTTGAGCATCGCGGCGCGCCAGACCATCAGGCGGGCGGCGTCGAGCAGGGTGTTCATGTCGGCCAGCTTGAAGTTGACCGCCTGGTGCTCGATGATCGGCTGGCCGAAGGTGACGCGCTCCTTGGCGTAGCGCACGGCGGCCTCGAACGCGGCACGCGCCATGCCGATGCTCTGGGCGGCGATGCCGATGCGCCCGGCTTCGAGGTTGGACAGCGCAATCTTGTAGCCTTCGCCTTCCTTGCCGAGCAGTGCGGAAGCCGGCACGCGGCAGTTTTCCAGGATGATCTGCACGGTATCGGAAGCGTGCTGGCCCATCTTGTCCTCGGTGCGGCCGACGATGAAGCCGGGCGTCGCGGTCGGCACCAGGAAGCAGGAAATGCCCTTCTTGCCGGCGGCCTTGTCGGTCACCGCGAAGACGATGGCCATGTGGGCATGCTTGCCGGTGGTGATGAACTGCTTGACGCCGTTCAACACGAAATGGTCGCCGTCGCGCTCGGCGCGGGTGGTGATCGCCGCCGCATCCGAGCCGGTGTGCGGTTCGGTCAGGCAGAAGCAGCCGAGCTTCTCGCCGCGGGCCAGCGGCTTCAGCCATTCTTCCTTCTGGTTGTCGGAGCCGTATTTCATCGTGATGCCGCAGGCCAGCGAGTTCTGCACCGAGACGATGGTGGACGTGGCGCCGTCGCCGGCGGCGATTTCTTCCAGCGTCAGCACCAGGCTCATGTAATCCATGCCGGCACCGCCCCATTCCTCGGGCACTACCATGCCCATGGCGCCGAGTTCGGCCAGTTCCTTCAGGGCCTCGGCCGGGAAGGTGTGGTTCTTGTCCCATTCCGCAGCGAAGGGCGCCAGGCGCTCCTGGGCGAAGGCGCGCATCGCGTCGCGGATCATTTCCTGTTCTTGCGTAAGGATCATGCTGTTCTCTCCCGAGTTGTCATTTGTAAGGTGGTCAACCAGACGCCGGCGATGACCAGCAGGCCACCGCCGAGAACGGCCAGGCCGAGACGCTCGTCGAGCAGGACGGCCGCCTGCAGGACGGCGAAGACCGGGACCAGATTGACGAATACCGAAGCCTTGGCGGCGCCGATGCGGCGCACGCCGTCGGCGAACCAGGTGAAGGCGAGGGCGGTGCCGCCGATCGCCAGGAAAAACACGCTGGTCCACACGCGCCAGGACCAGGCGGCCATCTCGGTGCCGCCCTGGAATAGGGCGGCAAGGCCGATCAATCCGGCGCCGAGCAGGCTGGCCCAGAGGGTTGCCGCGAGGGGACTGAGGGTCTTGGTCGCCTGCCGGCCGATGAAGGTGTAGGCCGTCCAGCACAGCGCACAGCCGAGAATCAGCCACTCGCCGATGCCGGTTTCACCGTGGAGCAGGGCCAGTGGATTGCCATTGCCGATCACGGTCAGGCAACCGGCCGTGGCGATGGCGATGCCGGCCAGTTTGAGCGGATTCATCCGCTCCTGGCCGAAGAACCAGGCGCCGAGCGCAACCAGCACCGGGTTGAGGGCAACGACGAGGGCGCCGCGTCCGGCCGTGATGTGCTTGAGGCCGTAGAAGAAGCACAGGGCGTAGAGGAAGATGCCGGTCATCGCCAGGCCGGTGACGATGCCCCACTCGCTGCCCGTTTCCGGCCGCGGGATGCGCCCCTCGGTGGCCAGCGCGACGCCAGCCAGGGCCAGTCCGGCGAGCAGGAAACGGATGGCCGGGACGGCGAGCGGCGCAGTCAGTTCCTGCGCCACGACGCGTCCGGCAATCCAGGTTCCGCCCCACATGAACATGGTCCCGATCAGCTTCAGGTAGGTAATCGAACCGGCCTGTTGCGGCACTTAGAGCATTTCCACCGCGAGGGCCGTGGCTTCGCCACCGCCGATGCACAGCGAGGCGACGCCGCGCTTCTTGCCGTACTTCTTCAGCGCGCCGAGCAGGGTGACGACGATGCGGGCACCGGAAGCGCCGATCGGATGGCCGAGCGCGCAGGCGCCGCCATGCACGTTGACCCTGGCCGGATCGAGCTTGAGGTCGTGCAGCGCAGCCATGGCGACGACAGCGAAGGCTTCGTTGACCTCGAACAGGTCGACGCTGTCGGCGCTCCAGTCGGTCTTGGCGAACAGCTTCTGCATGGCGCCGACCGGGGCCGACGGGAACAGTGCCGGCACGCCGGCATGGGTGGTGTGGGCGACGATGCGGGCGACCGGCGCCAGACCCAGCTTGGCGGCCTGCGATTCGCGCATCAGCACCATGGCGGCGGCACCGTCGGAAATCGACGAGGAGTTGGCGGCGGTGACCGTGCCGTCCTTCTTGAAGGCCGGCTTCAGCGTCGGAATCTTCTCGACATTGACGGCGAACGGGCCTTCGTCCTTGTCGATGACGACGTCGCCCTTGCGGCCGGCGACGGTGACCGGGGTGATTTCCCAGGCAAAGGAACCGTTGTTGCTGGCTTCGATGGCGCGGGTCGTCGATTGCACGGCGTAGGCGTCCTGCGCTTCGCGGGTAAAGCCGTAAGTGGCCGCGCACTCTTCGGCAAAGGTGCCCATCAGGCGGCCGCGGGTTTCCTTGCCGTAGGCATCCTCGAGGCCGTCGAGGAACATGTGGTCCAGCAGCTGGCCGTGGCCGAGGCGATAGCCGCCGCGCGCCTTGGGCAGCAGGTAGGGGGCGTTGGTCATCGACTCCATGCCGCCGACCACGGCGACGCCATAGGAGCCGGCGAGGATGCCGTCGTGGCCGAGCATGGTGGCCTTCATGGCCGAGCCGCAGACCTTGTGGATGGTGGCGCAGCCGGCGGTGAGCGGCAGGCCGGCCTGCAGCGCGGCTTGACGGGCCGGTGCCTGGCCCTGGCCGGCTTGCAGGACGCAGCCCATCAGGACTTCTTCGATCAGGTTGGCGTCAATGCCGGCGCGGGCGACGGCGGCCTTGATTGCTTCGGCGCCGAGATTGGCGGCGGTCAGGCCGGCGAAGCCGCCCTGGAAGCTGCCCATGGCGGTACGGGCGGCGGAAACGATGACGATCGGGTCTTGCATGCTGTGTTTCTCCTTGCTGTGATTGTTATGGGTCAATGAAATCAGGCATCGAGCGCCTTCAGTGCGGCGTCGTAGCGGGCCGGCAGGTCGCCGAGGGTGTCCACGGTGATGCCCAGGTCGTGCATGTGGCCGTCCTTGAGGCCGTAGATCCAGCCGTGCACGGTCAGCTGCTGGCCACGCTGCCAGGCATCCTGGACCACCGTGTTGTGGCAGACGTTGACCACCTGCTCGAGCACGTTGAGTTCGCACAGGCGGTCATGGCGTTTTTCCGGCGGCAGCTTGTCCACTTCGGCGACATGCTTGTTGTGCACATCGTGGACATGGCGCAGCCACAGGTCGACGACGCCGACGCGGGCGCGGTTGAGCGCAGCCAGCACGCCGCCGCAGCCGTAGTGGCCGACGACCATGATGTGCTTGACCTTCAGCACATCGACCGCGTACTGGATCACCGACAGGCAGTTGAGGTCGGTATGGACGACGACGTTGGCGACGTTGCGATGGACGAAGACTTCGCCGGGCAGCAGGCCGACGATCTGGTTGGCCGGCACGCGCGAGTCGGAACAGCCGATCCACAGGAATTCCGGGTTCTGCAGATGCGCCAGCTTGTCGAAGTAGCGCGGGTCGATCTCCTGCATCTGCTTGGCCCAGGCGCGGTTGTAGTCGAACAGGTGGGACAGGTTCTCGTTGCGGATTTCCTCTTCCGACCAGTTGTCGAGATCGAGGGCCAGGAAAATGGTGTTCTCGACCGGCGTCGGGTAGTAGGCCGGCACTTCGTTGAAGCCCAGTTCGCGGTAAAGCTTCACGGCCATGCGCATGTTGGGCAGGGTGTCGAGCAGCAGGCGCTTGTAGCCGATTTCCTTGGCCGCCTTGATCGCCGCCAGCGCCAGTTCGCGGCCGACGCCGTGGCCGCGCTCGGCCGGATCGACGTAGAGCCGCTTCATTTCGCAGACGCCCTCGGAGAAGGCGCGGACCCCGACGCAACCGGCCGGCCGGCCGTCGACTTCGGCGAAGAACAGGCGGCCTTCCGGGGCCGCATAGGCGCCGGGCAGCGAGGCCATTTCCTGGTCGAAGTTCTGGTACGACAGGTCGACGCCGAGCCAGGCCGCGTAATTGCGGAAATACTGGCGCACCTGCTCGATGGCTTCGGTGTCGCTGGCGGAGAGGGTACGAAGGGTAACGGTCATGTTCTGTTGCTCCAGTAGCCGGGCTCCCGTCCGGAGCCCGGCGGGAGCGTGTTTATGCGGTTTCCGCGAAAAGTTCGCGACCGATCAGCATTCTACGGATTTCGGAAGTGCCGGCGCCGATCTCGTAGAGCTTGGCATCGCGCCACAGGCGGCCGGTCGGATACTCGTTGGTGTAGCCAACGCCGCCCAGCGCCTGGATCGCCTCGCCGGCCATCCAGGTGGCCTTCTCGGCCGAGTAGAGGATGGCGCCGGCGGCATCCTTGCGCAGCGTCCGGCTGTGGTCGGTGGTGTCGCAGGCGCGGCCCAGCGCATAGACGTAGGCGCGGGTGGCCTGCCAGGTCGAGTACATGTCGGCGACCTTGCCCTGCATCAGCTGGAACTCGCCGATCGCCTGGCCGAACTGCTTGCGCTCGTGCAGGAAGGGGACGACCACGTCCATGCACGCCGCCATGATGCCGAGCGGCCCGCCGCACAACACGGCACGCTCGTAGTCGAGGCCGGACATCAGCACCTTGGTGCCGTTGCCGACGCCGCCGAGGACGTTCTCCTCCGGCACTTCGCAGTCGTCGAAGAACAGCGGGAAGGTATTGGAACCGCGCATGCCCAGCTTGTCGAGGTGGGTGCCGTGGGTGAACCCCTTCATCCCCTTCTCGACGATGAAGGCGGTCATGCCGCGGGCGCCGGCCGCCATGTCGGTCTTGGCATAGACGACCAGCGTGTCGGCGTCGCCGCCGTTGGTGATCCACATCTTCGAACCGTTGAGCACGTAGCGGTCGCCCTTCTTCTCGGCGCGCAGCTTCATCGACACGACGTCGGAGCCGGCGCCCGGCTCGGACATCGCCAGGGCGCCGACGTGCTCGCCGGAGATCAGCTTGGGCAGGTATTTCTGCCGCTGCGCCTCGCTGCCGTTGCGGCGGATCTGGTTCACGCACAGGTTGGAGTGGGCGCCGTAGGACAGGCCGACCGAGGCCGAGGCGCGGGAGATCTCCTCGAGCGCGACGATATGCGCCAGGTAGCCCATGTTGGTGCCGCCATACTCCTCGCCGGCGGTCATGCCGAGCAGGCCCATGTCGCCGAACTTCTTCCACAGGTCGGCGGGGAATTCGTTGACGCGGTCGATCTCCGCCGCGCGCGGCGCGATCTCGGCGTCGGCAAAAGCCTTCACCGCGTCGCGCAGCATGTTGATGTCGTCGCCGAGGCCGAAGTCGAGGCTGGGAATGTTCATTGGTTTGTCTCCTGTCTAGTTGTTAGTTGCGTGGTTGCCCAGAAGTTTGAGTGGGGTTGCGAACAGCTCAAGCTCCTAGGCAACGCGATCCTGCTTCTCGCCCTTGCCGTGCATCACCATGATGGTCTGCTGCATCAGGGCGCACAGGCTTTCCTGGCCGTCCTTGACGGCGAACACTTCGCCCTGGGTGACGATCAGCGTGCGGCCCGGGCGGACGACCTTGCCGCGGGCGATCAGTTGCTCGCCGTCGGCCGGGGCGACCAGGTTCATCTTGTATTCGACGGTCAACACCGAGGCGCTGGCCGGCACGACGGTCATCGCCGCGTAGCCGGCCGCCGAGTCGGCGATCATGCCGACCACGCCACCATGCACGAAGCCGTGCTGCTGCTCGACACCTTCCCAGTGCGGCAGAAGGATTTCGGTGCGGCCAGCCTCGACCACCGGCAGCGTGGCGCGGATCAGATCCATCGCGTGCTGCTTGGCGAAGCTGGCACGAACGCGCTCGGCGAAATCGGGATCTGGGGTTCGGACCATCGCTTATCTCCTTCGGTGACTTGGCGATTGTATTTACGTTGACGTTAACGTCAACTGATCGGCCAAAAATTATTCATCCGCGTCGCGACGGGCCAGTTCCTGACGGCACTGCTGCTCGAACTGGGCGATCTCGGCAAGCATCGCTTCGATGTCCTCGCGCTGCTGCTCCAGCGCTTCCCGCCGCTTGGACATGACGCGCAGGCATTCGAGCAGCTGCGGTGTTTCGTCCTCGGTCGAGTTGTACATGCCGATCAGATCCTTGATCTCGGCCAGGCTCAAACCGAGGCGCTTGCCGCGCAGGGCCATCTTCAGGCGGGCGCGGTCGCGGCGGGTGAACACCCGCTTGCTGCCTTCGCGCTGCGGCGCCAGAATGCCCTGGTCCTCCCAGAAACGGATGGTGCGCGGGGTGATGCCGAATTCGCGGGCAAGGTCGGAAATGGCGAAGATGGTGGCCTGCTGGTTCACGCGGCGATCCTTGAAAAGTTCGGGCAAGTAAATCAGAAGCATGGGCATTTTTCAATCCGCTACCGTATGGTAATTTGCGCCACCCGAATCCGAGATCAAGTCATGTCCCTGCATTATCCGCATGCCGTGCCACCAGCCGCCGGCGAGCGCATCGAAGTCGCTCCCGGCGTTTTCTGGCTGCGCATGCCGCTGCCCTTCCAGCTCGATCACATCAACCTCTGGCTGCTGCGCGACGGCGACGGCTGGACCATTGTCGATACCGGATTCCCCGACGACGGCGTACGCGCCACCTGGCAGCAGGTCATTGCCGGGCTGGACGGCCCGGTGCGCCGGCTGATCGTCACCCATTTCCATCCCGACCACCTCGGCCTGGCCACCTGGTTGCAGGAGGAAACCGGTGCCGAGTTGTGGATGACCGCCGGCGAGTTCCTGACCGCCCATGCGGTGTGGCATGAGGTTGGTGGCCACGGTGCCCGCTTCATGGTCGAGCAGTTCCGCCAACACGGGCTGGATGGCGAGCGTCTGGCCAAGTTCGCCCAGCGCGGTTCCGGCTATCGCAAGGCCGTCCCGGCGCTGCCCGAGCATTACCGCCGGCTGCTCGCCGACGCGGTCGTGAACATCGACGGCAAGCGCTGGCGGGTGCTGATCGGTCACGGCCATGCACCGGAACATATGGCGCTTTACTGTGCCGAACTCGGCGTGTTAATTTCAGGCGACATGCTGTTGCCGAAAATTTCCACGAATATCAGTGTCTTCGCGGCGACCCCGGATGCCGATGCCCTGCGCTGGTATCTCGATTCGCTGGACGAGATGGTTCGGGAGATTCCGGCTGAAACTCTGGTACTGCCTTCGCACGGATTGCCCTTCTTCGGAATGGCGGCCCGCGTCCAGGCGTTGCACGCCCACCACGCCGAACGCCTGCGTGCACTGGAGGATAGTTGTCAAAACGCGCCACAGAGCGCGGCCGGGCTGCTCGATGTGCTGTTTCAGCGGGCGCTCGATACGCATCAAACGATGTTCGCGATGGGCGAAGCGATTGCTCATCTGAACTATCTTGAACAAGCCGGACGGCTGTCGCGCACGATCGACGCCGACGGGGTGATTCGCTATCAGCGGCAGCCACAACATTCCGCCGCGCACTGACAGAGGGGTTTTACGTATGTCGCAGCAAACCGAAGAACAGGGCATGAACCTGCCCAACCCGGCCGAGATGGCCAAGACCTATGCCGAAGTCGCCCAGCGGGCTTCGCGCGTCATCACCCAGTTCATGGAGAAGAAGGCCAAGGAAGGCGTCGATGCGCCGTCGGACGAACTCGGCGTCGCCAAGGCCTTCATGGATCTCTCCGCCCGTCTGATGGCCAATCCGTACAAGATGGCGCAGACCCAGATGAACATGATGTGGGACTACTTCTCGCTGTGGCAGAACACCTCGATGAAGATGATGGGCGTCCCGGTCCAGGCGCCGGTCGCCGCACCGAAGAAGGGCGACAACCGCTTCAAGGACGAGGAATGGGAGCAGCATTTCCTGTTCGACTTCGTCAAGCAGTCCTACCTGATCACCGCCCGCCACCTGCATGACACCGTCGCCGGCACCGAAGGTCTCGACGAAGCGACCCAGCAGAAGGTCAACTTCTTCACCCGCCAGTACATCGACGCGCTGTCGCCGTCCAACTTCGCGCTGACCAATCCGGAAGTCTTCCGCGAAACGGTCAAGAGCCACGGCCAGAACCTGATCAAGGGCCTCAACAACCTGCTGCACGATGTCGAATCCGGCGACGGCCAGCTGCGTATCCGGATGACCGACACCTCGGCCTTCGAGATGGGCAAGAACGTCGCCACGACACCGGGCAAGGTGATTTTCCAGAACGAACTGTTCCAGCTGATCCAGTACGATCCGAAGACGCCGGACCAGTACAAGAAGCCCTTCCTGATCGTGCCGCCGTGGATCAACAAGTACTACATCCTCGATCTGCGCGAGAAGAACTCGCTGGTCAACTGGGCGACCAGCCAGGGCCACACGACCTTCATCATGTCCTGGGTCAACCCGGACGAGAAGCTGGCCCAGAAGTCCTTCGAGAACTACCTGCTGGAAGGCTCGCTGGAGGCCATCAACCAGGTCTGCGCCCACACCGGCGAGGACAGCGTCAACCTGGCCGGCTACTGCCTGGGTGGCACGCTGACCATGACCACGCTGGCCTACATGGCAGCGAAGAAGGACAAGCGCGCCAATTCGGCGACCTTCTTCACGACCATGCTCGACTTCTCCGAGCCGGGCGAACTGGGCATCTTCCTTGACGAAGGCGCCGTCTCCGGCCTGGAAAAGCGGATGAACGAGCGCGGCTTCCTGGAAGGCTCGGAAATGGCCGGCACCTTCAACATGCTGCGCGCCAACGACCTGATCTGGTCCTTCGTGGTCAACAACTACCTGATGGGCAAGGATCCGTTCCCGTTCGACCTGCTCTACTGGAACTCCGATTCGACGCGCATGCCGGCGGCGATGCACAGCTTCTACCTGCGCAACATGTATCTGGCCAACAAGCTGAAGGATCCGGGCGGCATCACGCTGGGCGGCGTCAAGATCGACATCAGCAAGGTCAAGACCCCGTGCTACTTCATCTCGACGATCGAAGACCACATTGCGCCGTGGAAGAGCACCTACATGGGGGCCCGCCTGCCGTCCGGCAACACCAAGTTCGTCCTCGGTGGCTCAGGCCACATCGCCGGCATCGTCAATCCGCCGGTTGCCAACAAGTACGGCTTCTGGACCAACGACGCCACCGACGGCGACCTGCCGGAAAGCCCGGAAGACTTCCTGGCCGGCGCCACGCAGAACGCCGGTTCCTGGTGGACGC
Source organism: Dechloromonas sp. (assembly GCA_008933675.1). Lineage (GTDB taxonomy): Bacteria > Pseudomonadota > Gammaproteobacteria > Burkholderiales > Rhodocyclaceae > Azonexus. Next base: position 11,523 of record WBUO01000086.1, read on the forward strand.
ACTGGCATGAGTGGGTGACCAGCCTGCCGGGCGGTTCCGCCAAGGTCAAGGCGCGCCAGCCGGCCGACGGCACGCTGAAGGTCATCGAAGATGCGCCGGGCAGCTACGTCAAGTTCCGCCTGGATACCCAGAAGAAGAGCTGAGCGCGTCAAACACTCAGCACCACGGGAGGCCATGCGCCTCCCTTTTTTTCGAACTCGCTTCCGGTCGGGGTGTCCTACGGGCAACACCTGAAAGGAGGCGCATCATGCTCAGCGAAGCTCCGGTCGTCACGGTTCATATCCCGCCCGTTCTGCGTCGCTATGCGGCCGGTCACGAGGAGGTGATGGCCAGCGGGGAAACCGTCGGCGACGTCTTGCAGGCCATCGGCCGCGAATATCCGGCTTTCGGGACTTATCTGCTGCAGCACGACGGCCGCCTGCGTTCGGGCCTGGCAGTCTATCTGGGGCCGACCAGCGTGCGCGACCTGCAAGGGCTGGCGACGCCGGTGGCGCTTGAGGAACTGGTCAGCATCGTGCCGACCGGCGAACTGCCGGAAGTGTCAGTGGCTGGTCAGCGGCAGCCGGGGCAGGCGGGGCAGCTCGATCGCGTCGAGCATGTTCTTGACGATCAGGCCGAGCTCGGTGTCGCCGGTGATCTCCAGCTCGCGGTTGAAGAACAGCGTGTCGGGGTCCTCCTGGCGGGCCAGCAGCTGCAGGTAGGCGGACAGGTTGGCGGCAAAGGCCAGGTCGGGCTCGCGCGTCGGCCGGAAGACCGGGCGGAACATGCCATTTCTATAGGTATATGAGGCTTCGCCACCGGTATCGTTGACGCGGACGCGGAACAGCTTGTCCTCAAGCAGTAACAGTTCGCTTTCCGGCAGCAGCTTCATCTTCAACGCTGCGTTCAGGGCGGCGACCAGAGCCAGCGTGTGCGGCCATTGCGGCAGCTTGTGGCCGAGGCTGGCGACGAAGGCCGGCAGGCGGAACCTGGGAATGGTGAAGTTGGCGTTCATGGTCAGGCTCCAATCTGCGCGAGGGCTTGCGTGTGACGTTGGACGATGCCGGCGTCGCCGAACCAGTAGCCGTCCACCAGGCCGCTGGCGTTCCAGCCGCCGGTGTCCGGGCTGACGGCCTGGCCACGGCGGGCGGCGTCGAAAGCGGCGATGATGGCCGGCATGTGCTGCTGCTGCGGGCTGATGCGGACGATGTCGATGCCCATTTCCAGCATGTCGGGTATCTCGTGCAGCAGGTTGTAGCTCTGCGCCGACATCGTCTGGATGCCGTTGATGGTCAGGAAGTCCTGGCCTTCGCGCGTCTTCAGCGTCAGCCCCTCGCTGTGGTCGAGGCACTTGAACTGGCAGTCGTCCTTGTTCAGGTCGTAGTGGCGGGCCGTGAAGCAGCGTGCCGAGAAGGCCAGCGCGATCTTGCCGAAGGCGAAGACTTCCGTCTCGACGCCGGCCGGCCGGCTCTTGTGCAAGGTCTCGACCAGGGTGCGCGAGGCTTCCAGTGGCGGCACCCAGCGTGTCATGCCGTAGCGGGCGAAGGTGGCCAGCGTCGCTTCATTGTAGATGTTGATGTGCGGACCGGCGACGAAGGGCTTGCCATGCATCAGGTTGACCGCGCCGAGATCGTTGGCCTCGACCAGGCAGCCGGCCTCGTCGATCAGCCGGCGCAGCGCCTTCAGGTCGCTTTCCGACTCGAGCAGGGCCTGCGCCGAGACGACGACCTGCTTGCCGGCGTCGGTCAGGTCGCGGGCCAGGCCGATCCAGTCGGCGGTGCGCAGCTGCTGGCGGCGCGAGCAGACGACCTCGCCGACGTAGATGATGTCGAGGGCCGGGTTCTGCGCCATCTCGGCATAGAACTCCATGACCTCGGCCTTGGGCCAGAAATAGAGCAGGGGGCCTAACGAGAGTTTCATTGCTTTTCCTTCAGCGCCACGGCCGGTTGTAGGCGCCGAGCGTCGCCTGGCTACCTTCGGAGACCTTGGCCAGTTCTGCCTGCCAGGCCGGCTTGACGTGGTAGCGCTCGCCGCCGTCCTTGAGCGCATCGAGTGCGGCGCGCAGCGTACGCGTCACCTGCGTGACGTAGGCCGGGCTGCGCTGGCGGCCTTCGACCTTGATCGCTCTGACGCCGATCTTGATGATATCCGGCAGGATCGGCAGCACGTTGAGGCTGGTCGGCTCCTCCAGTGCGTAATAGGTTTCGCCCTGGACTTCGAAGCGGCCCTTGCACAGCGTCGGGTAACCGGCCGGCTCATCGTCGCCGAAGCGGTCGATGAGGACGCCGTTGAGGCGCGTGTCCATACGCCCCGGCTGCTTGTCCCACTTGACGTACTTGGCCGGCGAACAGGCGCCGACGGTGTTGGGCGACTCGCCGCAGGCGTAGGACGACAGCCAGCAGCGGCCTTCGTTCATCACGCACAGGCTGCCGAAACCGAACACCTCGATCTCGACCGTGGTGTTCTTGATCACGTGTTCGACCTGGGCCAGCGTCAGCACGCGCGGCAGCACCGCGCGGCGCACGCCGAACTCGCGCTGGCAGAAATTGATCGCCTCGTAGCTGGTGGCCGAGCCCTGTACCGACAGGTGCAGCCGTTGCTGCGGATGACGATTGCGGGCGTAGTCGAGCAGTCCGACGTCGGCCAGGATGATGGCGTCCACGCCCTGGTCGACGGCGGCATCGACGGCTTTCTGCCAGTCGGCGACGCGGCCGGCCTGGGCGAAGGTGTTGATCGCCAGCAGCACTTCGCGGCCCTTGCCGTGGGCGTAGCGGATGCCGTCGGCCATGGTTTTGGTGTCGAAGTTGAGGCCGGCGAAATTGCGTGCGTTGGTGTCGTTCTTGTAGCCGAGATAGACGGCGTCGGCACCGTTGTCCACGGCGGCCTTGAGCGCCGGCAGGCTGCCGGCCGGGCAGATGAGATCGGGCAGCGGGCTCATGGGGACTTCCAAAATGTCGAGCAGGGCAGTATAGCCAGCCCGTTCCGGGGGCCATTGATCCTGGTCAAACGCTGTCGTCGCGTTAGCGGCTGACGACGGTCGGCCGCTGGCCGAGGGTGCTGCGGATCTTCTCGGCGACCTGTTCGGCGTCGCCGCGGCTGGCGTAGGGGCCGAGGTGCAGGCGGTGGATGCCGCCACCGCTGCGGATGCGCATGGGTTCGTTCAGCCAGTCCAGTTCGCGCGCCAGGTGGTTGCGCATGTTCTCGGCATTGTCGGGGTTGGAAAAGGCGCCGAGCTGCAGGTAGATGCCGGGTCGGTTGTCATCGCCGCCGCTGGTGTTGGCCGTTTGCACAGGCTTTTCCTCCTGGGCCATGCGCTGTGCCAGGCGGGCGATTTCGTCGATTTCGGCGGCCGGCGGAGCGACCTGCGCGTAGGCCGTGCCGGCGACTTCGCCAGGCAGGATGGCTTCGACTTCGACCTGGCCGCTGCCGCCATTGACCAGGCC
>WBUO01000087.1 GCA_008933675.1 Dechloromonas sp.
CAGTCGGAAATGGACCATGCCGATTCGGGATTGGAAGGCGGCGCTCACTCGCTTTACCATCCAGTTTGAAGACCGGATCAACAACGTTTAATCCCAACCCCGTTTACACAAAATTCCGGACACCCTCCTCAAAGCGGCAAGAAATTACGCGCAACATACTTCGTTCTATCAGTGCTCTGCCACCGTATTAACTGTGAAGGACGATGTCGGTTGTTTGCTTAAGGTAGTCAGCCCACCGTACATAGCTCACCGGCAGTTCCTGGCCGGCTCCTAGCCGATACCAACTAGTTGCCGTAACGAAGAACAGCCCTCGACCCTGAACAGCCTTCAGTCGTTACTAACGACGCTCTCACTACTACGGGTTGTCTTGAGTTTTGAGGAGTTTGGATACGCTCGGAATCCGAATTTTCTTGCCATGCACCTCGAGCAGCCCGCTATCCGCCAGGTCGTGTAAAACTCTGGAAAAGTGTTCCTGGGTGATGTTGAGGCGTGAGGCAATGACCCCTTTGCCTGCAGTGAGCTCAAACTCCAGTTTGTCTGTGTCTATTGCTGCCTGAGGCACATCAGTCATCAGATATCCGATAATTCGCTGCTTGGCCGACTGCAACGAGTAGGCTTCGACGTCCGTCATCAAGTCGTGTGTGCGTTTTGCCAACCCGGCTAGCATCTTCTTGGTAAAGCCGTAGTCGTGTTCCAACTCATTCAGTATGGCTTCCTTGGGGACATGAATCAGCATCGAATCCTGCAACGCTTGAGCAAAGACAATATAGGTCCGGTCCAAAAACATAATGGCTTCGCCAAAACTTTGACCCTGCTGAATTATTTCCACAATCTTCTCGTTGCCCTGAGATGATGTGAATGCTAGTTTGACCTGGCCGAAAACCAGAAGATGAAAGCCCGTACAAGCATCTCCGGCACGAAAGAGTACATCGCCTTTTTGCGCGTGGATAAGCTTGGAGCAACTGGCAATGTGTTCGATATCGCTGGCAGCCATGCCAGCAAACAGGGGCAAGTGAGCCAGATGGCTTTCGAGGCTGATTAACTTGTGGTCGCGCATATTCGTCCCGAGGCAAATGACAATGCGCAAATCATAGTTTGATTTGAATCAAAACTCGAGCTGGCGCACGATTTTCTGGTAACACTTTGACGCGCACTCTTGAATTAGCTTGATGCGCTGGTGCCATGTCAACAAATCCAGGTAAGCGATAGGTCACCCTGGGTTGCACGCTACGTGAAGCATATTAGGAAAGTATGAACTAGGCGCTTATACTAGTAAGTAATTTAATACTTACAAGCGCCCATGTCTATCAACCCTCGTCAAACCACCGAGTCACGCCAGGCAGAAATCATCGCCACCATGGTTCGGCTCTCGGCCGAGCGCAGCCCTGCCGAAATAACGACTACGGACATTGCCAAAGCCATGGGGGTTACTCAAGGGGCGCTTTTTCGGCACTTCGCCACCAAGGAGGCCATCCGCCTGGCCGTGGTCGAATGGATAGATGAACATTTGATGTTCGAACTCCTTGCTGCCAAGGAGCGCTCCACTGATGCGCTGGCTGCTCTCAAGGCCATGTTCATGGCTCACGTTGGTTTTGCCAAAGCACACCCGGGGGCACCTCGCCTGATTTTTGGCGAGCTTCAGCAACCCAATGCATCCCCCGTCAAGCAGCGGGTTCAGCAAATCATGCAGCGCTATCGGCAAACCCTTTCCCAAACGCTGGCCGCGGCTATTGAGGCGAAGCTGATTCGCGCCGATGCCGATTGCCCATCGGCGGCAGCCCTGTTTCTTGGGGCCATCCAGGGCTTGGTCATTCAATCCATGCTCAGCGGAAACACCGAGCAGATGGAGCAACAGGCAGTCGGCGTTCTGGAGCTTTATCTTGCCGCCCTTGGGGTCAAGTCATGAAGCTCGATAGCTTTTTCAGTCGCAAGTTTGGCCTGCTGGCGTTTGCTGTGATTCTTCTCGTTGGATTTGGCTTTGTGGTCGCCCGGTCAGGGCCGCTGGCGCCAACCAAAGTCACTATCACCCGGGTCGAAACCGGCAGTCTGTCGTCATCCCTGTTCGGCATTGGCACGGTCGAAGCGCGACGCAGCTATTTTATTGGCCCAACCGCTGCTGGTCGTGTCAAAGCCGTTCATGTCGATGTGGGTGAACAGGTCAAGGCCGGGCAACTGCTGGCGGAAATCGACCCCGTCGACCTGGACGAACGACTGCGTTCGCTTGAAGCCTCATACGCCCGGGCATCCAGCGCGGTTTTGGCGGCTGACGCTCAGCGCAAGGATGTTCTGGCCCGCCAGACGGTTGCCGGCTTGAATGCAAAGCGCTATCGCGACCTTGGTGACAAACATTTCGTCAGCCCGAGCGCTGTTGAAAGCAAACAACAGGAACTGACATCGGCTCAGGCAGCCGTCGATGCAAGCGAAGCCAACCTGCAAAGCGCCCGGCAGGAGGTCGTCCGCCTGAAGGCTGACCAGGATGCTTTGCGGCAGCAACGGAATAACCTGCGCCTGGTCGCGCCCGTTGACGGCGTGCTGACCAGTCGTGACGCGGAAGCCGGCTCGACGGTCATTGCCGGCCAGTCGGTGCTCAAGTTGATAGAGCCCAGCAGTCTCTGGGTCAAGGTCCGGCTGGACCAGGGGCGGTCCCGCGGGTTGGCTGCTGGACAAGCCGCAAGCATTGCCCTGCGCAGCAATCCGGGACTGCCTTTAACCGGCAAGGTGGTCAGGATTGAACCGGTCAGTGACAGCGTGACCGAGGAGCGCATCACCCTGATTACCTTCGACCAGATTCCGCTTGGCCTGAGCATTGGCGAAATGGCCGAGGTGACCGTGCAAACGGCTGCCAATCAATCAGGCCTGACGCTACCCAATGCGGCCATCAAACAAACGCCTGAGGGTTCTGGTGTCTGGAAACTACGCGATGGCAAGCCCGTCTTTGTCGCCATCAAACTCGGCACCAGCACCCTGGATGGTTCGGTGCAGGTACTGGGAGGACTTGGTGCCGGTGACGAAATCATCGTTCACAGCGAGCGCGAGCTGTCTGAAGGTAGCCGCGTCAAAGTTGTCGAACAACTGGCAGGACAACGCAAGTGATAAGTTTGGCCGGGCGCGACATCCTGCATTCCTGGTCGAAGTTCGTGCTGACCGGAATCGGTCTTGGCTTGCTGATTGGTGTGACGCTGACCATGGCCGGGGTTTATCGCGGCATGGTCGATGATGCCAAGGCGCTGCTCAACAACAGTGGTGCTGACTTGTGGGTCGTTCAGCAGGACACGCAGGGGCCATATGCGGAGTCGTCGAGCATCCATGACGACGTGTACCGCTCATTGCTCAGCCTCTCTGGCGTGGCTCGTGCCGCCAACGTGACGTATCTGACCATGCAGGTTCGTCTGGACAATACCGATGTGCGTGCCATGGTTGTCGGCTTCGAGCCGGGCCAGCCGGGAGAGCCCGGCTACCTGATTGCCGGACGTCACATTACCCGTAACCATTACGAAGCTGTGGCTGACATTAAAACCGGGTTCCGGCTGGGCGATAGCATTCGAATTCGTCGGCACGACTACCGGGTTGTCGGCCTGACCAAACGCATGGTTTCGTCCGGTGGCGACCCCATGGTCTTCATTCCGCTCAAGGATGCACAGGAAGCCCAGTTCCTGAAGGACAACGATGCCATCCTCAATGAGCGGGCCAGAACAGCGGCCAATCCGGCATTGAATCGCCCGGGCGTGCCGGGGCTGCTCGAGGCCATCCAGGCATCGCAGAACGCGAATCGCAACGTCAATGCCGTGCTGGTTCAGGTGGCATCAGGAAGCCAGCCCGAGACTGTCGCAAATGATGTCAGGCGCTGGAAGCACCTGGAGGCTTTCACCCGGGTTCAAATGGAAGAGATTCTGGTGGCGAAGCTGATTGCCACCTCGGCCAGACAAATCGCGATGTTCCTGGTCATTCTCGCAGTGGTTAGCGCGGCCATCGTCGCTTTCATCATTTACACGATGACCTTGGGGAAGATTCGTGAGATTGCCGTATTGAAGTTGATAGGCACGCGTAACCGGACCATTGCCGGGATGATTCTTCAGCAGGCGCTGGGTCTGGGGCTTATCGGTTTTCTGGTTGGCAAGGTTTCGGCCACTGTCTGGGCGCCATTCTTTCCCAAGTATGTTCTGCTGGAGCCAGGCGATGCAGCGCGCGGCTTTGTAGTGGTCATGGTCATTTGTGCGCTGGCCAGCACGCTGGCGATTCGGGCTGCCCTGCGCGTAGACCCAGCCAACGCCATTGGAGGTTGAGATGGACGGTTTCGGCATTCGCATCGAAGGTTTGAGCAAACGCTACGGAGAGGGCGATACCGCAGTCGACGCCCTGAAAGACGTCAATATGACCGTCGCCCCTGGAGAGGTGGTTGGCTTGATTGGCCCCTCAGGTTCCGGAAAGAGCACCTTGCTCAAATGCCTGGGCGCGGTGATTGAGCCGACAACCGGCAAGATGACCCTGGGTGATGAGGTCATCTACGACAACGGTTGGAGGATTCCGGACCTGCGCGCCTTGCGCCGCGACCGAATCGGGTTCGTATTTCAGGCTCCGTACCTGATTCCATTCCTCGATGTCATCGACAACGTAGCCTTGTTACCCATGCTGGCAGGCCAACCGAATGGTGAATCGAGAAAGCGCGCGCTGGAGTTGCTTGAAGCGCTGGATGTCGGGCACCGCGCCAAGGCCCAACCGTCGCAACTGTCGGGCGGGGAGCAACAACGCGTCGCTATTGCCCGAGCCCTGGCCAATCAGCCACCCGTTATCCTCGCCGATGAGCCGACCGCTCCCTTAGATAGCGAACGCGCCCTGAGTGTCGTGCGCATCCTCAACCAGATGGCGCAGCAGTTCAATACGGCCATCATCGTGGTGACCCACGATGAGAAAATCATTCCGACATTCAAGCGGATTTACCACATACGAGATGGCAAAACCTTTGAAGAAAAAGGCCTGGCGCAGAACTGAGTCATAGATAGGCGGGCAGACAATGCCTTATTTCAAGCGAAATCAGATGCGGCGTCCGTTTTGCCCGCCTCTCCTGGCTGCAAGTATTGGTGGCTAACTATTTGCAGAAGACTAATCAACCAGAGTTCATCCCTGGCGCATCATGATTCTTCAGCCTTTGGCGGCCTTCCACCCCGTATGCTGGAAATATTTCCCATATGCCTTCAGCGCTTCAAGTGCTTGCACCGCGCCATCGTGGCGGGACTTTGAGGTTTTTCCTCTCATGGTCTCGGCGCCTTCCATCAGGTCTGCAATAACCAAGTGAAGCATCGCATCAGCCTGGGGCTCGAGTTTGCAATTCTGTATTGCATAAGTCACCTTCTCACTGATTGTCGTCGCTAATGCTTGATAGTCGTCGTTGCCATATTGATTCTTGTGAATCGCCGGTATTGCCTTCGCCATCGCTTGATTGATGTCGTTCATAGCCTGACGCAGCGGCTCATCAGTTGCCCATTTCTTTCCAGCGTTAAGGTGGAGCTTTGTCGGTTCGACACTCCCATGGCTATGGTTGTGTGCGGCATTTTCCGCTGCGAGGATATTGGGCGAAGCTCCAAGCGCAATGGCAGTCAGAACTACAGCGAATATGGTTTTCATCGGGTTTCCTATGGCATGGGTGCAATACCCAACCAATATAGTCAACTAATCTTAACGCAAGCTTAAAGCCAAGACGGGTTTCAGGAAACGGTGCATTACGTAGGAGTCCACATTGCCCAACTTTTGGTGCCGAAAGCTTGGGCAGTTTTCCCGCAATCGAAAAGCCTTGTTTCTGCCATAGAGCGACTGCTGCCTTGTTGGCGCTGATAACAAAGTTGAATTGCATTGCCTCATACCATAGTGCTCCGAGTAGGCTCGAAAAATCATGCCGCTATTGCTGGTGACCGCATAGCTTATTGATTGACTGAATCTTGCTGTTTTAAGGCGAAACTTCGTGGGCTTTCTGCTTAGACATCAATTGGGCCAAAATCTTTGGCGCGTTGGGCTACCCATTTGCGTCGGTCTTGCATGTAGTATTTATCGTTCATATCCGTGCCGCCAATGTGTTCACCTATCCATGCCCCAAGCAGCGAGCTTAGTGATTGCATAGGAATGGGGCTCTGGTCTCTCAGGCATTCTATTTGCGCCAAATAGAATGCATGCTCAACACGATGAGGTTCCAGAGTTGGGCACTGATTTTGGGCAAGAAGAGCCTCTTCGGTCTCAAAGTGCATGCGCGCAAGTCCCTCAAACTCTTTTAAGAGCGTTGGAAGCTCATTGTGCGATTCATGAGCGCAGTAGTCGAGCAGTTGTCGGCAGAGCCGGTGCAGCCGCTGGTTTTGCACATCAATAAGATAGCTACCAACAAGGTACTCATCTGTCCACGGGGGAAGATTGCACATCAATTCAAGCCGACAAAATGACTAGTTATATAGTATTAGTCTCTTGTCTGTATGACAACTTGGAAAGTCTGAATAGGCGGCAGATGTTGTCATGACTGGCGGCAGTACGGCAAATAGCAGTCGTATCAAGCCAGGAGAGCGACCGTCCGCTCCTGGCCGGATGCGGACAACCTTCCACCTACCGCGTGCAGACCGGAATCTCCATCGCTTGCGCGCTCACTCCCCCGGCGCCGCGATCCACTCGGCAATCATCCCCACCGCTTCCGCCTCCATGCCGATGAAGCCGTGCCAGTGGAGGGCGGCGCAGGGGTCTCCAGTGGGATTGGCGCCGCCGCTGACGAAGATTTCCTTCTTGATCGCTGCCTGGGTCAGGCCGCGCAGGATGGCGGGGACTTCGTGCGGGCGGCAGAGTTCGCAGGCGTCCCTGGCGTGGTGCAGGACCAGTACGGGTATGCGGATTGCCGCGAGGTTCTGTCGGGGGACGGCGCCGGTTTTCTTGTAGTTGACGACGCTGGCCGTCAGGACGAGGCCGGCGATGCTGTCCTGCTGGTCGATGGCGACTGCGGTGGCGGAGATGGTGCCGCGGCTGGTGCCGACGATCCAGAGCGGGCCGGCGGATTGGCTCCTGACGAAGGCCAGGACCTGGCGAACGTCAGTCAGATGCACCTCGCCGATGCGGTCTGCGTAGTCCAGTTCCTGCCGATCGCCGGGGCGGCCGAAGATGGCGACGTTGAGACCGTTGGCAAGGAAGTGGGGGAGAGAGCGGACGAGGAAGTTGTTGCTTTGCGGCCGGCCGTCCTCGACCTTGCCGAAACCGCCGCCACCGCCGGGAAAAAGGAGCACGGTGGCCTTGGCGTTGGCGGCGCCGTGCCAATAGAGGCTGGTGGTGACGCCGTCGCGGGTGGGGATGTGGTAGGTCCTGCCTTCGGCGCCTGCGGTGAAGGCGAGTAGGCTGCACAGCAGTCCGGGCAGGGTTCGTTTGAGGCGCGTCGTCATGCCGCGATTTCAGCATGCCGTCAGGATCGGCGGCAAGCCTTGCGATCTGGGATAATCGCCGGCTTTCCTCCTGCCCGATCAGCCATGACTTCCTTTGCCTCCCGTCTTGTCGATGCCGCCCGCTTGCTGTCCCGGGAGGTGGACGCCATGCGCTTCGCGGCGCCGGTCAGCCATGTTTACAACCCTCTGGATTACGCCTGGGATGTGCATCGCACCTATCTTGAGCGCTTCGGCAATGGCCGGAAGCGGGTGGTTTTCCTCGGCATGAATCCGGGGCCGTTCGGCATGGCGCAGACCGGGGTGCCGTTTGGCGAGATTGCGGCGGTGCGTGACTGGCTGGGCTTGTCCGGCGCGGTCGGCAAGCCGGCGGTGGAAAATCCCAGGAAGCCGGTCGAGGGCTTTGCCTGCAAGCGTGGCGAGGTCAGCGGGCAGCGGCTGTGGGGCTTGTTCCGAGAGCGTTTTGGTACGCCGGAGGCGTTCTTCGCCGAGCACTTCGTCGCCAATTACTGTCCGCTTGTCTTCTTCGAGGAAGGCCGCAACCTGACGCCGGACAAGCTGCCGGCAGCCGAGGCGGGACCGCTGCAGGCGGCTTGCGACGCGCACCTGCGGCGCATGGTCGAGGCGCTGGAGGCGGAATGGGTGATCGGTGTCGGCGCCTGGGCCGAGAAACGGGCGGCGATTGCGCTGGCCGGCCTGCCGGTGCGCTTCGGCCGTATCCTGCATCCCAGCCCGGCCAGCCCGGCGGCCAATCGCGGCTGGGCGCCGGAGGCGAGCCGGCAGCTGGTTGAACTGGGCATCTGGAAAGTCTGAGCGTAGCCGGTTATTCAGGCGACTTCAGCATCCTTGAGAAATGGGCGGGTCCAGTCAGCAGGATCTAGCCGCGCATCTTGCTCATCGCCAGGTTGGCGGCGGCAGTGCGGGTTTCGACCCCGAGTTTTTCGTACACGTGTTCGAGATGCTTGTTCACCGTGCGCGGGCTGCTGCCGAGGATGTCGCCGATGTCCTTGCTGGTCTTGCCCTGGACTACCCAGTAGAGCACCTCGGCCTCACGCTGGGTGAGGCGGAAGGCGGCGATCAGCGATTCGACGGCCGAGCCGTCGTTTTCCTCGCGCAGCACGACCAGCCATTCGTCGTCGCCAGTCTGGTCGTGGAAGGAGGCGAGTAGCCGGCGTTTGCCGTCGGCCAGCAGTTGCGCGGCCGGCTCGCGGCCTTCGGCGCGGGCGCGGTGGGCGGTGGCGATCCAGGTCAGCAGTTCGTCAGGAGCGACGGTTTCCGGATTGGCGAAGTAGTCGTTGAGCAGCTTGCGGGCGAGCGGTGTCTGCCAGACGATCTTGCTGTCGGCGGCGCGTACGGCGACGGTGGCCTGGCCGAAGGCGTCGAGCGCGCTACGCGCCTGTTTCATCTGGCGGGCGTTCAGCATGTGCGCGGCGATCCGCGCCAGGACTTCGGCCGGGCGGATCGGCTTGGTCACGTAGTCGGCGCCACCGGCGGAAAAGGCGGTGACGACGTGCTCGGTCTCGGTCAGCCCGGTCATGAAGACGATGGGAATCTGCTGGGTAGTGAAGTCCGCCTTCAGTCGCCGCGCCACTTCGAAGCCGTCCATGCCGGGCATCACGGCATCGAGCAGGATGACGTCGGGCAGGCTCTGGCGGGCGCGCTGCAACGCGCTTTCGCCGTTGGTGGCGACAAGCACGGTATAGCCGGCCTCATCGAGGGCATCGTGCAGCAACGAGAGATTTTCGGGAATGTCATCGACGATCAGTACGATGTCCGAAATGTTCTCCCGAAAAGGGGCTTCCTTGGCGGTGCTGGTCATGGGGATTCTGTTCTGGCCCGGGGCCTCGCCATTCTAATCGGCCCTGGCGGTCAAGCAGCGAAGATTTGGGGATCGACGCCGCTGTCATGCGGACAGGGGCGGAAACGGCCGTCCAGACGGGCGATGCAATATTCGATTCAGCTCCAGTTCATCTTGGCCCGGCTAAATTGCGCCCCGTTACATGCCCGCTCTTCGCGGAGCGCCGCCCACCACCGGATCGAGTCATTGAATGAACAAAGCCATCTATTGTGCGATTCCCTTGTTTCTGTTTGCCTGCGGCATGACCGGCGCAGCAACCAACCTGGAAGTTTCCGAGAGCCAGCGTCAGGCGCTGGGAATCGAAACCCAGGTGGCGGGAAGCGCCACTACCTCGAATACGCGCCTGCCAGCCCGCGTGGAAGTGCCGCCCACGCAGGTCCGCATCCTGGCCGCGCCAGCGCCCGGGTTGGTCGAAATGCTGGCCGTCGTGCCCGGTGAGACGGTTCGCCGCGGCCAGGTGCTGGCCCGCCTGAAAAGCCCGCAGGTGCTGGAATTGCAGCGCGACGTGCTGCAGTCGTCGGCACAGGCGACGTTGTGGCGGCAGAACCTGAAACGTGACGAACAGCTCTTCGCCGAAGGCCTGATTACCGAGTCCCGCCTGCAAGGGACGCGGGCGGCGGCAAGCCAGGCCTTCGCCCAGGAAGCCGAGCGTAGCCGTGGCCTGCAGCTGGCGGGCGGCAAGCCGGGCAAGGTTGGCGATTCGCTGGCGCTGGTGGCGACGATCGATGGCGTTGTGCTGGAGCAGGGAGCGCAACTCGGCCAGCGCGTCGAGGCGGCCATGCCGATCTACCGGCTGGCAAGCCTGTCTCCGCTATGGCTGGAAATCCAGGTGCCGCAAGCGCTTGCGACGACGCTGCGCACCGGGACGGCCGTCAAGGTGGTCAATCCGCCCCTGCAAGGGAAGTTGGTGGCCATCGGGCGGTCGGTCGACCCGCTCAGTCAGAGCGTCGTGGTCCGTGCCGAAATCCGCGCCGGTGCCGCGCAATTGATCCCCGGGCAACTGCTCGAAGTCGAACTCGACAGCCAGGGCGGGCAGGGCGTCCAGCTACCGTCGTCGGCAGTTGTTCGCCACGCCGGTGGCGCATGGGTGTTCGTTGCCAGCCCGAGCACAAACGCTTTCGAGCCACGCCAAGTCACGATCGTCGGGCAGGGCGGCACTTCGATCAAGGTTACTGGAATCCGCCCGGGTGAGCAGGTCGTCGTCAAGGGCGCCTCCGGTCTGAAAGCCATGCTGGGTGAAAGCGGGGCGCCGTGATGCTGAGTGCGCTGATCCGTTTCTCGCTGACCCAGCGACTGCTTGTCCTGGTATTGACCGCGGTCCTCGTCGGGGCTGGCATACAGGCTTTTCGCGGACTGGCCATCGATGCCTTTCCGGATGTATCGACGACCCAGGTCAAGATCATTCTGAAGGCGCCGGGCATGACCCCGGAGGAGGTCGAGTCCCGCCTGGCCGTGCCGGTTGAACAGGAGCTGCTCGGCATCCCCAGGCAGCGCCTGCTGCGCTCGACCTCGAAGTACGCCCTGACCGACATCACGCTCGATTTCGAGGACGGAACAGATATCTACTGGGCGCGCCAGCAGGTCGGCGAACGTCTGGCCGCTGCCATGGGTAATCTGCCGCCGGGTGTGACGGGCGGCATGGCGCCGATCACCACCCCGCTGGGCGAGATGTTCATGTTTACCGTCGAGGGCGATCTGCCGCTGGACGAGAAGCGGGCCTTGCTCGATTGGGTGATCCGCCCGCAGCTGCGGACTCTGCCGGGCGTCGCCGAGGTTAACAGCCTGGGTGGCAAAGTGCGCACCTTTGAGGTCGTGCCCAATCCACAACTGCTGGCGGCCCGCGGACTGGCGCTGGCGGAACTGGAAACGGTCCTGGCGGCAAACAACCGCAACGACGGCGCCGGACGTCTGAACGATGGCGAGGAATCACTGCTCGTCCGTGCCGAAGGGGCGATCGCTACGCTCGACGATGTACGGGCCATCGTGGTGAAAGCCGCCGGCGCTCAGATCGTCCGGGTCGGCGATGTCGCCGAGGTCCGCTATGGCGCACTGACCCGCTACGGTGCGGTGACGCGCAACGGCGAGGCCGAGGCCGTTCAGGGGCTGGTGCTCGGCCTGCGCGGCGCCAACGCCCAGGCGGTGGTCGATGGTGTCAAGCGGCGCCTGGCGGAGATTGCGCCCAGTCTGCCGGAAGGCGTACGTATCGAGCCCTTCTATGACCGTGGAACCCTGGTCCAGCGGGCGGTCGGCACCGTCTCCAAGGCGCTGCTCGAAGCCATCGTCCTGGTCGTCATCCTGTTGCTCGCCTTTCTCGGTAACCTGCGGGCGGCACTGGTCGTCGCCCTGATGCTGCCGCTGTCGGCCCTGGCCACCTTCATCCTGATGCAGCTGTTCGGCCTGTCGGCCAACCTGATGAGTCTGGGTGGTCTGGCCATTGCCATCGGCATGCTGGTCGATGCCGCCGTGGTGGTCGTCGAGAATGTCGAAAGCCAGTTGTCCGAGGCGCCGGAAAAGCTGCCGACCCTGCACCTGATTTTCCGGGCGGCGCGCGAGGTGGCCATGCCGGTGGCCTCGGGCATCGTCATCATCATCATCGTCTTTCTCCCCCTGCTCACCCTGCAGGGGCTGGAAGGCAAGATGTTCGGTCCGGTGGCGCTGACCATCGTCTTCGCGCTGTCCACCTCGCTCCTGCTGTCGCTGACCGTGGTGCCGGTGCTCGCCTCCTACCTGATCCGCCGCGGCATTCACCACGAACCCTGGCTGGTCAGGGTACTGGCCCGGACCTACGAACGCATCCTCGATTCGGCGCTGGCGCATTCGCGGTACTACATCGTCGCTGCCCTGGTAGCGCTGGTTGCGGCCGGCGGCGCCTTCCTCGCTCTGGGCAAGAGCTTCATGCCGACGATGGACGAGGGCGACCTGATCATGCAGTTGGAGAAGCTGCCTTCGATCGCGCTGGAGCAGACCATCGCCCTCGACCTGCGTGTCCAGCAGGCGATCCTCGCCAAGGTGCCGGAGGTCAAGGCCATCGTCGCCCGCGCGGGTTCGGACGAGCTTGGTCTCGACCCGATGGGGCTGAACCAGACGGATACCTTCATGGTACTCAACCCGCGCTCCACCTGGCGCGAACCGGATCCCGAGTGGCTGGCCGACCAGCTGCGGGCCGTGATGAACGATTTCCCCGGCATCGGTTATTCGTTTACCCAACCAATCGACATGCGGGTGTCGGAAATGTTGACCGGCGTCCGGGGCGATCTGGCGATCAAGGTCTATGGTCCCGATCTGGCGCAGTTGAACCGGCTGGCCGGTGACATCGAGCGCACGGTCAGCAAGATCAGTGGTGCCGAGGATACCTTCACACTCAAGAACGACGGCGTCCAGTATCTGAAGCTGGTCATTGACCGCATGGCCGCCGGGCGCCTCGGGCTCAATGTGGACAACGTGCAGAACGACCTCAAGACGCTTCTCGAAGGCCGTAACGTTGGCACGGTCATTGAGGATGGGCGGCGGATTCCCGTCGTCCTGCGCGGGCCGGAAAGTCTGCAGGCCTCGCCGGCCGATTTCGCCGCCCTGCGCCTGTCGCTACCGGCGGGCGGCAGCGTGCCGCTGGCCGCCGTCGCCCGTATTGAGCGCATCGACGGTCCGGTCAAGGTGGACCGCGAAAATGCCCAGCGCTACGTCGTCATCCAGTCCAATGTCCGCGACCGTGATCTGGTGGGCTTTGTCGACGAAGCCAAGGCCCGGGTGGCCAGCGAGGTCGCCTTGCCGACCGGCTACCGCCTGGCCTGGGGCGGGCAGTTCGAGAACCAGCAGCGGGCGGCGGCCCGCCTGATGGTCGTCGTGCCGGTTGCCCTGGCGCTGATCTTCTTCCTGCTGTTCTCCACCTTCGGCTCGGTCCGGCAGGCGCTGCTGGTCCTCTCGAATATTCCGTTCGCCATGATCGGCGGCATCTTCGCCCTGCTGTTGACCGGTGAATACCTCTCGGTACCGGCGTCGGTGGGCTTCATCGCGCTGCTCGGCATTGCCGTGCTCAATGGCGTGGTGATGGTGACCTATTTCAACCAGTTGCTGCTGCGCGGGCTGTCCATTGGCGAGGTCGTGGTCGAGGGCGCCCGGCGGCGCCTGCGGCCGGTGATGATGACTGCCTCGATCGCCACCTTCGGCCTGGTCCCCATGCTGTTCGCCAGTGGGCCGGGGTCCGAGGTGCAGCGTCCGCTGGCCATCGTCGTCATCGGCGGCCTGCTGACCTCGACTGCGCTGACCCTGGTGCTGCTGCCCATTCTCTTCCGCCGCTTTGGCGTCGCGCGGAACCACTCGCTCAATGAGGGATTGCATGAGTAACGTATTGATGACCCTGGTCATGCCCAATCAACTGGCGCAGGAGGTGGAAGACCTGCTGCTGTCGCGCCCCGATCTGGTCAGTGGCTTTACCGCCAGCCAGGCCGAAGGGCACGGCGCCGCCGTGGAGCTGGTCGAAGCCGGCGAACTGGTTGCCGGTCACGTGCCGCGCACGGTGATCCGCTCGGTCGGCAGCGAGGCCGACATGCGGGCGGCAATTGCGCTGATCAAGGCCGAATTGCCGCGCGCCAATCTCTTTTTCTGGCTGGTTCCGGTCATCGAAATGGGGCGGCTATGAAACGCCTGGCTTGGATGTCACTGATCCTGTGGGCCAAGATCGCCGTGGCCGGCACATTGCCCGGCTTGCCGCCGGACGACGTCGTGCGCGAGGCACTGCTGGCCCATCCCGACGGACTCGCCGCCGGCAGCGATGTGCGTTACGAGTCCGCCAACCGGGCACGCCTGGAGGCCGGTGACTATGAGTGGAACCTGCGTCTGGGTGGCCAGCAGCGCAAGACGCTGCCGAAGGTCGGCGACCATGAACGCTTCAATGAGTGGAACGTCGCCATCGAACGACCGCTGCGCTTGCCCGGCAAGGCCGCCACCGATGCGGAAATCGGTGCCGCCGGCGTGGCTCGGGCGGAAACGGCGCTCGACATCGTGCGCCATGAAATCAAGCGCGATCTCCTCCAGTCCTGGTTTTCCTGGCTCAGGGAGGATGCGGCGGCAAGGCAGTGGGCGGCACAGGTCGCGCTGTTGCAGCGCCAGTTGCAGGCGGTCAGGCGGCGCCAGGAACTGGGCGATGCGGCACGTCTGGAAACGGTGTTGACCGAGGCTGTCCTGGCCCAGGCCGAAGCCCAGGCGACGCAGGCTGTTTCCCGCCAGCAAGCCGCTCGCGAGGTGCTTCGGCGACGCTATCCGGCCCTGCCGATCAGTCCGCCGGGCAACCTCGGCGAGTCGGTGAGCGAGATCGGCGAAGCGGCAACGTGGCAGGTGGCCATCGCCAGGAACAGCCATGAACTGGCCCTGGCTCGGCAGCAAACGCAACTGGCAACGCTGGCGGCCCGCCGGCAACGCCAGGACCGCGTGCCCGACCCCAGTTTCGGTATCGCCTATTCTCGGGAAAGGGGGGGGGAGGAGCAGGTCGTCGGTGCTTACATCAGCATCCCGTTGGCCGGCAGCGCGCGTCGGGCGAGCATGTCCTCATCTAAAAGGGGAGCCGGGCGCTCCGTTTGCGGCGGCACGGGCGGCGGAGCAATGCGCTCGGCCGGCGGTTTCGGCTGCACCGCGGCTACGGGCT
>WBUO01000472.1 GCA_008933675.1 Dechloromonas sp.
ACCGACGACCACGCCGTGGTTGTTGATGCTGTTGGCGTAGGCACTCGTATGGCCTGCCAGCAGGGGGATCTCGGTCATGACGCCTTCATGGAAGATGAACGCGCGGCCCTGCCCAGATGCGTTAGTGGATCCACCGACGATCTGGTTGTTGTCATTGATCTTGTTGGCATTGCTCTCGACGCCACCCAGCGTGCCAAGGTCTTGAAGCGTTCCTCCGGTGTAGATAAACGCTCGGGAATTTCCGGAGGCATTCTGCGACACGCCGACGACCGTGCCGCTGCCATTGATCGACATGGCGCGGCCCCAAGTTCCGCCGAAGGAACCGAGGTCCAACATAGAACCGCCAGAGTAGAGGAACGGGCGGTGCTGCTCGGCAGCATTGTAGGCCGTGCCAACAATCTGTCCGGTGGCGTTGATGCCAAACGCCCGGCTGATGGAGCCACCCAAGGTTCCCAGATCAGTGATAGTACCGCCCGAGTAGAGGTAGGCCCGTTGAACTCCCGAGCTATTTTCGGCCCAGCCAACCACTTGTCCGGAAGCGTTGATCCCGTAGGCGTAGCTGTTTGCGCCACCAAAAGTCCCAAGGTCGGTTGCCGAGCCTCCCGAGTAGAGGAATGCGTGCATCTGTGCACCGCCTGTGGTGTCCGAATGACCAACAACCTGGCTTGCGCTATTTATCGCATTACCAATGCCATACTGTCCTCCCAAAGAACCCACGGCAGTTAGGCCAGTGGCGACTATCGATTGCGCGGTGGCGGCAGAAGCGGCCGCAATTGAGATGAGAACCAAGGCAACGAATCGGGCCATGCCTGATTTTTTACCGAGAACCAAATCGTGTCACGTCGATTCTGCCTGAAGCACAACTTCGCTAAACCCAGCGGGATGATGGTTTAGTCACCAGGAACCGTGCTGCGCACGGCGCCGTTGGCGTCCCCAGGTGACACAAAGGCGAAGGATTAATGGCCGGAATAATATTTCAGAAGGGATTACGCCTCAAGAAGCAGCGCTCCAGGATGACCGATGAGAGATCGCGAAACATTACACCGAGTCATATTTGGAGAATTCGTTCGGTGATTCAGGCCATTCAGGCCACTTTCACACCATTCGATATCCCAAGCTGGCTTGCTGCAGCACGCTCACACTGACCTTCGCTTTCTTGGGTGCAGTTCGGGGTTGCATTGTGTTACTATATGTAAACACTTAAATATAAGTGAAAGCAAAACGTAACACTCCAAGCACCCGCTTCGCCGCCGCTATCGAGGCGGCACGCAGTCTGGGTGTTTTCCGCGCCCGGGAATTTGTCGGCTGTGGCTTCTCCCGCGAATACCTCCGCCGGCTGGGCGCGCGGGGCGAGGTCACACAGCTCAGCCGCGGGCTCTACCGCTACCGAAAGTTTGAAGCTGTTGAATACCAAACCCTGGTCGAGGTCGCCAAGCGCATCCCGGACGGCGTGGTCTGCCTCCTTTCCTCGCTCGTCTTCCATCGCCTCGGCACGCAAGCCCCGCATGCGGTCTGGCTTGCGCTGCCGCGCGGTCACCGGCGACCGAGCGCTGCCGATCTTCCGGTCAGGCTACACGTGTATTCAAAGGTAAGCCATGCGGCCGGGATCGAGGAGCACGAACTGCCCGGCGGGACGGTGCGGGTGTATTCCCCGGCGAAGACGGTGGCGGATTGTTTCAAGTTCCGGAGCAAAGTCGGCATCGATGTCTGCGTCGAGGCACTGTCCGACTGCCTCCGCCAGCGGCGCGCCACCCTCCCGGAAATCGAACGCCACGCAAAAATCTGCCGCGTGAGCCGGGTGATGCGTCCCTACCTGGAGGCCATGCAACGAGTTGCCCAAACCCCAGGAATCTGCCGGCTTCGGTCCAGCAGCGGCTCGTCAACCTGGCCCGTGCGCAGCGCAAGGATGCCAACCTGCTCATGACGCGTTTCGCGCTGGAACGGTACCTCTACCGGCTCAGCCGTTCCCCGTACGCCGACGCCTTCGTGCTCAAGGGGGCGGCACTGTTCGTCGTCTGGGCCGGGTCCGACGCCCGGCCTACGCGAGACGTGGACCTGCTGGCCCGGGTCGAGGCTGATCTTGCCACCGTTCGCCGCACCGTGGCGGCCATCTGCAGAACGGAGGTCGAACCTGACGGCCTCAACTTCCAGCCGGAGGCAATGCAGATTGAGGCCATCCAAGCCCTCCGTCAGTTCGGTGGCTTCCGAGTCATCGTGCCGGTTCTGCTCGGCCGGACCCGGCTCCAGGTGCAGATTGACCTTGGCTTTGGCGATGCCGTGACCCCGGCTCCCCAGCACCTCACCTATCCGACACTGCTGAATTTTCCCGCACCGCAGCTCGCCGCCTATCATATGGAAACGGTCATCGCCGAAAAGCTCGAGGCCATGATCAAGCTGGGTACGCTGAATACCCGGACGAAGGATTATTACGACCTGCTGATAC
>WBUO01000088.1 GCA_008933675.1 Dechloromonas sp.
GACCCAGCACGAAGGGGTCTCCCTTGAACAAATGCTGGTCGGCATCTTCCGCAACAACCCGGATGCGTTTGTCGGCAACAACATGAATCGCCTGAAGGCGGGTGCGATTCTTGGGTTGCCTGAGAAGGAAACGGTTGCTGCGATTCCCGAGGGTGAGGCCAGACGTGTCTTCCAGGCACAAGCCGCCGACTGGAATGCCTATCGCCAGAAACTGGCCGGCGCCACTGCCGCTGCTCCCGCCCAGGATGTGGCTGGTAGCCAACGGAGTGCCGGGCAGATTACGGCGCGGGTTGAAGAAAAGCTTGCGCCTGCCGAGCAGTCGAAGGATCAGGTCAAGGTTGCGCGCACCGACGTGACTGGTTCGGCTGGCGCTTCAGGCAAAGGAAGCGCCGAGGCGGAAGCTGACCGGATTGCCCGCGACAAGGCGTTGAAAGAGGCCCAGGATCGCCTGGCTTTGCTTGAAAAGAACGTTGGCGAGCTGCAAAAGCTGGTTGAGCTCAAGAATCTCCAGTTGGCTGAGCTTCAGCAACAGGCGGCTCGCAAGGAGGCAAGCAAGCCGGTGGAGGCGCCTCCAGTTGCCAAGACTGCGGAGCCGGCAAAGGTTCTCGAACCAGTGAAGCCGGTGGAGCCGCCTGTGCCGGTAGAGGCGCCAAGGGCTCCTGAGCCGGCCTCGGCTCCGGCCCCTGCTGCCGAGCCGCCGAAAGCTCCCGAAGCCAGCAAGGTGGCCGAGCCCGAGAAGCCTGTGCCGCCCAAGGCGCCGCCAGTCCCGCCGCCGGAAATGGAACCCGAGCCGGGCTTGCTGGATGCCATCTTCGGCGATCCTCTGCCGCTCGCCGGCGGTGCAGGTATTCTTGCATTGCTTGCTGGCTACTTCATCTATCGTCGTCGCCGTAGCGATACGGCCAGCCTCGAAACCACGGCCGCTCCCGGCCCATCCAGCCTGGGGCCGAATTCGGTCTTCCGCATGACTGGCGGTCAGAGCGTTGATACGGCCAATACGCCGCCGCAGACTGGCGATTTCAGTCAGACCGGACCGGGAACCATCGATACTGACGAGGTGGATCCGGTTGCCGAGGCCGATGTGTACATGGCTTACGGGCGTGACACGCAGGCCGAGGAAATCCTTCTCGAAGCTCTGCAGAAGGATCCGCAACGCACGGCGATTCATGCCAAGTTGCTGGAAATCTATGCCAACCGGCGCAGCGTGAAGCAGTTCGAAACCCTGGCCAGCGAGCTTTATGCCCAGACCGGTGGAGTTGGTGCTGACTGGGAAAAGGTCGCCGCGCTGGGCGTCGGTCTTGATCCGAGCAATCCCCTCTATGCTGGTGTGGCGGTCAAGGCGCCGGCGTTCAATGCCGATGAGACGCTTGTCGTCTCGGCCAAGGACGTGGGGCGTGCCACATTGACCATGGCGCCCGGTGCCTTCGCGCAAATGGCCGAGGCATCCGGTAGCGAAGGGTTTGAGGAAGCGAAGGAAGCGTCTCCTGAAGCGGAAGAGCTTGCTGTGGCTGACGAATTCGAGCGCGATACGCTGGTGCTCGGCGAACCCGAGGTGGCGACCGATGCTGCCGAGTCCGCTGCGGAGCCGGATGCGTCATTGGATCTTGGCGGACTTGATTTCGATCTCGGTGTTCCACCGGACGAACCGGCCGCTGCACCCGTGGTTGATGATCTGCCGGTTGCAGATGTTGCGCCGGCCGTTGCCGACGCCGGGGATGCCCTTGATTTCGATATATCCGGAGATGTTCCGCTGGCCGCTGCGGCGACGACGGTCGGCGAGTTGCGAATGCCGGAAGAGGATATTCTCGATATCGGTCTGGCTGCGGATGAGGCTTTTGCCTCGGAAGAGCCTGTCATGACCGATGATGGCGCTGGACATGACTTTTCTCCCGAAGGAACCTTGGTCATGCCGCTCCCGTCCGAAGAGGATATCGAACTGCACATGGAGGCTGCCGCCAGCACTTTCGTCGGCGGGGAACAGCCGCCCGCGGAAAAGAAAGAGGAAGAGCCAGCGGCTGAACCGGAACCGATGGTCGAGTTCGATTTTGGTGGTAATGACAATGCGGCGACCGATACTGCCGTCGATACCCATCTCGACAGTGCGGGCACAGATACCATCGTCAACCTGCCGGCAGGGGATATGGGAGCTGAAGCTGTTGCCGAGCCGCTTTCTTTCAGCGAGGAGCCCGCAGCCGATGGCCAGAGGTTTGCGCAGACACTGGTAAATCCGACGGCCGATTCCGACTCGGTTGAATTCGACGTCAATCTGACTGACTCGGTCTTCCTCGGCCAGCCGATGATGCCGCCCGACTTCGATATCGGTTCGATCAACCTTGATCTTGGGGCCGAGCCAGCTCCGGCCGTCGGCGATGTTCCTGCCACGGAGCAGGTCGCACCGGTGGGCGAGGCCGCTGCGCACGATGCGCAATGGGAAGAGGTCAATACCAAGCTCGATCTGGCCAAGGCCTACGAGGAGATGGGCGATCTCGAAGGGGCGCGCGAGTTGCTGCAGGAAGTGCTCGGCGAAGGTTCGCCGGATCTGGTCGAGCAGGCGCAGGCGATACTCGCCCGCATAGGCGAGTAGAATCGCGGCTTGCGAACGGCACATGGCCCCGTGAGGGGCCATGTGCATTCTGGGAGTCCGATTTGCATCCTTCCTGTGCCCTGATCATCTGGCTGGCCGCGGTGCTTGCGTTGCAGGCGCTAGGCTACGCTGGCGTGTTGCTGTTGGCGGCCGGCGTGTTGATAGTCGGTGGTGGTGTGCTGCGTCCATGGTGGGGTTACGTCCGCCGTGCACGCTGGCTCCTGGTGACGCTCTGGCTGATCCTTGCTTATAACGTTCCTGGAGAAGCATTTCACGAGCAGCCCTGGGCGCCGACCTATGAAGGCGTTGCCGACGCCAATCTGCATGCGTTACGGCTGATTGTCATGCTCGGCTGTCTGGCCTGGCTCTTTCATCGCCTCGGCCGTGACGGCCTGGTCAGCGGCTTGTGGGGGCTGCTGCAGCCGAGTCGCAGACTCGGTCTCGACACCGAGCGTCTGGTTGTACGCCTGGCCCTGGTCCTCGATCATCTCAAGGTCGCACCGGAGAGGGGTGGCTGGCGGCGCATGTTGCGTGCCGAGGCAATGCCGGTCGACGGCCCGGAGATGCTGCATCTGGCGCTGCCGTGCTGGACTGCGCGCGATTCGCTGCTGGTTGCCCTGGCCGCCACCGGCCTGCTGGGGCTGTTGCTGGTATGAGAGTGGCGCTCGGCATCGAGTATTGCGGCACCGCCTTCCGTGGCTGGCAGAGCCAGGCTGGCGGCGGTACGGTGCAGGATGCGCTGGAGACGGCACTGACCGCCATCGCCGGCCAGCCGGTGGGCACGCTGTGCGCCGGGCGGACCGACGCCGGCGTGCATGCGACGCAACAGGTCGTGCATTTCGATGCACCGGTCGAGCGACCGCTCAGTGCCTGGGTGCGCGGCGTCAATTCGCATCTGCCCGACGGTGTTGCGGTGCGCTGGGCGCAGCCGGTTGGTGACGACTTCCATGCCCGCTTCAGCGCCCATGGCCGGCGCTATCGCTATCTGCTGCTCAACCGGCCGCAGCGGCCCGGTCTGTGGCATGGCCGGGTCGGCTGGTTCCATCTGCCGCTCGATCTGGCAGCGATGCAGGATGCCTGCGCCCAGCTGCCTGGTGAGCATGATTTTTCCGCCTTCCGTGCCGCCGGCTGCCAGGCCAGGTCGCCGGTCAAACTGATGACACACGCCAGCGTGCGGCAATGCGGTGCGCTGCTCGTCTTCGACTTCGCCGCTTCTGCCTTCCTGCACCACATGGTGCGCAACCTGGTCGGTACGCTGGTCTATATCGGCAAGGGCGCGCAGGCCCCGGACTGGATTGAGGAATTGCTGCAGATGAAGGATCGGACGCTGGCGGCACCGACCTTTGCGCCAGACGGCCTGTATTTCCGCGGGCCGGTTTACGAACCGCACTGGGGGCTGCCCGAGCCCAGCGACGATGTGCTCGATGGATTGCTGACATGAAAACCCGAATCAAGATCTGCGGCCTGACCCGGGAAGCGGATGTCGATGCCGCCATCGCCGCTGGCGCCGACGCCATCGGTTTTGTCTTCTACCCGTCCAGTCCGCGTTACCTGACGCCGGCACGGGCCGCCGAGCTGGCGCAGCGGATTCCGCCCTTCGTCGATACCGTCGGCCTGTTCGTCAATGCGACACCGGCGGAGGTGTTGGCGGCCTGCGCCGCGGTGCCGCTCAATGTACTGCAGTTCCATGGCGACGAGGACGCAGCCTATTGTCGCCAGTTCGCCAGACCGTGGCTGCGCGCGGCGCGGGTGAGGCCGGGACTCGATCTGGTAGAATTCGCGCGCTCGTTTCCGGACGCCAGGGGATTGTTGCTCGATGCCTTCGTGGAGGGCTACGGCGGTGGTGGTCACGTGTTCGACTGGACGCTGATTCCGCCCGGTTTGCCCGGTCATCTGGTGCTTTCCGGCGGGCTGCACGCGGACAATGTCGGTGAGGCGATCCGTCGGGTGCGACCGGTGGCGGTCGATGTCTCGTCGGGTGTCGAAGCGGGCAAGGGGATCAAGGATCACGAGAAGATCGCCGCTTTTGTCGCTGCCGTCCGGGCAGCCGATGCGGCGATCGGCGAAGTTTAGGAAAGTTATGCGGAAATCGGTGGGCGGTATCACCCGAACCTGTTGGCGGCGTCACCTGGCGAACCATCCCTGAAGCGGGACGTTCGCCGGTTCCCGTTCACCCATTTTCCAGGAGTTTCGCCATGTCCCAATCGCATTACAGTTTTCCCGACGCCAGCGGCCATTTCGGTCCCTACGGTGGCGTCTTCGTTGCCGAAACGCTGTTCGGCGCGCTCGATGAACTGAAGGCCGCCTACGCTGCGGCCCAGGCCGACCCGGCCTTCCGCGCCGAGTACGACTACGAACTCAAGCATTTCGTCGGCCGTCCGTCGCCGATCTACCACGCCAAGCGTCTCTCCGAGATCTGCGGCGGCGCCCAGATCTATCTGAAGCGCGAGGATCTGAACCACACCGGCGCGCACAAGGTGAACAACTGCATCGGCCAGGCCCTGCTCGCCAAGCGCATGGGCAAACCGCGCGTCATCGCCGAGACCGGCGCCGGCCAGCACGGCGTCGCCACCGCCACGGTGGCCGCCCGCTACGGCTTCGAGTGCGTCGTCTACATGGGCAGCGAGGACGTACGTCGCCAGGCGGCCAACGTCTATCGCATGAAGCTGCTCGGCGCCAAGGTGGTGCCGGTCGAATCCGGCTCGAAGACGCTGAAGGATGCGCTCAACGAAGCGATGCGCGACTGGGTCACCAACATCCACAACACCTTCTACATCATCGGCACGGTTGCCGGCCCGCACCCCTACCCGATGCTGGTGCGCGACTTCCAGAAGATCATCGGCGAGGAATGCCTCGAACAGATGCCGGAAATGGCCGGGCGCCAGCCGGATGCGGTGATCGCTGCGGTCGGCGGCGGGTCCAACGCGATGGGCATTTTCTATCCCTACATCGACCTGCCGGATGTCCGCCTGATCGGTGTCGAAGCCGCCGGCTCCGGCATCGAGACCGGCATGCACGCGGCCTCGCTGACCGCCGGCGTGCCCGGTGTGCTGCATGGCAACCGCACCTACCTGCTGCAGAATGAAGACGGCCAGATCATCGAGACGCATTCGGTCTCGGCCGGCCTCGACTATCCCGGCGTCGGCCCGGAACACGCCTGGCTGAAGGACATCGGCCGCGCCGAATACCAGCCGATCAAGGACGACGAGGCGCTCAAGGCCTTCCACGACCTGTGTCGTCTGGAAGGCATCATCCCGGCGCTGGAGTCGAGCCACGCCATCGCCTATGCGATGAAGCTGGCGCCGACACTGGCGAAAGACAAGATTCTGCTGGTCAACCTCTCCGGCCGGGGTGACAAGGACATGCACACCGTGGCCGAGAAGTCGGGGATCGTATTCTGATGTCGCGTATCCAACACACTTTCGCACGCCTGCAAGGCGAGGGCCGCAAGGCGCTGATTCCCTTCATTACCGCCGGCGATCCCGACGCCGACCTGACCGTGCCGCTGATGCGCGCGCTGGTCGAAGCCGGCGCCGACATCATCGAACTGGGGGTTCCCTTCTCCGACCCGATGGCCGACGGCCCGACCATCCAGCGCGCGTCCGAGCGGGCGCTGGCCAAGGGCATGAGCCTGCGCAAGGTGCTGCAACTGGTGACCCGCTTCCGCACCGAGGACGATAAAACGCCGGTGGTGCTGATGGGCTACGCCAATCCGATCGAGGCCATGGGCCTGACGGCGTTCGCCGAAAAGGCCGCGCAATCGGGCGTCGATGGCGTGCTGGTGGTCGATTACCCGCCCGAGGAAGCCGAGCGCTTCGGCGCCGCGATGAAGGCCAACGGCATGGATCCGATCTTCCTGATCGCGCCGACTTCCAGCGCCGAGCGCATCGCCCACACGGCCAAGATCGCCAGCGGTTATGTCTATTACGTGTCGCTGGCCGGCGTGACCGGTTCCGGCGCGCTGAATGTGGAGGCGGTGGCGCAGAAGCTGCCGCTGATCCGCGAACAGACCGGTCTGCCGGTCGGTGTCGGCTTCGGCATCCGCGACGCGGCCACCGCCGCGCGCATTGCTGCCTTTGCCGATGCCGTCGTCGTCGGCAGCCGGATTATCGAAGAGATCGAGAAATCAACCGCGGAAACAGCCTGTGCCAACGTCAAGGCGTTGGTTGCAGACATCCGTCGCGGTGTGGATGAGGTGAAAAAATGAGCTGGCTGACCAAACTGCTGCCCCCGAAGATCAAACGCGAACAGGGTGCTCAGCAGCGCCGCGGCAATCTGCCCGAGGGCCTGTGGAGCAAGTGCCCGGCCTGCGAGGCGGTGCTCTACGCGACCGACCTGCAGAACAACCTGCAGGTTTGTCCGAAGTGCGGCCATCACCATCGCATCAACGCCCGCCAGCGCCTCGACGTACTGCTCGACCCGGAAGGCCGTTTCGAGATAGGCACCGAGGTGGTGCCGGTGGACAGCCTGAAGTTCAAGGATTCCAAGAAGTATCCGGATCGCCTGATGGAGGCCAATCGCGATACCGGTGAAAGCGATTCGCTGGTCGTGCTGCAGGGTGCCATCAAGAGCATGCCGGTCGTCGCCGCCGCCTTCGAGTTCGACTTCATGGGCGGCTCGATGGGCTCGGTGCTCGGTGAGCGTTTCGTCCGTGGCGTCCAGGTCGCGGTCGAGCAGAAGATGCCCTTCATCTGCATTACCGCCTCGGGTGGTGCGCGCATGCAGGAAGGCCTGTTCTCGCTGATGCAGATGGCGAAGACGACAGCTGCCCTGACCAAACTCTCGGAAGCCGGCTTGCCCTTCATCTCGATTCTCACCGATCCCACCATGGGCGGCGTTTCGGCCTCTTTCGCTTTCGTCGGCGACGTGGTCATCGCCGAACCGAAGGCGTTGATCGGTTTCGCCGGTCCGCGCGTCATCGAGCAGACGGTGCGCGAAAAACTGCCGGAAGGTTTCCAGCGTTCCGAATTCATTCTCGAGAAGGGCGCCATCGACATGATCGTCGATCGCCGCGAACTGCGTGACCAGGTGGCGCGCACGCTGGCGCTGCTGCTCAAGCAGCCGGCAGCTGCTTGAGCGAGTTGTGGCTTACTGGTTGTCAGTTATCGGCAGGATCAATAGCTGGCTTTGATGATGGGCAATCTGCCGCTGACAACTAGCAACTGGCAACTGATGACTCTCCAAGATTGGCTGGCCCACCTCGAAGGCCTGCATCCGAAAGGACAGGCCGGCATCGAGCTGGGGCTCGAGCGTATCCGCACGGTCAAGGCGCGACTCGGCCAGGTGCAGCACTGCCCGGTGATCACCGTCGGCGGCACCAACGGCAAGGGCTCGACCTGCGCCTACCTGGAAAACATCATCGGCAAGGCCGGCTACACGGTCGGTTGCTATACCTCGCCGCACTTGCTGGCTTACAACGAGCGGGTGCGTCTGAACGGCGTGCCGGCCAGCGACGAAGCGCTGTGCGCGGCCTTCGCCAAGGTCGAGGCGGCGCGCCAGACGAGCGGCGTGGCGCTGACTTATTTCGAGTTCGGCACCCTGGCAGCCTGGGAAGTCTTCGCCGCCGCCGGCGTCGAGGCAGCGGTGCTGGAAGTCGGCCTCGGCGGCCGGCTCGATGCGGTCAATGCCTACGAACCTGACGCTGCCATCGTCACTACGGTAGCGCTTGATCATACCGACTGGCTCGGTCCCGACCGTGAATCCATCGGCTTCGAAAAGGCCGGCATATACCGCGCCGGCAAGCCGGCCCTGTGTGCCGATCCGCAGCCGCCGCAGCGCCTGCTCGACCATGCCGCGGCAATCGGCGCCGACCTCCGGCTGCTAGGCCGTGACTTCGGCTTCGAGCGACCGGGCGCCGAAGCCGCCGAGAACCGCCTGCAGTGGCGTTGGTGGTGCCGCAACGGTGAGCAGCTGGTCAAGCGCTCGCTGGCCTATCCCGGCCTGCGCGGCCCGACCCAGTTATACAACGCGACGGTGGCACTGGCAGCGCTCGAAGCCATTGCCGACAAATTGCCGGTGACCATGCAGGCGATCCGCCCGGGGCTGATCGAAACCGAACTGGCCGGCCGCTTCCAGGTCGTGCCGGGCAAGCCGGCCATCGTCCTCGATGTTGGACACAATCCGCAGGCCATCAAGGTGCTGGCCGACAACCTCGCCAGCATGGGATTCTTCGACCGCACCCATGCGGTGGTCGGCATGCTGGCCGACAAGGATATTGCCGGCGCACTGGCGCCGTTGCGCGGGCGGATCGACGTCTGGCATGTGGCGACCCTGGGTGGCCCGCGCGGCACGCCGGCCGGGCGGTTGGCGGCAATCATCGCCGAAGGCAATCTCGGCGGTGAGGTGATCTGTCATGAATCGGCCACCGCGGCGATGCTGGCGGCCAAGGGGCAGGCCGCCGAAAGTGATAGAATTGCCGCCTTTGGTTCGTTCTACACGGTAGCCGAGGCGCTCACTGCGTTGCGGAAGAAGCCCTGATTCATGGAAGACAACGAAGCCCAGCAGCATCTCGAAAAACGTGCCCGGCGCCGGCTGGTAGGTGCGGTCGCCTTCGTTTCCGTCGTTGCCGTGGTCCTGCCGATGGTGATGGATCATGAGCCGCGTCAGGCGCTGCAGGATGTCGAGATTCGCATTCCCGGCCAGGACGAGAAGCCATTCGTTCCCAAATTCGCTGTCGAGTCCGTCGACCGGCCGGCTGCAAAAGCGCCCGAGGCGCCGCCGGCGGTCACTGCCAAGCCGGAAGTGCAGGCCAATAGCCGTGTCGTCGAGGTGGTGCGTGAGCAGGGCGAAGAGAAGCCTGCTGCCAAGGCACCGGAAAAACCGCTCGACAAGGCACCGGAAAAACCTGTCGCCAAGCCTGCCGAAAAGACGATCGACAAGGCCGCTGAAAAAACTGCTGGCAAACCGGCAGACAAACCTGCGGACAAGCCAGCCGCCCGCGCCGATGATGCGAAGGGCGAGGAGGCCCGGCGGGCTGCCGCCATTCTTGCCGGTCAGGCGGTTGACTCCTCATCCACCAAGGCTGGTGGTGAGTACCTGGTGCTCATTGGTGCCTTCAGCAGCGAAGCCAACGTGAAGAATCTCAAAGCCAAGCTCGCGGAGCAGGGTATCAAGGTCTACAGCGAGCCGCTGGATACGCCGCAGGGCCGCAAGACGCGCGTGCGCGCCGGTCCCTTCGCCAGCCGCGAGGCAGCCGAGAAGGCGCTGGCCAGAATGCAGAAGATCGGCGTCTCCGGCGTCGTCGCCGCCCGGCAATGACGGTCTTCGACTACGTCGTCATCACAATCGTCGGGGTGTCGCTGCTGTTCGGTCTCTGGCGCGGTGTCATCGGCGAGATCATTGCGTTGCTCGCCTGGGGGCTCGGCATTTTCGCCGCCATCGAATTTGGCGAGCAGGTCGGGCGCCAGCTGTTCGGCGGTGTGACCGATCCGGCGGTGCGCATGCTGGCCGGCTGCGTACTGGTTTTTGTCGGGGTGCTGGTCGTCATGGCCTTGGTCCGGCTGGCGATCGGTTCCATGGTCAAGGCACTCGGGCTGACCGTTTCGGATCGGCTGCTGGGCATGCTCTTCGGCCTGGCGCGCGGTGTGCTGGTGGTCCTCGTCCTGGTCGCCCTGGCCGGCATGACGGCGGCCCCGAGGCAGCCCTGGTGGCAGGAGGCGGCGCTGGCGCCGCCGTTGGAAACGGCCGTGATGGTCGCCCGGCAATGGCTGCCGGACGATCTGGCGAAACGAATTCGATTCAGTTAGGCAGGAACAGACTATGTGCGGGATTCTCGGTGTAATGGCGACAACGCCGGTCAACCAGTTGCTTTACGACGGGCTGATGGTGCTCCAGCACCGCGGCCAGGACGCGGCAGGGATAGCCACCGCGGAAGGCAACACCTTTCACCTGCACAAGGGGCCGGGACTGGTGCGCGATGTCTTCCGCACCCGCAACATGCGCGCCTTGCCGGGCAACTGCGGTATCGGTCATGTCCGCTACCCGACGGCCGGTTCAGCCTACAACTTTGCCGAGGCGCAACCTTTCTACGTCAATTCGCCGTTCGGTATCGTCCTCGGTCACAACGGCAACCTGACCAATGCCGAGCAACTGAAGGACGAGATGTTCCGGCTCGATCGCCGGCACATCAATACCAACTCCGATTCCGAAGTCCTGCTCAACGTGCTGGCGCATGAACTGCAATCCGCTGCGCACGGCTACGAGCTGGATGTCGACAGCATCTTCCAGGCGGTTGCCGGTGTCCATCGGCGTTGCCGCGGTGCCTACGCGGTCGTCGCCATCATCGCCGGCTACGGCCTGCTCGCCTTCCGCGATCCGCACGGCATCCGGCCGCTGATTTACGGCCAGAACGAAACAGCGGAGGGCACCGAATATCTGGTGTCGTCCGAATCGGTGGCTCTCGATACGCTGGGCTTCCAGGTCGTGCGTGACATCGAGCCGGGCGAGGCGGTGTTCATCGACCTCAACCACCAGTTGCACAGCCGCCAGTGCGCGCAGCAGCCGATGTATGCGCCGTGCATTTTCGAATACGTCTATCTGGCCCGTCCGGACACCGTCATCGACGGCGTCTCGGTGTACGAAGCGCGTCTGGCCATGGGCGAACTGCTGGCCGACAAGGTGGCGCAGCACATTCCCGTCGACGAGATCGACGTCGTCATTCCGATTCCCGATTCCAGCAGGCCGTCGGCGATGCAACTGGCGCAGAAGCTGGGCATCCCGTTCCGCGAAGGTTTCGTCAAGAACCGCTATGTCGGTCGCACCTTCATCATGCCCGGCCAGGCCATGCGCAAGAAGTCGGTGCGCCAGAAGCTCAACACCGTCGGTCAGGAATTCAAGGGCAAGCGCGTGCTGCTCGTCGACGACTCCATCGTCCGCGGTACGACCAGCCGCGAAATCGTCGAAATGGCGCGGGCGGCAGGGGCCACCCGGGTGTACTTCGCTTCGGCCGCGCCGCCGGTGCGTTTTCCGAACGTCTACGGCATCGACATGCCGACCCGTTCGGAGCTGATCGCCACGGGCCGTTCCGATGCCCAGATCGCCGCCGAGATCGGTGCCGATGCACTCGTCTATCAGGATATCGATGCGTTGAAGCAATCGGTGACCATGCTGCGCAGCGACCTGACGGTCTTCGATGCTTCCTGTTTCGATGGCTGCTACATCACCGGCGACATCGACAGCTATTACCTCGATGCCGCGGAAAACAAGCGCAGCGGCAAGCCGGCGAAGAGCGGCGACGACGAGAGCGACAGTCGCTCGTCCGAACAGATGGTGCTCGGCCTCAGCAATGGCGGGCAGGAGTCATGAGCGAAACGCCGAACTACCGCCCCGAGACGCTGGCCGTCCGCGCCGGCCAGGAGCGCAGCCAGTTCGGCGAGCACGCCGAGGCGCTTTACCTGACCTCGAGCTTCGTCTTCGGCAGCGCCGCGCAGGCGGCGAAGCGCTTCTCCGGTGAGGAGGAAGGCAACGTCTACGCGCGTTTCTCGAATCCGACCGTGAGCATGTTCGAGGAACGCCTGGCGGCCCTCGAAGGCGCCGAGGATTGCGTTGCCACCGCCAGCGGCATGGCGGCGATCATGGCGCTGTGCCTGGCGCACCTCAAGCAGGGCGACCACATCGTCGCCTCGAACAGCCTGTTCGGCGCCACCGTGCAGCTGTTCAGCAACATCCTGTCGCGTACCGGCATCACCACCACCTTCGTCTCGCATACCGATCCGGCAGCCTGGGAAGCGGCGATCCGCCCGGAAACCAGGCTGTTCTTCCTGGAAACGCCGTCGAATCCGCTGACCGAAATCGCCGATATCCGGGCGCTGAGTGCAATCGCCCACGCCCGCTGCATCCTGGTTGCGGTCGACAACTGCTTCTGCACGCCCATCCTGCAGAAACCGCTCGAAATGGGCGCCGACCTCGTCGTCCATTCGGCGACCAAGTACATCGACGGCCAGGGGCGCGTCCTCGGCGGCGCCGTCTGCGGGCCGAAGAAGTTGACCGAGGAAGTCTTCAAGTACCTGCGTACCGCCGGGCCGACGCTGTCGGCGTTCAACGCCTGGGTCCTGCTCAAGGGCCTGGAAACGTTGAAGATCCGGATCGAGGCGCAGGCCGCCAACGCCACCCGCCTCGCCCACTGGCTGGAAGCGCATCCCAAGGTTGCCCGCGTCTTCTACCCGGGGCTGCCGTCGCACCCGCAATACGCGCTGGCGCAGACGCAGCAGGCCAGCGGCGGCGCGATCGTCTCCTTCGAGGTCAAGGGCGCCCGCGAGCAGGCCTGGACGGTGGTGGACAACTGCCGCCTGCTGTCGATCACCGCCAATCTCGGCGACACCAAGACCACCATCACCCATCCCGCCTCGACCACGCACGGCCGAATTTCCCCGGAAGCCCGGGCTGCCGCCGGCATCAACGAAGGCCTGCTGCGCATCGCGGTCGGCCTGGAAGCGGTCGAGGATCTGCAGGCCGACCTCGAGCGCGGCCTGTCGCTGCTCGGCGGATGAAACACACGGTATCGGTCGACCGTCTGCAGCCCGGCGTCTTCATCTCGCTGGGCGAACTGCGCTGGCTCGACCATCCCTTCCTGCTCAACCGTTTCCTGCTGGCCAACGAGGAACAGATCAAGGTACTGCGCAGCCTCGGCCTGAAGACGGTCGAATGGGATCCCGAGCGCAGCACCGTCCGGCCGCTGCCGGAGGCCGACGAGCAAACAGCCGCGGAGGAATTCGATTTCTCGTCCTCGGTACTCGACTCCATGCTCGATGCCAAGCGTTCGCGTACCGAGCAGGTGCGTGCCCAACGCGAGGGGCTGGCACGCTGCGAGCGGCTGTTCGAGGAGGAGGCGACAGGCCTTGGCGAGATCCTGCGCAATCTCGGCTCGCGGCCGCAGGAATGCTATGGCAAGGCCAAGGGCGCCGTCGGCCGGATGGTCGGCGGCCTGATCAACGCCGAGAGCGTCGCCGTGCATCTGGTCAACATGAAGATCAAGGAGCCGGGGCCGGCGCATCATGCGATGAACGTCGTCGTCCTGTCGCTGCTGCTTGGCAAGGCGGCCGGCCTGGGCGAGGAGGAAATGCGCTGGCTCGGCCTGGGTGCCATGTTCCACGACCTCGGCAAGATCGACGTACCGCCGCGCGTGCTGCGCAACCCCCAGCGCACGGCCGCCGAAGAGCAGTTCTACCAGGCGCACGTCGGTTACGGCATCAAGCACGCAGCGGCCATCAACGACCTGCCGGTGGCGGTGCGGAACGTCATTGCCTGCCACCATGAGCGCTGGGATGGCCAGGGTTTTCCCAACCACCTGTCCGGTGCCAGGATTCCGCGGCTGGCGCGCATCGCAGCGATCGCCAACCGTTACGACAACCTGTGCAACCCGTTCGACCTGAAGGCGGCCAGAACGCCGGCCGAAGCCGTGGCCTACATGTTCAAACAGGAAAAGGATGGCTACGATCCGGAACTGTTGCAGTTGTTCGTCAAGGCGATCGGCGTCTATCCGCCGGGCAGCTTCGTCACCCTCAGCGACGGCAGCATCGGCCTCGTCGTCGAGAGCAACAGCCGCGATCTGCTGCACCCGCTGATCATGCTGCACGACCCCGGTGTGCCGCGCAACGAAGCCCTGCTGCTCGACCTGCGCGAAACCGATATCTCCATCTCGGCGGCGATCAGCCCGGCCAAGCTGCCGGTCGACATCGTCGAATACCTTGCCCCGCGCGGTCGCATCGACTACTACGTCGAAGGCGTCCGCTGAATCTTTCGACCGCCCGCGCGGTCATCACCCCATTTCCCCGGAGTACCCCATGTTGTTTTCCGAACTCGGCCTGAAGGCCGAAATCCAGCGCGCCGTTGCCGAACAGGGCTACGACACGCCGACGCCGATCCAGCAGCAGGCGATTCCCGCCGTGCTCGCCGGCCACGATCTGATGGCCACGGCGCAGACCGGTACCGGCAAGACCGCCGGCTTCACGCTGCCCATCCTGCACCTGCTCGCCAGCGGCCCGAACGATCGCCTGACGCGCATTGCCAAGACGCCGCGCGTGCTGGTGCTGACGCCGACCCGCGAACTGGCGATCCAGGTCGAGGAGAGCGTGCGAACCTACGGCAAGCATCTGCCGATCAACTCGCTGGCTGTCTTCGGTGGCGTCGGCATCAATCCGCAGATCGCCAACCTGCGCCGTGGCGTCGACATCCTGGTCGCCACGCCGGGTCGCCTGCTCGACCACGTCCAGC
>WBUO01000089.1 GCA_008933675.1 Dechloromonas sp.
CATTCGAGCGTGACACCGGTGCGTGGCAGTTGCTCGTCGGCAACGATGGCATCGTCGGCGAGAAGCGCGAAGAGCGGCCCGTCAGGGCTTCGCCGCTGCCTTGCCCGCCCTGCCTGACGACGGGCCGCCAGCAGTTTCGGCCAGGGGCTGTCGAGACGGTGATTGGACAGGCCATAGACGCCAGGCGCCAGAAGGCGCGGCGCGCCGTCGCGATTGGAGCAATAGACGAGGCTGTCGCCGTCGCCCAACAGCAGGTTGAATCCCGAGTAAAGGCTGCCGTCGAGATTTTGCGCGTAGTCGATGGCCGGCAACTCGCCGAGCAGGAAATCGCGCGTCAGCAGACCGCGTGAGTGCTGGCCTTTGCTGACGCCCGGTTCGCGGACATTGGTGACGGCGGCAAAACGGCCGTCGCGGCGGATACCCAGCCAGGTGCCGCCGGCTTCCAGATCGCGGCCGCCGAACACTGCCGGCGCCTCCGGCCAGGCTGCCGCATCGGCGCTGGGCCGGGCGTGGAACTCGTCGCGGTTGGCAGCGACCACCAGCGGATAGTCCGCATGGGCTCGCCAGCCGACGACGATCAGACACATGCCGGCGGGTCAGGCCGGGTTGACGGCAGCGGCTTCGACCTGCGGGCCTTCCCGTGAGCCCAGATGAAGATTGGCGGCAAAATTCGACTGGACCACGGCCAGTGCGACAAAGCCGCCGTCCGGAGCAGGGGCTGCGCTCATCACCTTGCCGCTGGCCTGGTCGAGGTTGTCCGGCGAATAGAGGTCGTCGCCGGCCTGCAGGGCGACACGGCTGTTCAGGCGGTAGAGGTGACGCTTGACCTTGCCCAGATACTGGGTGCGGGCAACGATTTCCTGGCCGGGATAACAGCCCTTGTGGAAGCTGACGCCACCGATCTTCTCGAAATCGGCCATCTGCGGTACGAACTCTTCCTTGGTGGCGAGCGTCACCAGCGGGAACGCCGCCTGCACGTCGAGCCAGCGCCAGGCTGGCGTGCCTGCCGGCCGGGCCTTGATTGTCAGCTTCTGCCAAAGGCCGGGAGCGGCGGCAGCCGGGGCAACGACAACGAAGCGTCCGGCATCGAGGCGCAGCACGCTGCAGCCATCGGCTGCGACGGTGTCCATCGGTGCTACCGGCGCTGGCAGGCCGGCATCGGCCAGTGCCTCGGCAGCCTGTTCGCCGGCAAGGCCGAGCAGTACCAGGTCGCCCTGTGCCGAAAGCTTGACCTTTGCACGCAATACGAACATCTGCAGACGCTTCAGTGTCGCCTCGAGCAGGTCGGCTGCCAGTTGCAGGCGGTAGCTGTCGCCGGTGCGCCAGAGCACGAAACTGGCCTGCATGCGCCCCTTGGCCGAACACCAGCCGGCATGCTGCGCCTGGCCTTCCTGCAGATGATTGACGTCGCTGGTGAACTGGCTGTGCAGGAATGACTTGGCTTCCTCACCGCTCGCCTCGATCAGGGCCAGGTGGGTCAGCGGGACGATGACTGTCTGCCGTCCGGCGGCCAGCAGTTCTCCGGCCGCATCGCCAAAACTCTGTACTTCGGGGGAATCGCCGGCGAAAACGGCTTCCGTCGATTCGAGAAAACTGCGCCAATTGGGGTTCATGGGGGCTCCTGAGGGGTTTGCGATATTATATCGTCCGAATTCACCTGCTCGTTTCACACGGGCAAGACCCGCCCGCTGCCAACGAGTTCCCTTGCGTTTCCTGAAAAAACTACTCCTCCTGACCCTGCTGCTGCTCGCTATCGCAGCCGGCGGTCTGTGGTGGTGGATCAACCAGCCGCTGGCCCTGCGCGATTCGCCTGCAGATTTCCATGTAGCAGCCGGCAGCAGCCTGCGCGCCGCCATCGGTGAGATGCGCGCTGCCGGCATCGAGTTGCAACCGACCCTGTTGCTGCTGGTGGCCCGCCTGCAGGGCGCCGATACCGGCATCAAGGCGGGCAGCTATTCGGTCAACCGGGGGGTTACCGCCCGGCAGTTGCTGGACAAGCTGACCCGCGGCAAGGTCACGCAGGGCGATGTCACGCTGATCGAGGGCTGGACCTGGCGCCAGTGGCGTGCCCGGCTGGATGCCCATCCGGATCTCCTGCCCGACAGCCGGGGCCTGAGCGAAGCCGAAATCAGCCGCCGGCTCGGTCTCGAATACCCGTATCTGGAGGGCTGGCTGTACCCGGATACCTATCTGTTCGACAAGAAATCGGGTTCGCTCGATCTGCTGGCACGGGCGGTACGCGAAATGCAGCGCCGATTGTCCGCGGAATGGGCCGGGCGGGCTGCGGGCCTGCCCTACCGGACGCCGTATGAGGCATTGATCATGGCCTCGATCATCGAAAAGGAAACGGGGCGTGCGGCGGATCGCGAGCTGGTTGCTGCGGTTTTCGTCAATCGCCTGCGCCTCGGCATGCCGCTGCAAACCGATCCGACGGTGATCTACGGCCTCGGCGAGGCGTTCGACGGCAATCTGCGCAAGCGCGATCTGCAGACGGATACTCCCTACAATACTTACACCCGCCGCGGCCTGCCGCCGACGCCGATTGCCATGCCCGGCCTGGCCTCGCTGCGGGCCGCGCTGCATCCGGCAAACTCGAATGCCCTGTACTTCGTTGCCCGCGGCGACGGCAGCAGCCAGTTTTCCAATACGCTCGACGATCACAACCGGGCGGTCAATCAATATCAAAGGGGGGGGAAGTGAAAGGCAAGTTCATCACTTTCGAGGGGATCGACGGCGCCGGCAAGAGCAGTCACGTCGAATGGCTGGCCGAGCATCTGCGTGCCCGTGGCCTGATCGTGCAGGTCACCCGCGAGCCGGGAGGAACGGCGCTGGGTGAAAAGCTGCGTGAGTTGCTGCTCAACGAGGCGATGCATCTTGAAACGGAAACCTTGCTGATGTTCGCCGCCCGGCGCGAGCATCTGGCGCAAGTCATCGAACCGGCGCTGGCGCGCGGGGAATGGGTCGTCTGCGACCGCTTCAGCGATGCCACCTATGCCTACCAGGGCGGCGGGCGCGGTCTGGAACGGAGCAAGCTGCAAACGCTCGAGCATTGGGTGCATGAGCATCTGCAACCGAACCTGACACTGCTCTTCGATCTGCCGCTGGAGGTGGCGCGCGAACGCATCGCCGTCGCCAGTCGCAATCTGGATCGCTTTGAGCAGGAGCGAGCCGATTTCCATGAAAGGGTACGCCAGGCCTATCTGGAAAGGGCGCATGCTCACCCGGAGCGGGTTCGCGTGATTGACGCCAACAACACGCTGGATTTTATTCGAAAACAACTTGAAGAGATTGTTGTAAAGCATTGTTTATGAATGTTATAAGTCTTCATAAACAAGTCTGGGACTCCTTGCAGGCACGGCGTGCGCAGATGCCGCATGCCTTGCTGCTGCTGGGGCAGCGCGGTCTGGGAAAATTCGATCTGGCCAGCCAGTTTGCCGCCAGCCTGCTCTGTGAGCAGCCGCAGGCCGACGGTCAGGCCTGCGGTCGCTGTCTGGCCTGCAACTGGTATGGCCAGGGCAATCATCCGGACTTTCGTCTGCTCCAGCCGGAGGCGA
Organism: Dechloromonas sp.; assembly: GCA_008933675.1. GTDB lineage: Bacteria > Pseudomonadota > Gammaproteobacteria > Burkholderiales > Rhodocyclaceae > Azonexus. The sequence goes on from WBUO01000089.1 coordinate 3,555, forward strand.
TGGCGGAAGACGGTGAGGTTGAGGATGGCAAGAAGAAGGCCAGCCAGCAGATCACCATCGATCAGGTGCGGGCACTCGACGAGTTCCTCAACGTCGGAACACACCGTGGTGGTTTGCGCATCATCATCGTCAATCCGACCGAGGCGATGAATCGCGCAACGGCTAATGCACTTCTTAAAACACTTGAAGAACCTGCGCCAAGTACATTGTTTTTAATGGTTTCAAGTGATCCTATGCGTTTGCTGCCGACGATCCGCAGTCGTTGCCAGGTGCAGCCTGTGCCGCTGCCGTCCGCTGCGCGCGCCGAACAGGTGCTGGCCGAACAGGGTGTCGCCGATGCCAGGCGCTGGCTGGCTCTGGCCGGTGGGGCGCCGGGTCTGGCCATGGAGTGGGCGACTTCCGGCCAGGCCGACTGGCTTGAGGTGCTGATCCGCCGGCTCGCTGCCGGCAAGGCGGTGGAACCGCTGGTCTTGGCCGGCGAACTCGAAAAGGCCGTCAAGGACAGCAAGGGGCGCCTGCCGTTGAAGGCAATTGTCGACGGCCTGCAGAAGTGGCTGGTCGACCTGATGCTCGCCGCCAATGGCTTGCCGGTGCGTTATTTTCTGCCGCAAGCGGCCACAATTGTCGGCCTCGCTGCTATGATTCCGCCGGCGCGCCTGATGCAGTCGTATCGAGCGACCATCGTGCGGCGCCGGGAAGCTGAACAACCACTGAATGCGCGCCTGTTTCTCGAAGGCATTTTTCTGGAATACCGTGCCCTGTTTGCCAATCGATAGTCGATGAGCGAAGCCAAAGCCCCGCCGCTACGCCCCAGCGTCCTGTCGCTGAACATCAATTCCAAGTCGGCGCTCTACGCGGCTTTCATGCCGCACCTGCGTGCCGGCGGCATCTTCATTCCGACGACCCGCAGTTACAGCATCGGTGACGAAGTTTTCATGCTGCTGTCGCTGATGGACGATCCGGCCAAGCTGCCGATCGCCGGCACCGTCGTCTGGGTGACCCCGGCCGGTGCCCAGAACGGCAGGGCGCAGGGTATCGGCGTCCACTTCAACAACGACGAAAGCGGCCAGGAAGCGCGTCGCAAGATCGAAGGCCTGCTGGGCGGCGTCATGCAGTCGTCGCGCCCGACACACACGCTCTGATCGGCGCCATGCTGGTCGATTCGCACTGCCATCTCGATTTTCCCGGCCTTGCCGAGCGCCTGCCCGAGGTGCTCGCCGCCATGCAGGACAACGGTGTCGGCCTGGCCTTGTGCATCGGTGTCAATCTCGAGGATTTTCCGCAGGTGCTGGCGCTGGCCGAGTGCGATTCGCGGCTGTATGCGACAGTCGGCGTCCATCCCGAATACACGGATGTCGAGGAGCCGAGCGTCGAGCGCCTGGTCGAACTGGCCAGTCATCCGCGCGTCGTCGCCATCGGCGAGACCGGCCTCGATTACTACTGGCAGAAGGACAGGCCGGAATGGCAGCGGCAGCGTTTCCGCAATCACATCGAGGCGGCGAAGCGCTGCAGCAAGCCGCTGGTCGTGCATACCCGCGAATCGGCGTCTGACACCCTTCGCCTGCTGCGTGAAGAGGGAGCCGGGGCGGTGGGTGGCGTCATGCACTGTTTCACCGAGGACTGGGAGGTGGCCCGTGTCGCTCTCGACCTCGGCTTTTATCTGTCCTTCTCCGGCATCGTCACCTTCAAGAATGCGGCCATCGTCAAGGATGTCGCCACGAAATGCCCGCTCGACCGTATCCTGGTCGAGACCGATTCGCCTTACCTGGCACCGGCGCCGTACCGCGGCAAGCCCAACCAGCCGGCCTATGTCCGCTTTGTCGCCGAGGAAATAGCACGGCTGCGCGGGGTGTCGGTAGAGGCTGTGGCGGCGGCGACGACCGACAACTTTTTCACGCTTTTCCGGGGTGTTTCGAGGCCCGTTTCATCATGAAATCAATCCTTTTGCCGGCCATTCTGGCATTTGCGCTTTCCGCTCCGGTTGCCGCGGCCACCTACGACGACCTGATCAATGCCGCGTGCATGGGCGACAGCCGCGAGGTGGCGGCGCTGATCGGCAAGGGGGCTTCCGCCGATACCACCGATATCGATGGCAATACCCTGCTGATGCTGGCGGCCCGTGATGGGCATGACCAGCTGGTCGATCTGCTGATCCGTCAGCGGGCCAAGTTGAATGCCCGCAACACCGCCGGCGACACGGCGCTGCGCCTGGCCGCCTTCCGCGGCCATCTGAAGTCGGTCGAGCTGCTGGTGACGGCCGGGGCGGCGCTCAACAATCCAGGCTGGACGCCGCTCGCCTATGCCGCTTTTGCTGGCCACGCCGATATCGTTCGCGTATTGATCAAGGCCGGTGCCGACATCAATGCGCCCAGCGAGAATGGCACCACGCCGCTGATCGCAGCGGCCCGCAACGGACACCTGGCGGTCGTCGAGCAGTTGCTGGTTCAGCGTGCCGATCCCAATCTCAAGCTGGAATCCGGCGAAACGGCGCTTGATCTGGCGCTGAAGAACCAGAATACGGACATTGCCGAGCGACTGCGCAAGGCGGGCGGCAAATCCGGGCGCAGCGTCACCATCGAGGTGCGCTGAGCACCGTTCAGCTCAGGCCGAGCACGGCCATCTTACGGCGCAGGTAGGCGATCTGCGTCTGCAGCGGCAACTGCTTGGGGCAGACGTCGTGGCAGCCGAGCAGGGCCATGCAGCCGAACACCCCGTCGTCGTCGCCGATCAGTTCGTAAAAATCGTCGTCGCTGCGCCGGTCGCGCGGATCGAGGCGGAAGCGGGCGATCTTGTTGAGGCCGACGGCGCCGACGAAATCCTCGCGCATCTGTGCCGTACCGCAGCCGGCGATACAGCAGCCGCACTCGATGCAGCGGTCCAGTTCATAGATGGCCTCGGCCAGTTCCGGCTCCATGCGCGCTTCCAGGGCGTCGGCATCGACCTTCGTGCTGGCGTGAATCCAGGTCTGCAGCCGTTCGCTGGTGCCGCGCATCCATTTGCCGGTATTCACCGACAGGTCGCCGATCAATTCGAAGAACGGCAGCGGCGCCAGGGTGATGCGCGGGCCGAGGTCGCGGGTCAGGGTCCGGCAGGCAAGGCCGGGGCGGCCGTCGATCAGCATCGCGCAACTGCCGCAGATGCCGGCGCGGCAGACGAAGTCGAACTGCAGCGAGGGGTCCTGCGTGGCGCGGATTTCGTTGAGGGCGATGAACAGCGTCATCCCTTCCGCCTCTTCGATGGTGAATTGCTGCAGCCGTGGCGTGCTCGCCGGGTCGGCCGGGTTGTGGCGGAGGACGGCGATTTCCAGGCGACGGGGCGCGTCGTTCCGGCGCCGGCGATGCAGGATGCCGATCATGCGTTGTCCTCCAGACGGGTGTTGCTGCCGCGCAGATGCGGCGGCAGCAGGTGCAGGAAGGGCATCAGCGCCTGCTGCACGGCGTGGCGGTCGGCAGCGCCGAGCTGATTGCGGATCTGCTCGATTTTCGCCAGGCGCGCCGCGGTTTCCGGGTGTTCGATGGCATCGCGCGCGCCGTAGCCGCGCCAGCCCGGCGGCAGTTCCATGCGGCGGACGTCGAGCGCCTCGTATTCGAGCGTCGGCACGCGCTGTTCGGCATCGCGCCAGAAGGCCAGCGTGCGCTTCAACCATTGTGCGTCGTCGCGCCGCGGATGATCCTCGCGGAAATGGGCGCCGCGGCTTTCCGTCCGTTGCAGCGCGCCGTAGGCCACGCACAGGGCCAGCTTGAGCATCTTCTGCAGGCGCCAGGCCGAGGTCAGTTCCGGATTGGCGCCGGGGGCCGAGGTGCGCAGGCCGATTTGCCGGCTACGCAGGAGCAGCGATTTGAGTTCATCGACCGCCGCCGTCAGCGTCTCGCCATGGCGGACGATGCCGACCTGCTCGCTCATGATCGTCTGCATGCGCAGCAGCAACTGGCTGGCGCTTTCCTCGCCGCGGCTGGCCGCCAGCTGGCTGAAGCGCCTGTTTTCCTGCTCCCAGCAGTCGCGGACCAGGGCCGTCGATACATGCATCTCGCCTTCCGGCGTGGCGCAGAAATCGGCGATGGCTTCGCCGACGATCATGCCGGCGACGACGGTTTCAGCGACCGAGTTGCCGCCCAGCCGGTTGAAACCGTGCAGATCCCAGCAGGCCGCCTCGCCGCAGGCGAAGAGGCCTTTCAGGCCGCGTGCCGCGCCGTGGGCGTCGGTGCGGATGCCGCCCATCGAATAATGCTGGGCCGGGCGTACCGGAATCCATTCGCGGGCGGGATCGATGCCGAGGAAGTGCTGGCAGATTTCCTTCACTTCGCGCAATTTGCCGTTGATGTGCGCTTCGCCGAGCAGCGTGATGTCGAGCCACAGATGCTCGCCGAAACGGTTGCGGGCACCCTTGCCGCTGCGGATGTGGGCTTCCATGCGGCGGGCGACGACATCGCGCGAGGCCAGTTCCTTTTTCTCTGGCTCGTAATCCGGCATGAAGCGGTGGCCATCGACATCGCGCAGCAGGCCGCCGTCGCCGCGACAGCCCTCGGTGACCAGGATGCCGGCCGGGAAGATGGCGGTCGGGTGGAACTGCACGGCCTCCATGTTGGCCAGCGGCACGACGCCGGTTTCAAGGGCGATGGCGGCGCCGATGCCCTCGTTGATCACGGCATTGGTCGTCGTCCGGTAGATGCGCCCGAAGCCGCCGGTGGCGATGCAGGTGGCCCGGGCGACGTAGGCGAGCAGCTTGCCGTTGGTCAGGTTGCGGACGATGGTGCCGTAGCAGCGGGCGCCGTCGTGGATCAGCGAAACGGCTTCCATGCGTTCATGCACCGGAATCCCGGCGGCGATGGTCTGGTCGCTGACCGCATAGAGCATGGCGTGGCCGGTGCCGTCGGAGACGTAGCAGGTGCGCCATTTCTTGGTGCCGCCGAAGTCGCGGGCGGTGATCAGGCCGTGGGCGGCTTCCGGTTCGTCCAGCGTGACCCGCTGGCTGTCGATGATGACCTCGTGCGGCCCGGCCTGCACACGGTTCCACGGCACGCCCCAGGCGGCCAGCTCGCGTACCGCTTTCGGTGCCGTGTGGACGAACATGCGGGCGACTTCCTGGTCGGCGCCCCAGTCGCTGCCGCGCACGGTGTCGGCGAAATGCACGTCCTCGTTGTCGCCGGCGCCCCTGGCGGTATTTCCCAGGCTGGCCTGCATGCCGCCCTGGGCAGCCGCCGAATGTGAGCGCTTGGGCGGCACCAGGCTGAGGATGATGACCTTCTGGCCCCGTTTGCGGGCGGCGAGTGCGGCGCGCAGGCCGGCCAGTCCGCCGCCGATGACGAGGACGTCGGTGTGGATGATTTCCATGTCAGTGCCTGGCGGGCGCGGCGCTGTGCTGGGGCGGAACGTAGCGTTCGCCAGCGTGCGCGGCGTGATTGCGGCCGAGGTCGATGAAGGCGAGGAGGGTAACCAGGCCGAGGGTGATGAAGAAGGCACTGAGCGCGTGCTTGGCCCAGCGCAGGCGACGGCGGCTGCGGTTGGGCGTGGCGGCGGTGAACCAGCCCCACTTGATGGCCAGCCGGTAGAGGCCGATGCTGGCATGCAGTTCGGCGGCGAACAGCAGCATCAGGTAGAGCGGCCACATGCTGCCGGTCCACACACGGTCGGCCGATTCGAAGGGGCCGATCAGCGCCGGCTGGGTCAGCATGTCGTAAAGATGGATGGTGGCCATGATGAACAGCGCGAAACCGGTCCAGATCTGCAGCCACCAAAGAGAAGTGTCGCTGTGGCGCAGGCGGTTCTTGTGCGTGATGAAGGCGCGGTACTGGCGGTAGCCGGCGGGAAACTTGCGCATCGCCAGCCAGGCGTGGGCGATGAAGATCGCCATGATGACGATGACTACGGCCGAAACCAGGATCGGGTAGGGGCGGCCGAGAAAGTATGCCCCTTCGAAGAAGCGGGCGACGGTATGGAAGGCCTCGTTGCTGATCAGGATGGTCGACACGAAGAACATGTGGCCCATCAGGAACAGCGCCAGGAACAGTCCGGAGGCGCTTTGCAGCAGATCGAGGCGGGCCGGCCAGCGGCTCTTGCGGCGGCTCTGGCGGAGTGGGGATACCGCCGGTGCAGGGATCGCCAGTTGCCCGGAGGCATCCGCCGCGAGCAGTTCGTCGCTGCCCTTCCTGTTGAATGTTGCCTTCATGATCTTGCGTCCTTGCCAATTACCTGCTTACCGTGTGGGCGAAGCGCTGGCGACCGGCTACGACACGACGGTGGGTAACCGTGCTCGAACGCAGGCGTCCAGCATGATTGTCATCCCCACCTTTTGTTATGGATTCACTGTAGCACGCGGATTGGTCGCTTCCGGAAAATTTTGGTGCGGTGCAGCAATATTTCACGGTTTTGGCGCCAAATGGCAACACAGACGCCTGCGCCGCCGCCACGCAGCGGCTTTCGCGAGGCGCGCAAACAGCGGGTCGCGCTGCCATCCGTCTGTAACAACACTTCGCTAAGGTGCGCCGTTTCGTTGCTCGCTATGAAGGCAAGATGATTTCCTGGTGGCGCGTTGTGCTTTCCGTTTTCGTTCTGGCGATTTGTGCCGCCTGCTCGCCGCGCCAGCTGGTCATCGACCAGCTGGCCGACAGTCTGGCTGTACAGGGCCGGGTGGCGGAGGAGGATCTGGAGCTGGCGCGCGAGGCCAGCGCCTTCTACCTGAAACTTTCCGAATCCGTCCTGCGCGGCAAGCCGGGGCATGTGGCACTGGCGGAATCGGTGGCCGGTGGTTTCACCCAGTACGCCTATGCCTTCGTTGCCTTTGAGGCCGACCGGCTGGAAGAGCGCGACATCCGGGAAGCCGAACGCCTGCGCCGGCGCGCGGCCAGGCTTTACCGGCGGGCCCAGCAGCACGCCATGGCGGCGCTGGAAGAGGCTCATCCCGGTTTGCGCAAGGCCTTGGCGGGCTCGCCTGCCGTCATGCCGAAGCTGGCTGCGGAGGAAGTCGGACTGGCTTACTGGGCGGCCGCGGCGTGGGGTGGCTGGATATCCCTCGGCAAGGACAACCCGGATCTGGTTGCCGATCTGCCGCTGGCCGCCAATCTTGCCCGTCTGGCCTGGCAAACCGATCCGGCCTGGGGGCAGGGCAGCCTGAGCGGACTGCTGGCCACCTTCGAAGCTGCACGCTCGGGCAGTAATCGCCGCCAGGCCCTGGCCTGGTTCGACCTGGCCATCGCCCAGTCGGCCGGACGCAGCGCCGGCCCCTTCGTCGCCAAGGCCGAAGGCCATGCCCTGCCGGCTGGCGACCGGGCGCTGTTCACGGCACTGCTGGGCGAGGCCCTGGCCGTGCCGGAGAGCACCGATGATCCCTTCGCCCTGCAGAACCAGGTCATGCGCCGGCGCGCCGCCTGGTTGCTGGAAAAGTCCGGCGATCTGTTCTGAATTCGCATCCTCGAGGAAACCAGCCATGCGCTTCATCACGCTTCTGCTTGCCGTACTGCTCGCGGCCGGCCATGCCGGCGCCGCCGATCAATTGCGCATCGGCACCCTGGTGCCGAAAAACTCCCTCTATCACCGGCAGTTGATGGAAATCGGCGAGGCCTGGCGCAACGCCCAAGGCGGCGGCAAGTACCTGGTCTATCCGGACGGCAGCCAGGGGGGCGAAACCGACATCGTGCGCCGCATGCGCATCGGCCAGCTGCAGGGCGGGCTGCTTTCCGTCGCCGGGCTGGAGGCCATCGAACCCTCCGTCGCGGCGCTGCAGCTGATGCCGCTGATGTTCCGCAGCTGGGACGAAGTGGACCATGTGCGCGAAAAGCTGCGCGCCGGAATGGAGAAGAAGTTCCTCGACAAGGGCTTCGTCATTCTGGCCTGGGGCGACGCCGGCTGGGTGCGCTTCTTCAGCAAGCAGCCGGCGGCGGCACCGGCCGATTTCCGCGGCATGAAGTTCTTTGCCTGGGGCTCCGAGGCGGCGCAGCAGGAGATCATGAAGAGCCTGGGTTACACGCCGGTACCGCTGGAGGTGTCGGACATCCTGCCGGCGATCCAGACCGGCATGATCAATGCCGTACCATCCACGCCGTATTTCGCCCTGGCCACCCAGGTCTACACCAGCGCTCCCTACATGCTGGACCTGAACTGGGCGCCCATCGTCGGTGCCCTGGTGATCACCCGCAAAGCCTGGGACGAGATGAGTCCGGCCGCCCGGCAGGCGGTCCAGGCTGCCGGGCTGACGGCCGGCGACAAGATGCGCGCCCAGGCCCGCAAGGAGGTCGATGAAGCCGTCGAGGCCATGAAAAAGCGGGGCCTCACCGTGACCACGCCCAACGCCGAGCAGATGAAGGCCTGGCGCCAGCTGGCCGATGAGCTGTATCCGCGAATCCGCGGCAAGCTGGTACCGGCGGATACCTTCGACGAGGTGGTCCGCCATCTGGAAACCTACCGGGCAGGCAAGGGCAGGTAAGACATGAATCCGCTGCGCGCGCTGGGCCGCTTCGATTCCTGGCTGGCCGCCGGGGCGCTGGCCCTGATGCTGCTCATCCCGCTGGCCGAGATCGTGTTGCGCCCCCTGTTCGGGCGCGGCGTCGAGAATGCGCCGGTGCTGGTCCAGCATCTTGGCCTCGTGCTGGCGATGTTCGGCGCACTGGTGGCGGAGCGCAGCGGTCATCTGACCACCCTGGGCGCCGGCCTGGGTGCGGTCGAGCATCCGCAGCTGAGTCGTTTCGCCAGCTTGTTCGCCGGCGCCAGTTCGTCCGTCGTCTGTGGCCTGCTGGCCCAGGCCAGCTGGACTTTCGTGGTCAGCGAGATGGAAGTGCCGCACCCGCTGGCCTACGGAATTTCCGGCTGGATGTTTCAGGCAGCGATGCCGGCCGGTTTTCTGCTCCTCGGCATGCGCCTCGCTTCCCGACTGGCCGGGGCCTGCTCCTGGCGCGTCGCCAGCGCGGTACTGCTGCCCGGTCTGGGTTGGCTGTGCGCTGCCCATTTTGCTGGCGCGTCCCTGCCGCTTTGGCCCTTCGTGCTCTGGCTGGTGGCGATCCTGTTGTCCGGTGCGCCGATATTCGCCGTGCTCGGCGGTCTGGCGCTGGCCCTGTTCTGGCAGGAAGGCCAGCCCCTGGCGGCGGTGCCGCTCAGCCACTACCAGATCACCGTCAATCCGTCCTTGCCGGCGTTGCCGCTGTTCACACTGGCCGGCCTGATCTTCGCACGCACCGGAGCGGCCGGGCGGCTGGGGACATTGTTCACCGCCCTGTTCGGCGGCGGTCCCCTGGGCACCGCCGTGGCGGGAGCCTTGCTCTGTTCCTTCTTCACCGCCTTCACCGGCGGCAGCGGCGTGACCATCCTGGCCCTGGGCGGGCTCCTGCTGCCCTTGCTTACCCGTGCCGGTTTTCCGGAGCGGCGCGGCATCGGTCTGGTCACCAGTGCCAGCGCCCTGGGCGTGCTGCTGGCGCCATCGGTGCCGTTGATCATGTACGCGATCATCGCCCGGGTGCCGATCAACACGATGTTTCTGGCCGGTGTGCTGCCGGCCCTGGTGATGGTCGCTTTCCTGCTGCTGGCCGGCGGCTTCCTGCGGCGCGGTCTTTCAGTCGTGCCCGAAGCGCCGCTGCGCAGTTCCCGGCGGCAGGCAGTCCTGGCGGCGAAATGGGAGATCATGGCGCCGCTGGTGGCCATCGGTTCGATGGTGAGCGGCCTGGCGACGCCGATGGAGAGCGCGGCACTGACCGCCGCCTATGCCATCCTCACGCAGACCGTGGCGCACCGGGAGCTCGACCTGCGCGGGCTCGGCAGTGCGCTGGTGGACTGCGTGCAGATCATCGGCGGCATCATGCTGATCCTGGGAATGGCGCTGGGGCTGACCAACTTCCTGGTCGATGCCGGCATCCCCGATCTGGCCGTGGCGTGGGTGCAATCCGTGCTGCCCGACAGGTATTCCTTCCTGCTCGCCCTGAACCTCTTCCTGCTGCTGGCCGGCGCGCTGATGGAAATCTATGCCGCCATCGTCGTCCTGGTGCCCCTGCTGCTGCCCGTCGCACTGGCCTACGGCATTGACCCGGTACACTTCGGCGTGATCTTCCTGGCCAGCATCGAGATCGCCTTCCTCTTTCCGCCGGCCGGCCTCAACATCTATTTCGCCTCTGCCATGTTCCGCAAGCCGTTGCGCTACGTGGCCGTTTCGGTGCTGCCGGCGGTGGGCGCCATGTTCCTGGGGGCCGTGTGCATCTCGCTGCTGCCTTTCCTGGCCACCTGGCTGCCGGGCCTGCTGGGAGGCTGAGCGCATCCGGCCGCCGGGAAACCGGCTCCTCCGCTGCCCGGGGGGATTTCAGGAAGGCTTCCGGGCAGTCGTTATCAGGCCTGACATCTGCTAAGATTCGCCGGTTTTTCAGGCCCTCCGGGCCGCTTTCCCAGGCCCCCTCCTTGTCCTCCCTTCCGGAAATCTTTTCTCCCGACGGGCCGCTGGCCAGGGCCATCTCCGGTTACCGCGTGCGCGGGCAGCAGGTCGAGATGGCCGAACGCATCGCCGCCGCCATCGACAGCTGTTCGGTCTTCATTGCCGAGGCTGGTACCGGTACGGGCAAGACCTTTGCCTACCTGGTCCCGGCGCTGCGCTCGGGCGGCAAGGTGATCGTGTCGACCGGCACCAAGACGCTGCAGGATCAGCTGTTCAACAAGGACCTGCCGATGGTGCGCGACGCGCTGAAGGCGCCGGTCAGGATTGCGCTGCTCAAGGGGCGGGCCAACTACGTCTGTCCCTACCACCTCGAACGGGCGCTGGCCGATGGTCGCTTCCTGAGTCGCGAGGATGCCGCCGACGCCCGCCGCATCTCGGTCTTCGCCAAGGTGACCAAGACCGGCGACAAGGCGGAGTGCCTGGAGGTCAACGAGAACTCGCCGGTGTGGAACCACGCCACCTCGACGCGCGAGAACTGCCTCGGCCAGGATTGCCCGGACTACAAGGACTGTTTCGTCATGCAGGCGCGGCGTGAGGCGATGGCCGCCGACCTGGTGGTGGTCAATCACCACCTGTTCTTCGCCGACGTGATGCTGCGCGACGAGGGCATGGCCGAGCTGCTGCCGGCCTGCAACACGGTGATCTTCGACGAGGCGCACCAGTTGCCGGAAGTGGCG
>WBUO01000090.1 GCA_008933675.1 Dechloromonas sp.
GTTCGCCACGCTGACCTCGGCGCAGGCCGGCGAACTGCATGAACACCTGGCCCGCCGCGCCATCCTGACCCGCCGCTTCGACCAGCAGCCGCTGCTGCGCTGCGGCCTGCCCGGCGACGAAGCCGGCTGGCAGCGCCTGGCGGCCGCCCTCGCCGACTGGAGAACCGCATGACATTCCGCCGCTGCGCCGCGCTGCTGGCCGGCCTCGCCCTGCTGCCGGCCGCCCGCGCCGAACTCGTCGTCAAGGACGACACCGGCGTCGAAATCCGCCTCAAGGCGCCGGCCCAGCGCATCGTCACCCTCGCCCCGCATGCCGCCGAAAGCCTGTTCGCCGCCGGCGCCGGCGGCAAGCTGGTCGGCACCGTCGACTACAGCGACTACCCGCCGGAAGCCAAGAAGGTGCCGCGCGTCGGCGGCTATTCGCGCATCGACCTGGAAGCCATCGCGGCGCTGAAGCCGGACCTGATCCTGGCCTGGGAGAGCGGCAACAGCATGAAGCAGGTGGACAAGCTGCGCGCGCTGGGCCTGACCGTCTATGTCTCGCAGCCGAACAAGATGGAAAACGTCGCCGACCAGCTCGAACGCATGGGCCAGCTGGCCGGCACCGAGGCGGTGGCCAACGCCGCGGCGCGCCAGTTCCGCCAGCGCCTGGAAAGACTGCGCGCCGCCCACGCCGGCAAGCCGAAGGTGCGCGTCTTCTACCAGATCTGGAAAACGCCGCTGACCACGGTCGGCGGGCCGCAGATCATCAGCGACGCGATCACGCTGTGCGGCGGCAGCAACATCTTCGGCCATCTCGGCAAGATGGCGCCGACGGTCAGCGTCGAGGCCGTGCTCGAAGCCGATCCGGAAGCCATCGTCGCCACCGGCATGGGCGATGCCAAGCCGGAATGGCTGCACGACTGGGACAAATGGACGCAGATGACGGCGGTCAAACGCGACAACCTGTTCCACATCAACCCCGACATCATGCAGCGGCATACGCCGCGCATCCTCGACGGCGCCGAGAAGCTGTGCGCCCATCTCGACGTCGCCCGCAGCCGGCGTCCCGCCAAGTGAGATTCGCATGAGCCGCCTGCCGCAACGCATCGTCTGCCTGACCACGGAAACCGTCGAAGTGCTTTACGCCCTTGGCGAACAAGACCGCATCGTCGGCATTTCCGGCTACACCGTACGCCCGCCGGAGGCGCGCAAGGAAAAACCGAAAGTCTTCGCCTTCACCAGCGGCGACATCGACAAGATCCTGGCGACCCGGCCCGATCTGGTGCTGACCTTCTCCGACCTGCAAAGCGACATTTCACGCGACCTGATCAAGGCCGGGGTGCCGGTGTACGCCTTCAACACGCGCAGCGTCGAAGACATCCTCGGCATGGTCGAGACGCTCGGCCGGCTGGTCGGCGCCGAGGCGAAGGCCGTGGCCCTGGTCGGCGAACTTGAGGCGCAGATCGCCGCCGCCCGCGCCCAGGCCGCCGAGCGCCTGGCGCGCACCGGCCGCCGCCCGCGCGTCTATTTCGAGGAATGGGACGAGCCGCTGATCAGCGGCATCCGCTGGGCCTCCGAGCTGATCGAGATCGCCGGCGGCGAGGATGTCTTCGCCGCCCAGGCGCGCTCGCCGCTGGCCAGGGATCGCCGGCCGACGGCGGAGGCGGTGATCGCCGCGGCGCCGGAGATCATCATCGGCTCGTGGTGCGGCAAGCACTTCCGCCCAGAGCGCATCGCCGCCCGGCCGGGCTGGGCCGACTTGCCAGCGGTGCGCGACGGCCGGCTGCACGAGATCAAGTCGGCGATCATCCTGACGCCGGGGCCGGTGGCGATCAGCGAAGGCCTGCCGCAATTGCGGGCCATTTTTGATCTGTAAGAAAGTCGCTGGCGAAGCGCTGCCTATAATCGGCTGCCTACGCGGAGGAAAATAACCATGAAGCTGCCCTTCCACATACTGCTGCTGGCGCTAAGCAGCATTGCCGCCCCCTGTCTGGCTGCCGATGCCGGAACAACCGCGGTCGACACGCTGGGCCGGATCAACGGCATTGCCTTGGCCTGCCAGCAACCAGCCATCGCCAGCCGGGCACGCAATGCGGTGCAGACCACAGCGCCGAAGACCCGTGCGATTGGTGAGCATTTCGAAAACGCCACCAGCCAGGCCTTCCTTGAACAGGGCAAGGGTCTCGACTGCCCCGACGCGGCCACCCTGGCGAACCACCTGGGCGAAGCGGAGAAGCAACTGCGGGAAGCGTTCGTCGCGGCGCGATGAAACAGCTGGCCATCTTTCTCGCGCTCTGCTGCCTGGGCGGGCCGCTCGCGGCCCAGTCAGCACACGACCTGCTGCTGGCAGAACGCAACGAAACAATCATCCCGCGTTACCTGCTACAGGACCCGAACGGCCGCTCGGTAACCAGCGAGGATTTCCGCGGGCGCTTCCAGCTGATCGCCTTCGGCTACACCTACTGCCCCGACATCTGCCCGACGACACTGGTCGAGATGGCAGCCATCCTGCAACAACTGGGCGACGCCAAGGCGGCACGCCTGCAGCCGATCTTCGTCACCGTCGACCCCGAGCGCGACAGTGGCCCGGTGCTGAAGAAATACACCGAATTTTTCGACCCGCGCATCCTCGGCCTGACCGGTTCACCGGCGCTAGTCCGTCGCGCCGCCGACAACTTCCGCATTCGCTACGCCAAGGTCATCGAGCCAGGCAAGGACTCCGCTCATTACGCCGTCGACCATTCTGCCGGCATGATCCTGCTCGGCCCCGATGGCAGCTTCATCCGGAAATTCGCCTTTGCGACCCCTGTGGCCGATCTGAGCGCAGCCATCGGCGCCCTGCTCGAAGCACACTGACGCGACGCACGAACATTGCGTCGGCATAGTCGCTAAGGCAATATCGGGCCATGCGCCGTATCGCCCTGTCAGCCGTCCTGTTGCTCCTCGCCATCGCTCCGGCTGCATGGGCAGGCAACATCGTGCTCGCACTCAGCGACAGCGGCGCCCCCTACGGCGAGTTCTCGGCAACGCTGAACGACGCCCTGCGCGGCAGCAAATGGAGCATCGTACGCAGCGCCCGGGCGGAAAACCTCGATCTGTCCGGTACGCGCGCCGACCTGATCGTCGCAGTCGGTAGCGACGCCCTGCGCCGGGTTCTGGCCAGTGGCACTTCGCTCCCCGTCATCGCCACCCTGCTTCCCGTCCAGAGCTACGATCGGATCATGGCCGATGCCGGCCGGCCACGCGGCCGCGTCACCGCCATCACGCTCGACCAGCCGCCAGCCCGTCAGGCGGCCTTCCTGCGCCTCCTGTTGCCCGGCCAGAAACGTGTCGGCCTGCTGCTCAGCGAAGAAACCGAGGATATGGCCATGCCGCTGCGTCAGTCCTTCTCGGCCGTCGGCCTGAGTCTCGACATCGAGCGCAGCGAGGCCGACACGGGCAGCCTGCTGACCGTACTCAACGGCTTGCTGCCCCGTGTCAATGTCCTGCTCGCCATTCCGGACAGCACGATCTACAAGCGTGACAACATCAAGGCCATCCTGGTCACCGCCTACCGTCACCAGCGTCCGGTGATCGCCTACTCGCCCGCCTTCGTCAAGGCCGGCGCCCTGGCAGCGCTGTACTCGACACCAGCGCAGATCGCCACGCAAACCGCCGAACTGCTCAACGGCCCGGCCCTGCCTCCGGCCGGCCCCATCGCCCCGAGCCTGTTTGCCGTATCGATCAACCAGAATGTCGCCCAGGCACTCGGCCTGGCCACCCCGGACGAAGTCACCATTCGGCAGGGGCTGTCTGCCGAAAGGGAGTCACGATGAACCAGTTCACCCTTCGCTATCGCCTTCTGCTACTGACCTTGTTGCCAAGCACACTGATTGCCGTAGCACTGGTCACCTATTTCACAATCAGCGGCATGCGCACGCTGGAAGGCGAACTGCGCGCCAAGGGCTCGGCGACGGTGCGCTACCTGGCACCAATCAGTGAATACGGCATCATCGCCGGCCAGATCGAAAGCCTTTACGGCCTTGCCCAGGCAACCGTCCAGGAATCGGGCGTCAAGGCAGCCATCGTCGTGAACCAGAAGGGGCGAGCCATCGCCGTCAGCGGCAGGGTGTCACTGGCTAGCGAAACCCTGCGCTCAAACCTTCAGGAACCCGGTGTCGTCGCCGAAACAGACGACTGGATCGCTTTCGGTGCCCCCGTGCGGCGCTCCCTCCAGGAAACCGATGCCCTGTTCGAATCCACGCCGGTCAACGTCAACGCGCCACCGGAAACGATCGGCCACGTCTTCGTCGAATTCGACAAGAGCGAGCTAACCAGCCGCCAGCACGAACTTTTTGTCCGTGGTCTGCTGATCGTTCTGATCGGCTTGCTGCTCCTCGCCATACTCGCCATCGCCATGGCCGATAATCTGGCACAGCCGGTGATGCGTCTGGTCAAGGCAGTCGGTGACATGTCGTCCGGTCGCCTCGACACCCGAGTAGCGGCGACCTCAAGCGGCGAATTGGGTTTTCTCGAGCATGGCTTCAATGACATGGCCAATCACATCGAGGAAGCTCATCGATCCCTGCATGCACGTATCGAGGAAGCTACCGCACAACTTGCCTACCAGGCACGCCACGACGCATTGACCGGCCTCTACAACCGCCGTGAGTTCGAGCATCGCCTGACCCAGGCATTGGAAGCCGTGCAGGCCGGCGGCGATGAGGGTTGTGCATTGTTCATCGATCTCGACCGTTTCAAGCCGGTCAATGACATCTGTGGCCACCTGGCCGGCGACGAACTGCTGCGCCAGATCGCCCTGCTCTTCCAGGGACGCCTGCGCGAGGAAGATACGCTGGCCCGACTGGGCGGCGACGAGTTCGGCATCATTCTCACCAACTGCAGCGGTCATCGCGCCCGTCAGGTTGCCGAGGATCTGTGCGGACTGGCCGGTGCCTTCCGCTTCATCTGGCAGGACAAGGTCTTTGCCATCGGTGCCAGCATCGGTCTGACACCGCTCAACCGGCGCGTGCGCAACATCAACGAGGTCATGGCTGCCGGCGATGCTGCCTGCTACCGGGCCAAGGACAGTGGCCGCAACCAGGTCTGCGAACAGGAAGCTGCCAGCACCCCGGAACGGCGCCAGGAGGGCAACGGCTGGGCCAGCCGCATTGCCGATGCTCTGGCGGCCGGTCATCTGCAGATCGAAGCCATGCCGCTGACCGCCCTGCAACGCGACTGCCCACCCGGACCCAGCGTCGAACTGACCGCCCGCCTGCTTGAACCCGGCCAGCCGCCGATCGCGCTATCCGCCCTGATCGATGCCGCCGAACGCTACGATCTGGCGCCACTGATCGACCAACGCTTCATCGAAGTCGCGATCAAGGCACTGGCCGAAGCCCGACTGCGCGACAAGCAGTTGTTCTGTCTTGTTCCACTGTCCGGCGCCTCGCTTGGGCAGCGGAGCGTTATCGACACCATCGTCAGCGAACTGCAGACGAATCGCATCGACGGAACCGGTCTATGTCTGCTGTTCTCTGAAGATATTTCCAGCCAGCAGACCAGCCAGGCCATCGAGTTCTCGCGGCAGGTGCGAGCCCTTGGCTGCCAAGTCGGTCTTCACGACTTTGGCGGTGGTCTCTCTTCGTTCAGCCATCTGCGCAGCATCGCGCCAAGTTACGTGAAGCTGAGCCGCAGCCTGACCCGCGACCTCAATGGCAATCGTGCTTCGACGGCCTTGCTACGAGCCATCCAGGAAATCACCGCAGATCAGCATATCTTCTCGATTGCCGACGGCATCGAAGACGGCCATAGCATCGATCAGTTGAAGGAACTCGGCATCAACTATGCGCTGGGCGCGGCTGTCGCTCCCTGCGAGCCCTTCGAGGTTTGGCTGCACGGTGCCGTGCTGCGGACGCTTTAATCAGGAATTCAACCGGCAACGCCACCGGGGATTGCCTGAGCCAGTTTCCAGGCATCGGCAAAGCAAGGCGATTGGGCGCCGATCGCCACATTGTGGCGTCCGGTGGCTACCAGACAGAGCGCCAGCCCCGCCTGATCGACAGCTGTCACCGCCTTGAGATCCATTTCATCGACACCGACGCGCGTCAATGCGTGCATCAGGTCGTTACGCAAGGAGCCGTTGAGCCCGCCGGTGATGCGCATGATCTTGCGCCCCCCGAGTTCATGAACAGTCAGGATAGAGGCATTACCAGCCGCCAACGCCGCCTCGATGGCGTCCTCGATGACAATCTGGTTGATTGGGCCTGTCTGGAAGCGCCCGCCAAAAACATCGCCGATCCTGCTGACAACCGTCAACGGCACATCGATTACCGGCGAACCGAAAAGCGAAAATTCGCAACCGGCGGTATGGCCGATATCGAGCGCCAGCGGCGTACGCACCATCAGACCTGACAGCGACAGATTCTCGATACCGCCCCAACCGATAGCGCCGCCGTAGCCCAGACGCACCTTGGGCGGCGACGAAAAACGGATGCGCTGATGCCTTCGTTGGTCCAGCATGATTCTGGCTGTATCCCGCAAGGAAAGGGCTGAGCCGGCAGTTTAGCCAAAATCGCCGAACAAGACGACAGAAGACTGGGTTGGCGAAGCCCGAATGACTTCCTTCATTGACTTTTGCCAGACCCCTCGGTATCGTCGGCGAACGCTGGCGCCTCGCCAGCCGCGCCGATTTGAGCTCTGATTGCGGGCGCGCGACAAATGCCGCTAAAACGGGAACCGCCCAGTTCGCGTTTTCGGCCAACTGGGTTTTTTGTTTTCAGGAATCGCATGTCTGGACAATCCGTCGGCGCCGTTCATTCACAGCGCGCCCATTTCGATCAGCCACTGCAGTTACGCAGCGGCGGCGTCCTGCCGGCCTACGATCTGGTCTACGAGACCTACGGCACGCTGAATGCCGCCAAGTCGAACGCCATCCTCGTCTGTCACGCCCTCTCCGGCCATCACCACGTCGCCGGCCACTACGCCGACGCGCCGGACAACATTGGCTGGTGGGACAACATCGTGGGCCCCGGGCGGCCGCTCGACACCAACCGCTATTTCATCGTCGGCGTAAACAATCTCGGCGGTTGCCATGGCTCGACCGGCCCTTCGACACTGAACCCTTCCACCGGCAAGCCCTGGGGCGCCGATTTCCCCATCGTCGCGGTGATCGACTGGGTGCATGCCCAGGCACGGCTGGCGGACCTGCTCGGCATCGACAGCTGGGCTGCCGTCATGGGCGGCAGCCTGGGCGGCATGCAGGCGCTGCGCTGGAGCATCACCTACCCGGAGCGGGTACGCAATTCAATCGTCATCGCCGCGGCACCGAAGCTGTCGGCGCAGAACATCGCCTTCAACGACGTCGCCCGCCAGGCCATCCTGACCGACCCCGATTTCCACGGCGGCCACTACTACGAGCACGACACCCGGCCGACGCGCGGCCTGCGCCTGGCGCGCATGCTCGGCCACATCACCTACCTGTCCGACGACCAGATGGGGGAGAAATTCGGCCGCGAACTACGCAATGGCTCCTTCGCCTTCGATTTCGACGTCGAGTTCGAGGTCGAGTCTTATCTGCGCTACCAGGGCGACAAGTTCGCCGGCTATTTCGACGCCAACACCTATCTGCTGATGACCAAGGCGCTCGACTACTTCGACCCATCGCGCGAAGACGACGGCGACTTGGTCAAGACCATGGCACGCAGCAAGGCCAATTTCCTGATCGCCTCGTTCACCACCGACTGGCGCTTCACTCCGGCACGCTCGAAAGAGATCGTCGCCGCGCTGCTCGCCAACGGCCGTAACGTCTCCTACGCCGAGATCGACCTCAACTTCGGCCACGACTCCTTCCTGATGGATGACGCCCACTATCACGGCGTGGTCGAGGCCTACCTGCGGAACATCAAGCTATGAGCCAACCCTTGAACCGTCCCGACTTCGACGTCATCGCCGGCTGGATCGAGCCGGGACACAAGGTGCTCGACCTCGGCTGTGGCGACGGCAGCCTGTTGAAGCATCTGATCGACAGCCGTGGCGTGCGCGGCTGGGGCGTCGAAATCGAGGACGTCAACATCCTTGCCGCCATCCGCAACGGCATCAACGTCATACAGGGCAACCTTGAGCGTGGACTCGACGAGTTTGCCGACCAGGCCTTCGACCATGTCGTGCTATCGCGCACCCTGCAAACGGTGCGCCACACCGAGGGTATCCTGCGTGAGATGCTACGCGTCGGCCGCGAAGCAGTGGTCTCCTTCCCCAACTTCGCTTACTGGAAGAACCTGCGCTCGGTGCTTGACGGACGCATGCCGGTATCGGAAGACCTGCCCTATCAGTGGTACGACTCGCCGAACGTCCGCTTCTTCACGCTGCTTGATTTCGAGGCCCTATGCCGCCAGATGGGCCTGATCATCCGTGAGCGCAGCGTCCTCGACGAGCAGGGCAAACCGGTCGACAACGCCGATGAACGCGAACTCAACTTCCTCGGCAGTCTGGCTGTCTATCGCCTGACGCAGCTGCGCTGATGCCGGCCTGGCTCGCCGCGATGTGGAATCGGCGCATGCTGATCTGCATCTTCACCGGCTTCGCTTCCGGTCTACCGCTGTACCTGCTGCTCAACCTGGTCCCCGCCTGGCTGAAGACCGAAGGGCTTTCGCTGCGCGCTATTGGCGCCTTCGCCCTGATCCAGTTCCCATACACCTGGAAGTTCCTCTGGGCGCCGTTGCTCGACCGCTACGGCATCCTGCCCTGGCTCGGCCGTCGGCGCAGCTGGATGTTCGTCTCGCAGATCGGCCTGGTCGCCGCCATCGGTTGGCTCGGCCAGTTATCGCCAGTCGATCATCTGACGCTCGTCATCGGACTTACCGCGCTACTCGCCTTCCTCTCGGCAACCCAGGACATCGCCCTCGATGCCTTCCGCCGCGAGATCCTGCCCGATGAAGAGCTCGGCCTGGGCAACGCCATCCACGTCAACGCCTACCGCATTGCCGGCCTGGTACCCGGCTCGCTGTCACTGATCCTCGCCGACCACCTGCCGTGGAACCAGGTCTTCATCATCACCGCCGCCTTCATGCTACCTGGGCTGACCATGACCCTGCTGGTCAAGGAACCCCTGGCTGCGATGGGCACCCCGCGCACGCTCCGCGATGCCGTGGTCGAACCGTTCCGCGAATTCTTCGGCCGCCACGGCGTGCAATCCGCCTTGCTGGTCCTCGCCTTCCTGTTCTTCTACAAACTCGGCGACTCGCTATGCACGGCGCTGGCTACACCCTTCTACCTGGACATGGGCTACAGCAAGACGGAGATCGGCATCATCGCCAAAAACGCCGGCCTGTGGCCGATGGTCATCGGCGGCATCCTTGGCGGCATCTGGATGCTCAAGCTCGGCATCAACCGGGCACTGTGGCTATTCGGCGTCGCCCAGATCGTCACCATTCTCGGCTTCGTCTGGATGGCCTGGATCGGCCCTGGGGAATCGACGCCGCTCCGTCTGGTGACCCTGGCCATCGTCATCGCGGGCGAGGCCATCGGCGCCGGGCTGGGCACCACGGCCTTCGTGGCCTTCATGGCCAGAGCCACCCACCCGGCCTACACGGCCACGCAACTGGCGCTGTTCACCAGCCTGATGGCTGTGCCACGCACCTTCATCAACGCTACCGCCGGCTGGTTGGTGGAAAGCATGGGCTGGACGAATTTTTTCTGGCTGTGCTTCGTTCTCGCAGCACCGGGCATGCTGCTGCTGCTCAAGGTGGCGCCGTGGCATGCCGACGGCGAATCGACACAGCGCTAATCCAAGCGCTTGAGCCGGCGACGGTCGAGCCACCAAGCATAGGCCGGCAACAGGATCACCGAGCCAGGCAAGACCAGAGCAATCAGATAGGGAGAAAGATGCGCCATACGGCGCATGTGGCCGAGCAACTCCTCACGCTCGGCCGGTGTCCATTGCTCGCCGTTGCGCACCTTCATCAGCAAGGGCATCATGCCTCGCGTCGCCATCAGCTCGGCCAGTACACGTCGAACCTCCCGCCGTTGCGAGGACAACACCTGCCGCCACCAGACCGGCAGGGCACCGGTACCGTCTGTCAGGCCCATGGGTCAGCGCCCGAAATGAAGATATTTGCTGGCCGTACGCCAGCCGCGCCAGAGAAAGATGCCGCGCCGCGCCCATCGCCAAGCTCGTTTCGGTCGGGCCAGCACCACCGCCAGCATGGCGACACCGACCGTCGCCGGATGGTGCTTCACCCAGTCCACGCCGCGCAGCACGGTATCGCCACCAGCACAAAGGCTGGCGAAGCCATGCGCATGCTGGCCCAGCGCGATACGCTGGGCAGCGATACGCTCCTGCAGTGCGCCTCGCCGGCAAGCCAGTTCGAGTGCCCGGCCCCTCATTCGCCAGATTTCTCAGCGCGTCGTCGCAGCATCGCGACGTCGGCTTCCAGCTCGTTGAGACTGGCGCGGAACAACTTGCTCGGCTCGCCTGCCTGACGCTTCAGCGAGGCGACCAGAATCAGTGCGCCACCGATGAACAGCGCGGCAAACAGACCGAAGACGAATACCCGCTGCTCCCAGAACGCCAGGGCCAGGCAGAAGACCGCCATGATCACGCCAACTGCGAGCAGGAAGGCCGCAGCAATGGCCTTCGACCACAGCGACATCAACCGGAGTTTTTCTTCCTCCAGTTCCGTAACCAGCAGTTCGACACGCGTCCTGCCGATTGCCAGCAATGTCGCCAGCGAGTTCTTGAGGGCGGCGAAAAGGCCTTCGCGGCCGCTTTCACCGCCTGCCGGCTGCGTCATGTGTTAACGACGGCCGATCAGGACGCCAAGAGCCAGGCCCACGAGAGCAGCGACACCAACAGCCTTCCATGGTTCATCGTGAACAAAATCATCGGTCGCCCGTGCGGCAGCCTTGGTCTTGTCGATGACAGCATGCTCCAGGTCAATGACACGCTCCCTGGCGTCACGCAGGCGGACGACCAGGCGCTCACGCAGTTCGGCCACCTTTTCACCAGCGACACCCGTAGTCGCCCGCAGCAGCTCTTCGGTATCGGCAATGACGACCTTCAGGTCGGAGACCAGTTTGTCTTTATTGGCAGCACTGATTTGTTCGGACATTTTCGACCTCTATCGGTAACGGTTAAGCAGAAGGCACAGGTTAGCCCGTCCGGGCAGTGAAATCAATTGACATCGGATCGGAGGCCATAGCGGTAATCGACGCTCAGTGGCGCATGATCGGAGAAGCGTTGCTCCTTGTAGACAGCCGCCGAAAGTGCCGTTTCTGCCAGGCCCGGAGTGGCAATCTGGTAGTCGATCCGCCACCCGACATTCTTTGCCCATGCCTGGCCGCGGTTACTCCACCATGTATAGGCCTCACCGGTCGCCTCAGGATAGAGCCGACGATAGACATCAACCCAGCCCAGTTCGTCGAATATCCTGCTCAGCCAGGCCCGTTCCTCAGGCAGGAAACCCGAGTTCTTCTGGTTCGATTTCCAGTTTTTCAGATCAACCTCCCGATGGGCGATGTTCCAGTCGCCGCAGAGAACGATTTCGCGCCCTTCCGCCCGCAACGCCTGCATCTGCGGAAAGAAGACATCGAGAAAGCGGAATTTTGCTTCCTGGCGCTCGGGCGACGACGAGCCCGATGGCAGGTACAAAGATATGACCGAGAGGTTATCGAAGTCGGCACGCAGATAGCGCCCCTCAGCATCGAATTCACCACCGTCGAAGCCTTCCACGACACGGTCCGGCTGGCGTCGCGACCAGATGCCAACGCCGCTGTAGCCCTTCTTCTCAGCACAATGATAGTAAGCGTGCAAACCATCTGGCGAGCGCATTTCCGGCGTCAGATCAGCTGCCTGGGCTTTCAACTCCTGCAGGCAGACCACATCGGCCTGTTGGGCTGCCATCCATGGCAGGACATTTTTGCTCCAGGCGGAGCGGATACCATTGAGGTTCAAGGAGATGATGCGTAACATTGTTTGCCTATCGGCCGCTTTTCGCGGTACAGGAGCATGAAAAAAGAAATATGGACTTTCGTCAGGATTTCATCGAATTCGCGCTCGCCAGCCAGGTTCTGCGCTTTGGCGAATTCAAGACCAAGGCCGGCCGACTGTCGCCTTATTTTTTCAATGCCGGTCTGTTCAATGACGGCAATTCGCTGGCCCGCCTCGCCGAATTCTACGCCAAAGCAGCCGAAGCCGGCGGCGTCCAGTTCGACATGCTGTTCGGACCGGCCTACAAGGGCATTCCGCTGGTCGCCACGATCACAATGGCCCTCGCCCAGCGTGGACGCAATTTCCCTTTTGCCTACAACCGCAAGGAAGCCAAGGACCACGGCGAAGGTGGCAGCATCGTCGGGGCGCCACTGGCCGGCCGTGTGCTGATCGTCGATGACGTCATTTCGGCGGGCACATCAGTCCGCGAATCTGTCGAACTGATTCGCCAGGCCGGCGCCATCCCCGCCGGGGTCCTCATCGCCCTGGATCGTCAGGAGCGCGGCCAGGGCGAATTGTCGGCGGTACAGGAAGTCACTCGTGACTATGGCATTCCTGTCGTTGCCGTCGCCGGACTGCGTGACCTGATGGCCTATCTCGAACACCATCCGGAATTCGCGACACATCGCTCCGCAGTCGCCCGTTACCGCGAGCAGTATGGCGTTGATGCCTAGGTTCCTGACACTCCCCCTGCTTTTACTGCTGCTGGCGCCGCATGCCAAGGCAGCGGGAGAGTTCTACTGTTGCCAGGATCCGACCAGCGGCCGCCGCATCTGTGGTGACTCGCTGCCCCTCCAATGCCGGGGACAGGCCTATCGCATTCTCGACAGCGGTGGAAACGTGACCAAGGAGGTCGGTCCACCACTGACGCCGGAGCAGAAGGCAGAACAGGTGGCTGAAGCGCGCCGGCGCAAGCAGATGGAAGAAGAGGCCCGCGAGTTGCGACGCAAGGACCAGGCACTGCTCGATACCTACGCGACACCACAGGATATCGATCTGGCGCAAGGCAAGGCGGAACGTGACGTCATGCTCGCCATTCGCAACGCCGAGGCCAGCATCGAGGCCTCACGGATCAAACGCCAGAAATTCGAAGCCGAGGCCGAGTTCTACAAGAAGAAAACAATGCCTGCCCCACTCGGCAAAGAATTGCGAGCGATCGACCACGAAATCAAGGTCCAGCAGGAACTGATCGACGTCAAGAAGCGCGAACTGGAAACGATCCGCGCCAAGTATGAAGCGGACCGCAAGCGCTATTTCGAACTGACCGGCCGGGCGCCCGACGGCACCCCGCTCAAACGGCCAGCTTCTTCTTCAGCAACTCGTTGACCTGCTGCGGGTTGGCCTTGCCCTTGGCCGCCTTCATCACCTGACCCACCAGCGCGTTGAAGGCCTTTTCCTTGCCGGCGCGATATTCGGCGACGTTGGCCGGATTGGCGGCCAGCACTTCATCGACCAGCGACTCGATGGCCCCGCTGTCGGTGATCTGCTTCAGGCCCTGCTTATCAATGACTTCGTCGGCCGTCGCGCCTTCGCCGTTCCACAGCGCCTCGAAGACCTTCTTGGCGATGTTGTTGGAAATGGTGTTGTCGGAGATGCGCTGGATCAGGCCGCCCAGTTGCTGCGGCGACACCGGTGCGGCGGCAAGCTCCAGGCCGTCCTTGTTCAGGCGGGCGGCCAGGTCGACCATGACCCAGTTGGCGCAGGGCTTGGCGCTGGCCTTGCCGGCGACGGCAACGGTCGCCTCGTAATAGTCGGCCATCTCCTGGCTGGCCGTCAGCGTCGCCGCGTCATAGGCCGACAGGCCGAGTTCGCCGATGAAGCGCTCGCGCTTCTGCTGCGGCAGTTCCGGCAGCTCGCCGCGGACGCGCGCGAGCCAGTCGGCGCCAATGACCAGCGGCAGCAGGTCGGGATCGGGGAAGTAGCGGTAGTCGTGCGCGTCTTCCTTGGTCCGCATGGTCCGCGTCTCGCCGGTATCCGGGTCGAACAGCACGGTGGCCTGCTGGATCTTGCGACCTTCCTCGATTTCGTTGATCTGCCACTGGACTTCGTAGTCGATGGCTTCCTTGAGGAAACGGAACGAGTTCAGGTTCTTGATCTCGCGCCGGGTGCCGAACTCGGCCTGGCCCTTCGGCCGCACCGAGACGTTGGCATCGCAGCGGAACGAGCCTTCCTGCATGTTGCCGTCGCAGATGCCGATCCAGCGTACCAGCGCGTGCAGCGCGCGAGCGTAGGCGACGGCTTCGTCGGAGGAACGCATGTCCGGCTCGGAAACGATTTCCAGCAGCGGCGTGCCGGCGCGGTTGAGGTCGATGCCGGACTTACCGTGAAAATCCTCGTGCAGCGACTTGCCGGCGTCTTCTTCCAGGTGGGCGCGGGTCAGGTTGACGACCTTTTCGTAGGCCTTGTCGCCGCTACCGATCTGCAGCGTGAGCTGGCCGCCGACGACCACCGGCAGCTCGAACTGGCTGATCTGGTAGCCCTTGGGCAGGTCCGGGTAGAAGTAGTTCTTGCGGGCGAAGACGGACTTTGCCGCCACCTCGGCGCCGATGGAGAGGCCGAACTTGATGGCG
>WBUO01000091.1 GCA_008933675.1 Dechloromonas sp.
GACGAAGGCCGGCGAATCGAAGGCGCCGATATCGTCCTGGCGGTCGTTGGCGAAGTAGTCGGTATAGCCGCGGTTGAAGGTCTTGTCCGGCTGCGGCGTGAAGGTGAAGGTCGAGCGGCCGCTGGAGGCGCGCACGTAGCGCGGGTCGGCGGCGATGATCTGGTCGAGCAGCGTGCGGTAGTGGGCGGTGATGTTCTTGACGTAGGACAGGTCCTTCAGCCGGCCCTCGATCTTGAACGAGCTGACGCCGGCCTCGACCAGCGCCAGCAGGTTTTCCGTCTGGTTGTTGTCCTTCATCGACAGCAGGTGCTGGTTTTCAGTGATCGTCTTGCCCTTGTCGTCGACCAGCGTGTACGGCAGGCGGCAGGCCTGCGAGCACTCGCCGCGGTTGGCGCTGCGCCCGGTGTGGGCGTGGCTGATGTAGCACTGTCCGGAATAGGCGACACACAGCGCGCCATGCACGAAATACTCGAGGGACAGCGTCGTCGCCGCCGCCACCTTGCCAATTTCCTCGATGCTCATCTCGCGCGCCAGCACGATCTGCGAGAAGCCGACATCCTCGAGGAAGCGGGCCTTGGCCGGGTTGCGGATGTCGGTCTGGGTGCTGGCGTGCAGCTGGATCGGCGGCAGGTCCAGTTCGAGCAGGCCCATGTCCTGGATGATCAGCGCGTCGGCGCCGGCCTCGTACAGCTGCCAGGCCAGTTGCCGGGCGCCTTCGAGTTCTTCGTCGTGGAGGATGGTGTTGACCGCGACGAAGACCTTGGCCCGATAACGATGGGCGAAATCGCACAGGCGTCGGATTTCGGCGACATCGTTGCCGGCCCCATAACGGGCACCGAAGGCCGGGCCGCCGATATAGACGGCATCGGCGCCGTGCTTGATGGCTTCGATGCCGAAATCGGCGTTCTTGGCCGGGGCGAGGAGTTCGAGCGGGTGCTGGGGACGGTTCATGGCGGACTTAGTAGGTGAACCGCGCGGCGAGTTCCTCGATATTGAACTCGCGCAGGATGGCCTCGGCCCGTTCGCGGGCATTTTTGCGCGGCGCCCCGCGCTTGCTGGCGATGATCAGCTCGTTCTTCATCGAATGCTCCCAGCCGACCAGCTCGGTGACGGTGACGTCGTAGCCGTGCGACTCGAGCAGCAGGCAGCGCAGCACGTTGGTCAGGTGGCTGCCCAGTTCGCGGGTGTGGATCGGGTGTCGCCACAGCTCGGACAGCGGTGTCTGGCCCAGCGATTCGTTCTTGCGGGCACGCATCGTCGCGGCGACTTCGGCCTGGCAGCAGGGCACCAGCACGATATGGCGGGCTTCCTTGGCCAGCGCGAAACGGATCGCATCGTCGGTCGCCGTGTTGCAGGCGTGTAGCGCGGTGACGACATCGACGCGTTCCGGCAACTCGGCTGAGGTCAGCGAATCCTCGACCGTGCAGGCAAGGAAGCGCATGCGCGGAAAGCCCAGCCGGGCGGCCAGTTCGCGCGATTTGTCGACGAGCTCGGGGCGGCTTTCGATGCCGATGATCTCGCCGGTGGCACGCTCCTTGATACAGAGATCGTACAGGATGAAGCCGAGGTAGGACTTGCCGGCCCCATGGTCGACCAGCGTCTCTGCTTCCTTCAGCAGCGGTTCGATGAACTGGACCAGGTGATAGACCTGTTTCAGCTTGCGGCGACTGTCCTGGTTGAGCTTGCCGTCGCGGGTCAGGATGTGCAGTTCCTTGAGCAGGTCTACAGACTGGCCGGGGCGGATTTCCGGGATCGTGGCGGGAGGATTGGGTGCTTGGCTCGGCTTCTTCATGGGGCTTGATTATCGCATTCAAAGAACTATGACTTTCGTGTCAACCGAATCGAAAACGCCTCGTTAATCGACACATGGTGCTAGCGCACCGAACTTCAACGGAGAAATAAATGGGTAGTCTGAGCAACGAATCCTTCGAGCAGTTTCTGGATTCCCTGAAAAAGGCTGGCATTGCAATTTCCAACGAGACTGAGCTGCGTGAGCGCCTGGCAGAAGCCCAGCGCTGGCGCTACGCCTTCCAGACCCTCGCTGCCAACGGCAAGACCATCGGCATCTGCTTCGAAGACCGTTCGGAAGGTCGCAACGAAGCCGAGATCGAGCGGGCATTCAACGAATTCGCGTTTTCCGAAAAGAGCAAGGCGGTGTTCTCCGCCAATCTGAAGCACTGATATCACTCGGTTTGTACGCCCTGCATCGGCAGGGGGCACAAGAAGAACGGGCGCCGCTTGGCGCCCGTTTTGTCATGTTGGATGGCCTTGTCGATTCACGCGTTGCCTGTCATCCGGCCAGCCGATGTAGTAGCGACCGCTGCTGCGAGTACTTCAGCTTGCCGTTTTCCACCAGTTCTTTGAGGACCGTTTTCAGCTGGTTTTCCAGAGTTCCGAAAACTGCCTTCTCCGGAGTGGATGCTGCTGCTGGCAGGAGCAGTATGCCGATCCAGGTGGTGACCGAATCCTTGTAGGTCGATTTGTTGATTAGATTACCTGCTTTGTCAGTCAGTTTCGCTTCGACCGTGTAGTTATCGGTGGCGGCTGCAGGAATGACAGTCATTGTCAGGCCGCTGATGAATCCAGCGAGTGCTGCCAGCCCGTGGTTGCCATGATTGTATATGTCTAGCCTGATGACGTAGTCGGCGTTTGCGCGATCCTTTTCGTCAAGGCTGTATGTGGAGAACAGGCTGGAGTCACGCAATGTCCTGTCGACCGATGCGTTGAGCTTTTCTTTCAACGTCAGGATTTCGATGGTCGCATTGCCCGGCTCTCCACGGAAAAAATGGGTTTCGACGAAGACGGAAGGCTTGTTTGCATAACGCGATACATCCGGTAGCTTGTCGATCTCGGCAATTTCGTTGTTGCGGAAAGAGGCGCAACCCGACAGCGTCAATGCCGTCCAAACGGCCAGCAAGAGGGCCAGTTTCTTGGAATACATAAATTTCTCCCTGAATAGATATTGGTATGCCACCGGAACGACTGCTTCTTCCGGCCGATGCGAATTGTATGGTGATTGGCTAATTATCCGAATCAAGAGATTGAATGTGAAAAGGGCGCCAATGGCGCCCTCGTCTATCGCTTGTACTTAACGAAGTGTTAGCGCGTGATCGGCTTGTAGCGGATGCGCTTCGGCTTGGCGCCTTCCTCGCCCAGGCGCGCTCTCTTGTCCGCTTCGTATTCCTGGTAGTTGCCGGGGAAGAAGGTCCATTGCGAATCGCCTTCGGCAGCCAGGATGTGTGTGCAGATGCGGTCGAGGAACCAGCGGTCGTGCGAGATGACCAGCGCGCAGCCGGGGAATTCGAGCAGGGCGTCTTCCAGCGCGCGTAGCGTCTCGACGTCGAGGTCGTTGGACGGCTCGTCGAGCAGCAGGACGTTGCCGCCGGCCATCAGCGTCTTGGCCAGGTGCAGGCGGCCGCGTTCGCCGCCGGAAAGGTTGCCGACCAGCTTGCCCTGATCGGCACCCTTGAAGTTGAAGCGGCCGATGTAGGCGCGGCTCGGCATCTCGAACTTGCCGATCTGCAGGATGTCGCTGCCTTGCGCCAGTTCGTCGAACACTGTCTTGTTGCCGTCTAGGCAGTCGCGCGACTGGTCGACGTAAGCCATCTTGACGGTCTGGCCGATCTTGACCTCGCCGGCATCCGGTTGTTGCTGGCCGGTGATCATCTTGAACAGCGTCGATTTGCCGGCACCGTTCGGGCCGATGATGCCGACGATGGCGCCTGGCGGGATGGTGAAGCTGAGGTTGTCCATCAACAACTTGTCGCCGAAGGACTTGGTCACGCCGTTGAATTCGATGACCTGGTCGCCCAGGCGCTCGCCGACCGGAATGAAGATTTCCTGGGTCTCGTTGCGCTTCTGGTATTCGTGGCTGGACATCTCCTCGAAGCGGGCCAGACGGGCCTTGGACTTGGCCTGACGGGCCTTCGGGTTGGAGCGCACCCATTCCAGTTCCTGCTTCATCGCCTTCATGTGGGCGTCGACCTGCTTCGACTCGGTCTCCAGACGGGCTTCCTTCTGCTCCAGCCAGGACGAATAGTTGCCCTTCCACGGGATGCCGTGGCCGCGGTCGAGTTCAAGAATCCACTCGGCGGCGTTGTCGAGGAAGTAGCGGTCGTGGGTGACGGCAACGACGGTGCCAGGGAAACGGACGAGGAACTGTTCCAGCCATTCGACCGATTCCGCATCGAGGTGGTTGGTCGGTTCATCCAGCAGCAGCATGTCCGGCTTCTCCAGCAGCAGCTTGGCCAGCGCGACGCGGCGTTTCTCGCCGCCGGACAGGTTGCCGATGGTGGCCTCCCAGGGGGGCAGGCGCAATGCGTCGGCGGCGATTTCCATCTGGTGTTCGGTGTCGGAGCCGGCGGTGGCGATGATCGCCTCCAGCCGGGCCTGCTCCTCGGCCAGTTTGTCGAAGTCGGCTTCCGGATCGGCATAGGCGGCGTACACCTCGTCCAGCTTGGCCTGTGCCTGCATCACTTCGCCGAGCGCCGACTCGACTTCCTGGCGCACGGTCTTGGCTGGATCAAGCTGCGGTTCCTGCGGCAGGTAGCCGATCGAGACGCCGGCCAGATGCTGAACCTCGCCGTCATACTCCTTGTCCACGCCGGCCATGATCTTGAGCACGGTCGACTTGCCGGCGCCATTCAAGCCGAGCAGTCCGATCTTGGCACCGGGGAAGAAGGAAAGGGAAATATCCTTGATGATCTGCCGCTTGGGCGGGACGATCTTGCTGACGCGCAGCATCGACATTACGTATTGGGCCATGGGTCCGTCTGAAGGCGTTGAAAGCCGCTCAGTTTACCCAAGAAGAGCGCTTCGGGACATCTTGCCTTTGGCGATGTCCTGGCCGGCGTATAGGCGCTCAGGCGACGGCGAGTTCGTCGGGCAGGGGATTGCGCAGGTCGCGGTGCAGCAATAGCGCTGGCGCATCGACGCGCGGACAGATCCGGCGCGGGCCGAGCTCGGTAAAACCAAGTTCGCGCCTGTAGTAACGCGCGTGGCGTGGATTGACTTCGACCACCGCATCGCTGCAATGCAGTTGGCTGCGCGCGAAGTTGTAGGCGAAGCGGAAGAAGCGTTCGAGCAGGGTGGGGGAGCTGAAGGCCGGGTCGACAGCCAGGCGCGAGTATTCGCACAGGCGGCCTTGGTTCAGACGAAGCGCGGATATTTCCTGCGGGTAAAGCGACTCGCTGAGCAGACCGCTTTCGCTGTCGAGATTCAGGGTCAAGGTTGCCGCCAGATCGTCGTCCTGCCATGCGGCCAGCGTTACCTTGCGGTCGATGCGTGCTTCGGCTGCCGTGTGGGCAGAACGATAGCCGCGCCATGCATACATTCGACGTACCAGATAGTCGGATTCGCGTTGTTCGTGAACACCGTTGATGCGCCGTATGAGCAGACCGGATGAACGGAAAACCGGCGGCTGCGACAGGTGCGTGGCGATCATGGGAAATTCGCTGGAAGCGTGAATGAGTTCACTTTGCATGGCGCGGAGTCTATGTTATGCGGGCGCCGGCATCAACCGGCAATTGCGTTGAGGGTCGGCACCAACTCCCTGGCCGGTCGCAGCGATGGGGCGCTTTCTGCGGACAGGGCGTTGATGTCGCCACAAAGTTCGCCGCCTTCATCGATGACCAGCTTGCCATAACGGATCTTGCCGCTGACCTTGCCGGTGGCGTGGATGATCAGTTGGGAGCGGGCTGTCAGTTCGCCTTCAAATATGCCGTGGATCTCGGCAATGTCGATGCTCACCTTGCCGGCAAAGGCACCCTGATCCGCGATGCGGATGACGCGACTGTCCATGGTCGCCTCGACGCGCCCTTCGACGACCAGCGTATCGCAGTCGAGTATCTCGGCGCCTTTGAGCTTGACGTCAGGGCCAACGATCAGGCGGGCACCGAGAAGATTTTCCGTGGCGGGCTGGAGTGCTGCTTCCTGCTTCGTTGCTTCGGCCGGCGCTGCCGGGGGCGGGGTGCGCGTCACGTTTTCGGGCATGGCGTTGCCTGGCGGTTGAGCGCCAAGTACGGATTTGACTTCTTTGCGCGTGATGGCGTCATTGCGACTGGTCAGGATCGGTTTATTGAACATGGCCTTCCTTCTGGGTGGGGTGAATGAAAACTGCGGGCAATGACTTGGTGGAATGCGATAAGCGTGCCATGTATTTTTTATTCATATTAATCAATTGGTAATGGTGGTTTATTAATCCGGAATATCAATCCGCCTGGAGTGTATGTCGCTGTATGGCGACAGGTATTTTCGTTTTGCCGGGAAGCCGCATCCCTGAAGGAGTTTGCTTGTCGCTATTTGGCGACTTGTGTTTATATGATTGATTTTATTGGTGTATTTACTATTATTTTCCGCGTGCTGAGGACTGTGTTCGGCTGTCGAATCGATTTGGAGCGGCTAAACTGGCGTTTTTTTCGATCTCTCTGCTGATGATTCGAATTTCCTTCCGCCAGGGCATGCTGATCGGCTTTTCCGTCATCGTGATGTTGCTCGGTGGCGTGGCGTTACGTAGCTGGATGCTGGTCGAGAATCTGGTCGAGCAGAGCCGACGAAGCAGCGAGCAGGCGATTCGCCTGACAGCGGCCATCCAGGAGTTGGGGGAACGTAGCGTCGATATCGAGCGTAGTGCTCGTCAGTATCTGGTGCTTGACGATCCCCTGTTTCGCCAACGCTTCGACGAACACCTCGCGCAGTCGCTTGCCTTGGTCGACCGACTCGACGAAATGGCGGCGGCGCCGCTGTCCCCGCTGCTCGGGGGGTGGCGCATGGTGGCCGGGGCGCTGCGGAGCGGTCTCGAAAAGCGCATCGACAAGGATGAACTGGCGCCGTTTCTGGCCCGTCTGGTCGAACTGAACCAACTGCTGAAGCAGGCCGGACAGCGTTGGATCGAAACGCAGAACAGCCGTCTGCTCGACGAGCTGGAGGCCAATCGCCTGCAACTTGGCGGACAGATAGCCCTTGCCTTGCTCGGGGCGCTGCTGGTGGCCCTGGCCATGGGCTGGTGGCTGGTCCGCCCCGTACGCCAGCTTGAGCAGGCGATCGGACGTCTCGGTGCCAATCGTTTTGATGATGCGGTCGTGGTCGGTGGTCCGGCCGATTTGCGGCAGCTGGGCAGGCGACTGGACTGGTTGCGGCTGCGCCTGGGGGAGCTGGAAGCCGACCGGGAGCGAGCATTGCGGCATGTCTCGCATGAACTGAAAACCCCGCTGACGGCGCTCAAGGAAGGTGTTGCCCTGCTCCGCGAGGAGGTGCCGGGGAGACTGCAGGAAGCACAGCGTGAAGTGGTCGACATCCTGCAACATAATGTCCTTGGCCTGCAGCGGCAGATCGAGAGCCTGCTCAGTCTCAATGCGGCGGCTTTCGAAGCAAGAAAGCTGAATCTGGAGCGGGTGGACATGACGAAGTTCATGGCGGCAGTCCTGCAGCGCCGTGAGCTGCATGCCCAGGCACGACAGGTTCGTGTCGTCATCGATGATCCCGGCGTGGGGCATGCCATGGTCGATGCTGAAAAACTATCGGTCGTTCTCGACAACCTGCTGTCCAATGCCATCGATTTCAGTCCGGAGGGCAGTGAAGTCAATCTGAGACTGTCGCGCCACGCCGAGTTGCTGCGCTTCGATTGCGTCGATCAGGGACCCGGCATCGCTCCTGAAGACCGGCAGCGGATTTTCGATCCTTTTGTCCAGGGGCGGCGAGAAGCACCGATGCCGCGCCAGGGTAGCGGTGTCGGGCTGTCCATCGTACGGGAGCTTTCGCGTGCCATGGGAGGCGCTGCCGGGCTTTTGCCGGTTGAGGGCGGTGCCCATTTTTTTGTGGAAATACCTGATGAAACCTGATTTTCAGGAAAGGCCTTTGATGCATGCCTGGCGTTCAGCTTGCTGTGCCGTGCTGGTCCATGCCCTGTTGGCAGGCTGTGCGCAGACGTCAAGCATGTCGCAACCCGAGCGCTACGATGCGCGCGGTCCATTGCCCGTTCTGGCCTACTACCAGATGCTCGGCCGCCTGTCCGCCGCCGATCTGGCAAAGGAGCGCAGCATGCTTGCCTCCTTGCCGGGCAGTCCGAACACACAGATCCGCCAGGCAATGGTGATCGCCCATCCGCGTGGAGCCCAGGAAACGGCCAAGGCCATGGCAATGCTCGAAGCGCTCCTCAAGTCGGGCGATACGCAGGCTATCGAGCTGCAGCCGGTGGCACGCCTGCTGATGGATCACTACGCCGAACGCCTGCGTCTCGAGTCGCAGATCGAACGGCAAGGAGGGCAGTTGAAGGATAGCCAGCGCAGGGTTCAGGAGCTTCAGGAGAAGCTCGATGGCCTGGCCGACATCGAGCGAACCCTGCGTGCGCCGTCTCGTTCCGGCAAGGGAGGGGGGCAATGACGGCCGCCATGGGGGCGGCGCATATCCTGGTCGTCGATGACGACGAGGACATCCTGAGACTGCTGTCCATCCGCCTTCAGGCGCGCGGCTTCCATGTCACAGCGGTTGGTTCGGCCGAAGAAGCGCTGGCCAGGATCGCCGTCGAGGCGCCTCGTGTGGTGGTCAGCGATGTCCGCCTGCCGGGCCGGGATGGACTGTCGCTGTTCGAGGAAATTCGTGCCACGCGGCCCAGTCTGCCGGTCATCCTGCTGACCGCGCATGGAACCATTCCTGACGCGGTGGCGGCGACATCGAAAGGCGTCTTCGGATACCTGACCAAGCCTTTTGACAGTCAGACGCTGCTTGCCAAGATCGACCAGGCGCTCAATCTCTCGGCACCGGCTCTGCCGGCCGATCCGCAGGTGACCTCCAGCGGCGGCAATTCAAACGACTGGCTGGAAGGCATCGTCTTCTGCAGCAGCCGCATGGCTGAACTGATGGCAGAAGCACGCATGGTGGCCAACTCCGACGCCAGTATCCTGATTCGCGGCGACAGCGGCACCGGCAAGGAGGTGCTGGCCCGCGCCATTCACCGCGCCAGTCCGCGCGCCCGCGGTCCGTTCGTTGCCATCAACTGTGGTGCCATTCCCGAGCAATTGCTCGAGTCGGAGCTCTTCGGGCACGTCAAGGGCGCCTTTACCGGAGCAGCGGCCAGTCGCGTCGGTCTGGTCCAGGCGGCTAACAAGGGGACGCTATTTCTCGATGAAATCGGCGACATGCCTCTTTCGCTGCAGGTCAAGCTATTGCGAGTCCTGCAGGAACGCGTGGTTCGGCCGGTCGGCGCGACGCGTGCGGAGCCGGTCGATGTCCGTCTGCTATCGGCCACCCATCGAGATCTGGATGCGGCAATGGCGCAGGGACAGTTCCGCGAGGATCTCTACTATCGGCTCGATGTCGTCTCCTTGACTCTGCCGCCCCTTGATGAACGGCGCGAGGATATTCCCATGCTGGCCGCCTATTTCGTCCAGCAGGTGGCTGCCAAGTACGGCAAGCCGATTGCCGGCTTCGCCCCGGAAGCGCTTGAGGCACTGGCCGGTGCAGCATGGCCCGGAAATGTCCGGCAGCTGTATAACGTCGTCGAGCAGAGTTGTGCGCTGACCTCGACGCCGCTCATTCCGTTGGCGCTGGTACAGCGCGCCCTCCGGGTGCCGACCATGGAAGCCTTGAACTATGCCGAGGCCAAGCAGCGTTTCGAGCGCAACTATCTCGTCCAGTTGCTCAAGCTGACCGATGGCAACGTCGCCGACGCAGCACGTATAGCGGATCGCAACCGTACCGAGTTCTATCGCCTGTTGCAGAAACACGACCTGACGCCGGCCATGTTCCGTGCTGACGGCAGTGGGTCAGGCGAGCGCTGAGCGTGACGCACGTGCAGTGGCGATGGTGACGAGCCGGCAGGGTGTCGCTGTCAGGCGACTCTCTGTTTGGTCTTTTGGCTGCGTGTTGTTTTGCAACTTATTGAAAAATAGGTAAAAGACGTCTTTGGCACAGGTTTCGCTATGAGTTTTTCATGAGAAACCGCAGGAGTGTCCATGATGATCACACGCAACCTTCCCGTCATTTTTCTCGTTCTGGTCGCCATGTTTGGCAGTATCGGCATCAGGGCATCGGCCACCGATACGCCGCGCGCCATTGCCGCACTGGGTGTGGCTGGTGAGACGCTCGATGCCGGATTGCACGACAGGGTGGAAATGCTTTTGCGTACCGATGTCGGGCTTGCCGGTTCGCAATTCCGCATTCAAACCGACAACGCAGTGGTAACCATCGCTGGCAGCGTTCCGGATGAGCTCTCGTTGCGCCGTGCCATGGAGCTGGCCGGTAGTGTCAAGGGCGTCAGGGAGGTACGCAATGCGATGGAGATCGGCTACCCAAAATTGTAGCGGGGGGCGCTATTGTGGCGCTGGCAAAGCGGCTGGTCAGTCTTCTTCCAGCGTTGCCAGGAGCGCTCCCTCGCCGACTGTATCGCCCGCTGTAACGTGTATTTCCAGGACCCTCCCTGAAAACGGGGAGGGGATATCCAGTGCCACCTTGCCTGTTTCGAGTGTGAGGATCGTATCGTCGCGATCAACCTGATCGCCAGGTTGCACGAGTAGCTCGAGAATGAAGACCTTGCCGGCGGCACAGGAGCCACAGCTTTCCCAGCATTCGGGGAATTTTGGCAGATGAATCGAACGAAGGGACATGGCAGTTTTTCTGTGGCAAGGCTTGCAATATCGGATTGCGTCAGTATAATGCGCGGCTCTGACAGCGCGCCCGTAGCTCAGTTGGATAGAGTATCTGGCTACGAACCAGAGGGTCGGGCGTTCGAATCGCTCCGGGCGCGCCAAAGAACATTGAAGCCACCATCGAGGTGGCTTTTTTGTTTGGTGGGCGGTATAAGACGGGCATGTGCAACTGTCATCTGTCTGTCAATGTCCGATAGCTCCGTGTCCAGGCAGTTTGATCCTGTTGTCGAAGCCACGCTCGATGCTGTGGCCGGGCAGTTGATCCGGGCGCGTAGCGCGCTTTTCATCACTGGGGCTGGAATTTCCGCCGATTCGGGTTTGCCGACCTATCGTGGTGTCGGCGGCTTGTACGATAGCGAGGCCACGGAAGACGGCCTGCGGATCGAGGAGGCGTTGTCGGGTGAGGTGTTTTCGCTTCGACCGGATATCACCTGGAAGTACCTGATCCAGATCGAGGAAAACTGTCGGGGTGCGCAGCCGAATGCGGCCCATCGGGCAATTGCCTGTCTCGATGCTCATCTCGACCGGGTCATGGTGTTTACGCAGAATGTCGATGGTCTGCATCGCGCGGCGGGTAGCAGGGAGATCATCGAGATCCACGGCAACCTTCAGGAACTGGCTTGTACTTCCTGCACTCACGAAGAGATTGTCGCGGATTTTTCCGGGCGGGAGATTCCACCTCGTTGTCCTGTCTGTCGTGGCATTCTGCGTCCCAAGGTCGTGCTGTTTGGCGAGGTGTTGCCGGAAGCGCCGCTGGAACGTTTCATCGAGGCGCTGCAGCGGGGTTTCGATATCGTCTTCAGTATTGGCACGTCGAGCGTATTCCCGTACATCGTTCAGCCCGTCGTGTTTGCTGCGGGCAGCGGCACGCCGACCGTGGAGATCAATCCATCGAGAACGCAATTAAGCGAAATTGTCGATTTCCATTTGCCACTGGGGGCCGCGGAGGCGATGACGGCAATTCTGGAGCGGGCGGGGTTTGCTTGCCCTTGAGTAGTGCTCGTGGGCCTTCTTTGACTCAGTGTTGGCAACGATTTGTTGCGGCGCAACAAATTTCTTGACAAGGATTTTCCGTTGGCTAGAATGAAGTCATGCTGCAGTGCAACATATGTGGCTTCACCAGTAACCCCAACCCCATCAGGAGAATCCCCATGTTCACCAAGCCCGAAGATTTCGCCAAGTCCGGTTTCAACTTTGCCCTGTTCTTTGCCAACACCACTTTCGATGGCATCGAGCGCCTGTCTCTGCTGAATCTGGCTGCTGCCCGTTCGGTTTTCGAATCCTCCGCCGCCAACCTGAGCACCCTGCTCGGTGCCAAGGATGTCCAGTCCTTCGTCAATCTGCAACAGTCGATTGCCACCCCGACCATCGAGAAGGGCATGGAATACTCGCGCAACGTGATCGCCATCGCTGCGGAAACCAAGGACAAGATCGCCAAGGAAGTCGAAGTTCAGGTTGCCGATACCAACGCCAAGGTTTCCGGTCTGGTTGAAAAGGCCCTGGCCTCCGCGCCGGCTGGTTCTGAAGTCGCCGTTGCTGCCGTCAAGACCGCAATCAAGACCGCCAACGAAGCCTACGAAGGCCTGAACAAGGCTGCCAAGCAGGCTGCCGAAGTTGCCGAAGCCAGCGTCTCTGCTGCCACCGCCGCTACCCTGAAGGCCGCCAACGTGGCTGCCCCGAAGGCTGCTGCCAAGAAGGCTGCCTAAGCGTCAATCCTTCGATTGAATTGAAAAACCGGAGCTTGCTCCGGTTTTTTTACGCCCGCATTGCGCGGAAAGGTTTGTTGCTTAACTTCTACTTGCGCTGTGCCTTGAGCGGCTTGCCCTTGCCGCCGCGATTGCCGCGGCAGAGTTCCAGGCGTTCGCCCTTCAGTTTGCCGGCAATGCCGTCGATGACCGGCTCGATGGCTTCCAGCGCCGTCTTGCCGGGTGCCGCGTCGAGCAGCTTGAGGCCGCGGCCCTTCGGTAGCTGGCGGATCTCCTCGACGGCGAAGACTAGCGCGCGGGCGTCGCGGGTGAAGCAGGCGATCTCGCCGCCGGCCGGGGCGGGCTGGAAGATGGCCGGCAGCTCGCCCGCGTCGAGCGTCATGAAGGCCTTGCCGGCCTTGCCGCGCGACAGCAGATCGCTGCCCTGGCAGCGGAAGCCGTAGCCGCCTTCGCCGGCAACCAGGTAGAGTTTATCGCCGGAAACGGCCTGGGCCAGCGCCAGCTTGCCGCCATCCTGGAAGTCGGCCAGCGACGTGGCCGGGATGCCGTCGCCCTTGCCGCCAGGAATGTCGGCGGCGGCGATGGAGTAGGCGCGGCCCTTGGTGTCAAGCAGGATCAGGTGGTCGACGGTGCGGCAGGGCAGGCAGGCCAGCAGGCTGTCGCCGGAGCGGAAGCTCAGCTGCGTGGGGTCGATGTTGTGGCCGCTGCGCGAGCGCAGCCAGCCGTGCTTGGAGACGATCAGCGTAGTCGGCTCGTCGGGGATGGAGACGCTCTTGGCGTCCGACATCGTGACCTTGTCGGCGGCCTCGATCAGCGTCCGTCGCTCGTCGCCGTATTTCCTGGCATCGGCCTCGATTTCGTCGGCGACGCAGGCACGCAGCGCGGCTTCCGAGTCGAGCAGGTGCTTCAGGCCCTGGGCCTCTTCGCGCAGCTTGGCCAGATCCTCGCCGATCTTGATGCCTTCCAGGCGGGCCAGCTGACGCAGGCGGATTTCCAGGATGTCCTCGGCCTGGATCTCGGACAGCTTGAAATGGGCGATCAGGTCGGCCTTCGGGTCGTCCGACTCGCGGATCACCTTGATCACCTTGTCGATGTCGAGGAGCACGGCCAGCCGGCCTTCGAGGATGTGGATGCGCTTTTCGGCGGCGCTCAGGCGGTGCCGCGTGCGCCGTTCGACGGTGGCCAGGCGGAAGCGGCACCATTCCTCGATCATGCTGTACAGCGAAGCCTGGCGGGGCGTGCCGGTGACGCCGAGGACGGTCAGGTTGATCGCGGCATTGGTCTCCAGGCTGGTGTGGGCGAGCAGCAGGCGGATCAGGTCGTCCTGGCCCTGGCGGGACGAGGCCGGTTCGATGACCAGGCGGATCGCGTGTTCCTTGCCCGATTCGTCGCGCACGCCGGACTCGGAAATGGCCGACAGGAAGGCGCCCTTGAGGTTCAGCTGTTCCGGCGTGAATACCTTCTTGCCGGCCTTTTCCTTGGCCACCGGGTTGGAGCAGGCTTCGATTTCCGACATCACCGTGGCGGTGGAGACGCCCGGTGGCAGTTCGGTGATGACCAGGCGCCACTGGCCGCGGGCCAGGTTCTCGATCTTCCATTTGGCGCGCACGCGCAGGCTGCCGCGGCCGCTGCGGTAGGTGGCGGCGATTTCCTCGGGCGACGAGATGATCTGCGCGCCGCCCGGGTAATCGGGGCCGGGGATCAGTTGCAGCAGTTGCTCTTCATCGAACTGCGGGTTGCGGATGATGGCGACGGCGGCTTTGGCCACTTCGCGCAGGTTGTGCGCCGGAATTTCGGTGGCCATGCCGACCGCGATGCCGGAGGCGCCGTTCAGCAGGCAGAAGGGCAGGCGCGCCGGGAGCAGCGCCGGTTCGTCGTTGGCGCCGTCGTAGTTGGGCTTCCAGTCGACGGTGCCTTCGTCGAGCTCGGCCAGCAGCAGTTCGGCGATCGGCGTCAGGCGGGCTTCGGTGTAGCGCATGGCGGCGGCGTTGTCGCCGTCGCGCGAGCCGAAGTTGCCCTGGCCGTCGACGATCGGGTAGCGCAGGCTCCAGTCCTGGGCCATGCGCACCATCGCGTCGTAGACCGACGAGTCGCCGTGTGGGTGGTATTTGCCGATCACGTCGCCGACGAC
>WBUO01000092.1 GCA_008933675.1 Dechloromonas sp.
GTGGCATCCTCGTCCTCGATCTGCCAGTCAGTCACCAGCCGCAGCGCGTCGGTCCCGGCGATGGCGTACGAGGTCGCACCGAGCATGAAATGAAAGCGCCAGACGATTTCCGCCTTCGGCACCTCCGGCAACGCACGGAACAGCGCTTCCTTGTAGCGATCCATGACCGTCTTGTACTCATGGGCAAGAAAAGCGCGGATGAACTCCGAAGGCTCGGTCAGCGTCCGCCCGAGCAGCCGCAGGAACGTCATGCCACCACGCGTCTCGTCATCGGCCATGCGCAACAGGGTCCCGAAGAAGGCGTCGACAATGGCCGAAGGCTTGACCGGCTGATCGCCCGCCTCCGCCTCAAGCGCATCGAGAACGCGCATGCGCTCGTCGTTGAGCCAGTCGAGGCGGCGACGGAAGACCTCCTGCATCAGCGACTCCTTGGAGCCGAAGTGATAATTCACCGCCGCCAGATTGACGGCAGCCTCCCCGGTGATGTGGCGCATCGAGGTCCCGTCATAGCCGTGCGCCATGAACAAGCGCTCGGCCGCATCGAGAATGCGCTCGCGCGTATCGACAGATCGTACTTCAGCCATGAAGCCCCTAAATGATTCATACGTTCGTTTGAATCATAGGAAAAAGGCTCATTCGACGCAAGCGTTTTTCTCAATTTCCCGATTTTTGACGACACACTGCGTTTACCCGGCCAAGCACTGGGTAAGCGCCCCGTCGATCACGAGCGCCGGGGCGCCCCCTCAGAGGCGGCCGGAATCACGCTCCAAGCCGGGCAAGGGGCGCGGACAAGCCTGTTCGTATTTCATGAAGCGGCAATTTACCAGCTGCCCACTGTTGCGTTCGCGGTAGCTCCTGGATTCTTCGCCAACCACAGTCCACGAAGCGAGCGGTATCTCCTCGGGGAACTGCGTATCGCCGGCAAAGGCCATCTCGATGCGCGTCAGATAGAAATGCCGGCAATAGGGCCAGGCAGCGGCATAAATCGATGCACCGCCGATGACGAAAACAGGCTTGCCGACAGCCTGCGCCATCCGCAGCCCCTCCTCGACCGACGCCACCCGCCGGCAACCGGGCCGTAACTGCAGATCCGGGCGACGGCTGACGATAAAGGAATCGGCCGGCACCACATCCATCGACTCGTAAGTCAGACGGCCGATGACCAACGCAGCTCCGGCAACCGTCGCCTCGAAATACGCGAGTTCCTCCGGAATATCCCAGGGCAGCCAGCCGCCAAGGCCCAGCATGCCGTTGCTGGCGACGGCACCGATTGCGGCGATCAACGGTTCAGGCTCTGCCATTGTCCGCGCGTCAGTCTCAAAGAAATGGCCGGCGTCCCCTGACCGTTGTAAACATGCGGCTTGTGCATCGAGACACTGGCTTCGCTGACGATCGCCATCGAGAAGATCGCATCCATCACGTCGAGAATGCTGGATTCCAGACAGATGCGGTGGTCGTCCTGCTCCAGCTTGCGGATCGCCAGAAAGATCACTTCGTAGTCCACCACCTGCCGAATGTCGTGCGGATCAGCAACTGCCGTCACTGGCGCCCAGGCATCGGCATGCACGATCACGGCCTGCGGCCCGTGTTGCTCCAGCGGATTACAGCCGGTCCGCAACTGGATGGTGGCATCGACAGAGGCGCACCAATGGTCGGCTAGCACAAGAAACTCCTTTGCTTGAAGAACGGTTGGCAATGCCGCAACGATACCAGACGAGCGGGCATGCAAAAGGGCGCCGCAGCGCCCTTTTGCATGCCCGACCGAGGAATCTCAGGCTGTCACATTGACCAGCGTACCCGTCTCCTGGCCGGATGTATTGATCACGGGAGCCGCCTGCTGCTGAGCGACAAGCGGATTTTCCAGCACCTGGGCGATCTGACTGCGCAATTCACTCAGGTCTTGCTGGACACCATTCAGGGAGCGCAATGCCGCCACACCGCGCTGGGCGTTATCGGCATCAGACTGCGCCTGCGACGATTCGACCTTCAGGGAACGGGCATTCTCCTGCGCCCTATCAGCCACCGATTGCGCCTGCCGCGCCCGCGCTTGCAGTGCCCGCGCCTGCTGCTCAGCCTGATCGGCGTTGCGCTGCGCCTGTTGCTGCTGAATCTGCCCCCAGATTCCGCTGCCAGACGATTGCAATCCGATGCTTGCCGCATTCGCCATGATCAGCCCCGTCGAACGCTCTACCTGTCCGTCTGGCTCAGGCGATGACGTTGATCAGCGTGCCGGTACGCTGTCCCTGCGCATTGGTCACCGGCTTCGGCGCCTCTTCCGCCCGTTCGACGCGCTGCTCGGGACGCGGCTGCTCCTGGCGCTCCGCCTGCTGGGTCTGCTGGGTCTGACGCGCCTGCTGAGCCTGTTGCGACTGCTGCGTCTGCGTTGCACTGGCTGTCGAAGAGAAGGGGTTGTTGCCTGCGCTTACTGATTGGATATCCATGACCGACTCCTGAACAAATCAACATCCTGCTTTGACTCTACACCATTCAGCCAAATATTCCAGCCGAACAAACCATCACCGCTGGCGGGCGAGAAGAGATGTTGCCAACTCGCCCACGCCCGGGCATGCAATATGCTCGTTTTTGCACCCCCCACCCCGGATGCCGGAGGTAACCATCATGCTTTCAGGTGAATTGATCGTCCTGCTTGGCGCCAGCGCCGTCCTGCCCTACGCCGTCGAAGCGCTATGGAGTTGGCTGACGAACAGACGAAGACACTGAATCGGTGCGACATGCACCGGCCAAGCGCATCGGCAATACCGCTTGTCGCAATTGCAACAGCAACGGAAAGGCAATGTCGCCCCCAGCACCAGACGGCGACCTCGGGAAAAGCCCTTGTCAAGCATCCAGCAAAAAACCCGCTGAGCTTTGCGCTGAGCGGGTTTGCGGATTTCTCGAAATGAACCACGAGTCGAACAACAGAAGTGGTGGGCGGTACTGGGATCGAACCAGTGACCCCTGCCGTGTGAAGGCAGTGCTCTACCGCTGAGCTAACCGCCCATTCGAGAGGCGCGCATTTAAACACAAGACAGGCGGCCGGTCAAACCGCCGTCGGCTAGAATAATGGACTTTGTTTCAGCCTGGATTCCGCTGCCCATGAAGCCCGTTCGTACCCGTTTCGCCCCAAGCCCCACCGGTTATCTGCATATCGGCGGCGCCCGCACAGCCCTCTTCTCGTGGGCCTATGCCCGTCGCCACGGCGGCCAGTTCATCCTGCGCATCGAGGACACCGATGTCGCCCGTTCAACCCCGGAAGCCGTTCAGGCGATCATTGACGGCATGAACTGGCTGGAGCTGACCCATGACGAAGGTCCGTTCTACCAGATGCAGCGGATGGATCGCTACAAGGAAGTGATCCAGCAGATGCTGGCCGCCGGCAGCGCTTATTACTGCTACACGACGCGTGACGAACTCGACGCCCTGCGCGCCGAGCAGGAAGCGAAGAAGGAAAAGCCGCGCTACGACGGCCGCTGGCGTCCGGAAGCCGGCAAGACGCTGCCGCCTGTACCGGCCGACGTGCCGCCGGTGGTCCGCTTCAAGAATCCGCTGACCGGCGTCGTCGCCTGGAACGACCAGGTCA
The DNA here is from genome assembly GCA_008933675.1 of Dechloromonas sp. Lineage (GTDB taxonomy): Bacteria > Pseudomonadota > Gammaproteobacteria > Burkholderiales > Rhodocyclaceae > Azonexus. The sequence continues at coordinate 3,581 of WBUO01000092.1, forward strand.
AGGGCCGCATCGAGATCGCCAACGCCGAACTCGACGACCTGATCATCGCCCGCGCCGACGGCACCCCGACCTACAACTTCTGCGTCTGCGTCGACGACTGGGACATGGGCATCACCCATGTCATCCGCGGCGACGACCACGTCAACAACACACCGCGCCAGATCAACATCCTGCAGGCGCTCGGCGCCGAGGTGCCGCTCTATGCCCACCTGTCGATGATCCTCGGCGACGACGGCGCCAAGCTATCGAAGCGCCACGGCGCGGTTTCCGTGATGCAGTACGACGATGACGGTTTCCTGCCGGAAGCCGTCATCAACTATCTGGCCCGCCTCGGCTGGTCGCATGGCGACGACGAAGTATTCTCGCGCCAACAGTTTGTCGAATGGTTCGACCTTGACCACATTACAGCCTCGGCCGCCCAGTTCAATACCGAAAAGCTGTTGTGGCTGAATCAGCACTACATGAAGCAACTGCCGTCGGCCGATCTGGCAGCCCGCATCGCCGCACGCCTCGCCGCACGCGGCGTTGACACCGCCCACGGCCCCGATCTGACCAAGGCCGTCGCCCTCTACGTCGACCGCTGCAATACGCTCAACGTACTGGCCGATGCCGTCGAGGTCTTCTACACAGCCACCGTGCCCAGCCCTGACCTGCTGGCTCAGCACCTGTCGCCAGAAGCCGTCCCGGCACTGGCCGATTTCGTCGCCGGGCTTGCCGACGTAGCCTGGGAAACGCCGGCAATCAGTGCCCTGATCAAGGAGAGCATCGGCAAGCACGGCCTGAAGATGCCGAAGCTGGCGATGCCGCTGCGCGTCATCCTGACCGGCCAGGCGCAGGCCCCCTCGGTCGATGCGCTGGTCGAAATGATCGGCCGCGATCGCGTTGTCATGGCCCTGAAAAAACATCTCTGAAAATCGCGGAAAGGCCTTTACAGGGGGAAAGTCGATCCCTATAATGCGGCCTTCTTTCGCGGCGGGGGTATAGCTCAGCTGGGAGAGCGCTTGCATGGCATGCAAGAGGTCAGCGGTTCGATCCCGCTTACCTCCACCAAAAAGCGCGAAAGAGACGTCCGGGTCCCCATCGTCTAGAGGCCTAGGACACCGCCCTTTCACGGCGGTAACCGGGGTTCGAATCCCCGTGGGGACGCCAAGGTTTTGGCAGTAAAGCAGTAAAACTGGAGTGGTAGTTCAGTTGGTTAGAATACCGGCCTGTCACGCCGGGGGTCGCGGGTTCGAGTCCCGTCCACTCCGCCAACAATTTAAAAACCGGACCCGTCCGGTTTTTTTTGCCCCGGAAAGCAGGTGTTTCCGGGTGGCACCGAAAGGTGCCGCGTAGTTCGGCTGTCTCTCGCGAGGGGGTATAGCTCAGCTGGGAGAGCGCTTGCATGGCATGCAAGAGGTCAGCGGTTCGATCCCGCTTACCTCCACCACCAGCCGGATGCGTGCAGTAAAGGTTTGGTCCGGGTCCCCATCGTCTAGAGGCCTAGGACACCGCCCTTTCACGGCGGTAACCGGGGTTCGAATCCCCGTGGGGACGCCAGGTTTTGGCAGTAAAGCAGCAAAGCTGGAGTGGTAGTTCAGTTGGTTAGAATACCGGCCTGTCACGCCGGGGGTCGCGGGTTCGAGTCCCGTCCACTCCGCCAACAACGAAAAGCCGTTGAAATCGATGATTTCAACGGCTTTTCCCTTTTCCGATTCGCGCTTATTTTTCGACGAAGGCCCGCTCGATGACATAGTCACCGAGAACACCGGTATGGTGATTGCCGACGACGAAGCCGCGAGCATCCAGCATGGCCGCAGTATCGGCCAGCATCGCCGGGCTGCCGCAGATCATTGCCCGGTCGGTGGCCGGATCGAGCGTTTCGATGCCGAGATCGGCAAACAGCTTGCCAGACTCCACGAGATCGGTCAGCCGGCCCTCGTTGCGGAAAGGCTCACGGGTGACCGTCGGGTAGTAGATCAGCTTTTCCCTTGCCCAGTCGCCGAAGAATTCGTGCTCGACGATCTCGTGCTGGATGTAGTCGTGGTACGCCAGTTCGTTGGTCCAGCGGACGCCGTGGATCAGGATGATCTTTTCGAACTTCTCGTACACCTCGGGATCGTGGATCAGGCTCATGAACGGCGCCAGTCCGGTACCGGTGGCAAACATGAACAGGCGTTTGCCCGGTTTCAGGTCGTGCAGCACCAGCGTTCCCGTCGGCTTCTTGCTGACGATGATCGGGTCGCCCGGCTGCAGATGCTGCAGGCGGGAGGTCAGCGGACCATCCGGCACCTTGATGCTGAAGAACTCCAGATGCTCCTCGTGATTGGCGCTGGCAATGCTGTAGGCACGGGTCAGCGGCCGGCCGTTGACCTCCAGGCCGATCATCACGAACTGACCATTGATGAAACGCAGGCCGGGATCGCGCGTGGTACGGAAGGAGAACAGGGTGTCATTCCAGTGATGGACGGAAAGGACCTTTTCGGTGGCTAAAGCGCTCATGGCAGGAACTCGCAACAGGAACAGGAATGGGAGACATCTTAGGCTGGCTTGCTTAGATGAATAAGCGGATAATTTATATATTGCTTATCCAACATATCGATATGAAGCTCACCCTGCGCCAGCTTGAGGTATTTGCCGCCATTGCCCGCAACGAGAATGTCTCGCGCGCCGCCGGGGGGTTGGCCATGTCGCAATCGGCAGCAAGCAGTGCACTGGTCGAGCTGGAACGCCAGTTCGACTGCCCGCTGTTCGATCGCATCGGCAAGTCGTTGCGCCTGAACAGCACCGGTCGCGGCTTGTTGCCACTCGCCGAGGATCTGCTTGCCCGCGGGGCCGGAATCGAGAGCTATCTGGCTGGCGGCACGCTCGGCCCGCTGGCCGTCGGGGCCACGCTGACCATCGGCAACTACCTGGCCACACTGGTTGTTGCCGACTATCTGCAGCGACATCCGGCGGCGAAGATCGGCCTGCATGTTGCCAACACGCACGACATCGTCGAACGCCTGCGCCGCTTCGAACTCGACATCGGCCTCATCGAGGGCGAAGTCAGCGAACCGGACCTGTTGCTGGAACCCTGGCTGGACGACGCCCTGGTCGTCTTCTGTGCCCCACACCATGCGCTGGCCGCGATCGACCGGGTCGATTCAGCAATGCTGGCGGAACAGAACTGGATCGTCCGCGAACGCGGTTCCGGCACCCGCGCACTGTTCGACCGGGTCATCGGTCAGGCGCTGCCCGAATTGCGCATCCAGCTCGAACTGGAACACACCGAGGCGATCAAGCGGGCCGTCGAATCCGGGCTCGGTATCGGCTGCCTGTCCCGCCTGTCGCTGCGTGAGGCATTCCGGCGCGGCAGCCTGGTCGAGATTCGAACCCCCCAGTTCGATCTGGGCCGCCATTTCCATTTTGCCCGCCACCGGCAGCGTCACGTCAGCCCGGCCATGCAGGCCTTTCTTGCCCTGTGCCGCGAGCGCTGTGGCGATGCCGGCGACACGAGCACCCTGGAACTGCCTTTCATCCGCTGAATGGCCTGGCCGGCAATCCTCCGCAAGCTGCCAGCGAACAGACCGGGCACCGGGGGTCGGGTATAATCGCCCCCTTTGTCGACCCCGTTCGCGCCAGGAGTTTGTTCATGCAGCACCGCAACGTTCCGTCGCCAATTCAGCGCCTTATCTGCATCGGCATGATTGCTGTGCTGACCGGTCTGCCGGCGACGGTACGCGCAGCGGCGGAAGCTCCCCTGCAGCTGGCCTCGGCCCTCGGCCTGGGCGACCCCGACGAGCCCGGTATCCGTGCCGACACGCTGACCCCTCTGGAAATCGGCTATGCACCGATCCACCCGGCGACCATCGACCTCACGGCCCCGTCCGACAACCTGTGGGACCGCATTCGCAACGGCTTTGCGATGACCAACCTGAACGACGATCTGGTGCTGCACTACCAGCAGTGGTATCAGAACCGTCCCAATGCCCTGCGCAACATGGTCGAGCGCAGTCGCCCCTACCTCTTCCACATCGTCGAGGAACTCGAAGCGCGCGGCATGCCGACCGAACTGGCATTGCTGCCGATGGTCGAAAGCTCGTTCAATCCGATGGCCCATTCACCGGCCAAGGCCTCGGGGCTTTGGCAATTCATCCCGGCTACCGGCAAGCGCTTCAACCTGGAACAGAACTGGTGGCAGGACGAGCGTCGCGACGTCGTCGCCTCGACCAACGCCGCGCTGGATTACCTGCAGACCATCTACGACATGCACGGCGACTGGCACCTGGCACTGGCCTCGTACAACTGGGGCGAAGGCGCCGTCAAGCGGGCCGTGGACAAGAACGAGGCACGCGGCCTGCCGGCCGACTACGCCAGCCTGAAGATGCCGAACGAGACCCGGCACTACGTCCCCAAACTGCAGGCCCTGAAAAACATCTTCGGCAATCCGGCCCTGCTCGCCCGCCTCAACCTGCCGCAGATTCCCAACAGCCCTTACTTCACGACACTGGAAATGCCGCAACCGATGGACGTCAAGACGGCTGCACGGCTGGCCAACATGTCGCTGGAAGAATTCCGCCAGCTCAACCCTTCGCACAACCGGCCGATCATCAAGGCGGACACCGCCGTCGTCCTGCCTGCCGACAAACTGGAAGTCTTTCACCAGAACCTGCAGAACCACCGCGCGCCGCTCAGCCAGTGGCAGGCCTACACGGTAACCAGCCCGGAACGCATCGACCAGATCGCCAGCCGTTTCGGCGCCTCGACAGCCGAACTGATCCAGGCCAACGGCCTGCCCGGAAATGTCCGCCTGGCAGCCGGTTCGCGGCTGCTGGTACCGGGCGACGGTACCCCCGAAAGTCTGCACCGCCTGCTTGCCGGCGATGGTTCACCGATCATCATTCAGGCCGAGCCGCGAGGCCGCAAGGGCAAGTCAGTGCGTGACACAAAAGCTGGCGGCAAGAAAATCCAGTCCACGCGCAGCGGCGCCAAGAAGGCCGCCGGCGGTAACCGCAAGCCGGCTGCAAAAAGCACCGGCAAGGCCAAGGCGCCGGTCAAGAAGGCCCCCGCCAAACGCTAGGGCGGTATCGGCTTCCCCTACCCCGGCCAGTGGCAGGCGACGCTGTGCGTCTCGCTGAGCACCGTACTTTCCGGGTAGTTCTGCCGACAAATGTCGGTGGCTTGCGGGCAGCGCGGATGGAAATGACAGCCACCCGGCGGATTGGCCGGTGACGGGGTCTCGCCGGGCAACCGGATGCGCTGTTCGCCCCCCTCCAGGCGCGGCACCGGCACGGCCGACAACAGTGCCCTGGTATAGGGATGGCGCGGCGTACGCAGCACCTCCTCCGCCCGGCCGCGCTCGACGATGCGCCCGAGGTACATCACCGCCACATCGTGAGCCAGGTATTCGACCACCGCGAAGTTGTGCGTGATGAACAGGTAAGCGACGCCCAGTTCGGCCTGCAGGGCCTTCAGCAGGTTGAGAATCTGCGCCTGCACCGAGACGTCGAGCGCCGACGTCGGCTCGTCGCAGATCAGCAACTCCGGCTGCACGGCCAAAGCCCGGGCAATGGCGATGCGCTGGCGCTGGCCGCCGGAGAATTCGTGCGGGAAACGTTCGGCGGCTTCAGCCGGCAGGCCGACCTGCTGCAACAGGGCGAGCACGGCCGCTGCCTGCGCCGCCCGCTCCCGTTCGAGGCCTAGCGCCCCCATGCCCTCGGCGATGATCTCGCCGACGCGCAGGCGCGGATTGAGCGAGGCAAACGGATCCTGGAACACCATCTGCATGTGCCGGCGGGCGGCACGCAGCCGGCGGCCGGCAAGGCCGACCAGTTCGTTGCCGGCAAGCCGGACGCTGCCACCACTCGGGGCAATCAGTTGCAACAGGGCCTTGCCGACTGTCGTCTTGCCGCAGCCGGATTCGCCGACCAGGGCCAGGGTGCGCCCCGGCGCGATGGCCAGCGAAACGCCGTCAACCGCCCGTACATGCCCGACGGTGCGCTGCAGGATGCCCTTGCGGATCGGAAAATGCACCTTCAGGTCGGCGACCTCCAGGAAGGCCCGGCCCGGCTCGAGATCGAGTTCGGTCACGGCATGGCGGACCGACGCATCAACGGCCGCCGCCCCCTGCCAGTGGCAACGCACGGCGTGACCGGCAGCCACCTCGCGCCAGGGTGGCGACTGTTCGCGACAAACCGCCATGACCTGCGGACAACGCTCGGCAAACCGGCAGCCGCCCGGCATTGCCGCCAGCGACGGCACCTGGCCGGGAATGGTCACCAGCTTCTGGCCGCGCCGCGCAACCTCGGGCAAGGCGGCAAACAATGCCTGTGTATAGGGGTGGCGCACGCCAAGGGCATCTCGCTCGCCACGCGGCACCGCGAAGAAGTCTGCGCGGCTGGCCACCTCGACCAGTTCGCCGGCGTACATGACGCCGATGCGGTGGGCCATGCGGGCGACGACGCCGAGATCGTGGGTGATCAGCAGCATGCCCATGCCGCGCTCGGCCTGCAGGCCAGCCAGCAGATCGAGAATCTGCGCCTGGACGGTGACGTCGAGGGCCGTCGTCGGCTCGTCGGCAATCAGCAGTTCCGGCTCGCCGGCCAGGGCGACGGCGATCATCACCCGCTGTTTCATGCCACCGGACAACTGGAAGGGATATTCGTCGAGGCGCCGTTCCGGATCGGCGATACCCACCTGGCGCAACAGCTCCAGCATGCGCGCCCGCGCCGGCTCGCCGCTCAGGCCGCGATGGCGTTCGAGCACCTCGCCGATCTGGCGGCCGACGGTAAGTACCGGATTCAGGCTGGTCGCCGGCTCCTGGAAGATCATCGCCATGCGGCCGCCGCGATATTCGCGCATGGCCGCTTCCGGCAGGGCCAGCAGTTCCGCACCGTTCAGTCCGACGCTGCCGCCGAGCACCCGGCCGGCCGCTGGCAACAGGCGCAGGATGCCCTGGGCGGTAACCGACTTGCCGCAGCCCGATTCGCCGAGCAGGGCAAAGGTCTCACCCTTGGCAATGGTGAAGGAAATGCCATCGACGGCGGCCAGCGTCCTGCGCCCGGCAGCAAAACCCAGACGAAGATCGGTGACGGTCAGCATCGGCTCAGCCATGTTTCTTGCCCCGCAGAGACGCCGAGACGGGCCTGGTTTCACCCGGCGCCGCTGATGCCCATCCTCGCGTCTCCACGCTCAATCCAATGATCATGCGGCCCTCGGGTCGAAAGCGTCGCGGACAGCGTCGGCGAACAGGTTGGCGGCAAGCACCAGGATGAACATCGCGGCAAAGGCAGCGGTGAGCGACCACCAGACGACCGGCTCGCGGCCGAGTTCCATGCGCGCGTTGTTGATCATCGTGCCGAAGCTGGTCATCGTCGGATCGACGCCGATACCGACGTAGGAGAGCACGGCTTCGGCCAGCACCAGGCCGGAGAAGTCCATGACCAGCGCGATGATGACGATGTGCATCAGGTTGGGCAGGATGTGGCGCAGGATGATGCGCCAGCTCGATACGCCGAAGGCTTGTGCCGCCTGGATGTATTCGAGCTCCCTGAGCTTCAGCGTCTCGCCGCGCAGCAGCCGGCACAGCCCGGTCCAGCTGGTGATGCCGAGGATGAAGCAGAGTGCCAGCAGGCGCAGGTCGGCGCGCTCGGCGGCGGTGGCGAACCATTCGGGATGGCTGTCGATGACCACCTGCATCATCAGCACCGCGGCGGCGATCAGCAGCACGCCGGGGATCGAGTTGAGGACGGTGTACAGGTACTGGATCAGGTCGTCGACCCAGCCGCGGAAATAGCCGGCGACGATGCCGAGCAGCACGGCCACCGGCAGCATCACCAGCGTCGTCACCAGGCCGATGATCAGCGCCGTGCGGACGCTCTTGAGTATCTGGTAGAGCACATCCTGGCCGACCTTGTCGGTACCGAAGACGTGATAGTCGCCAGCCAGTGCGAACAACGGCACCAGCGTCAGCACGATCAGCGCCAGCGTCGCCAGCACGGCGTTCCAGGCGAAGGCGGTGTCGCCCCGCCAGACGGCGCGCCAGCCGCCGCAGCGCAGGGCGACGACGCTGGCCAGCAACAGCCAGCCGAACAGGGCCAGGCCGCCTGCCCGCAGGGCCGTCACGGCAACGTCGCCGGTCAGCGCGGCCGGATCCTGCAGATGACTGGCACCATACTTCAGGCGCGGAAACTCGCGTACCGTGCCGACGCCGGGCCGGTCAAACGTTTCCTTGGCATACAGCTGGCTGGCGAACGGCGCCGAATAGGTCTTTTCATTCTCCGTGCGCAGGGGCCCGACCAGAGCATCCAGCGCCGACAGTACCTCGATTGCGTACTGCGTCTTCTCGCCTGGCTTGCCGTCGAGAGCAACGCGGTAATGCAGCGAGTCGAGCAGGCCGACGGCGATGAAGGCCAGCAGGATGGTCGCCGAGGCCATGCCGATCCGGTTGCTGCCGACCCGTCGCCAGGCAGCCAGCAGCGGCGGATTCCTGGCGATCAGGACCGCGAGACCGATGCCGGCGGCCAGCAACAGCCAGACCAGCACGTCGGACCAGAGGACGACGATCTGGAAGCCGCTCATGAGAACCGTATCCGTGGATCGACCAGGGTGTAGGAAATGTCGGTCAGGATCAGACCGACGATGTAGAGCACCGAGCCGATGAAGACCATCGAGCGCACCACCGCGAAATCCTGGGCCTGGATGGCGTCGATGGTGTAGCTGCCCAGCCCGGGAATGCCGAAGAAGGATTCGGTCAGCAGCGAGCCCATGAAGAGCAGCGGAATAACGACGACGACACCGGTCAGGATGGGGATCAGGGCATTTCTCAGGATATGGCGGAAGAACACCACGGTTTCCGGCAGGCCCTTGGCCCGGGCGGTGCGCACGTAATCCTTGCTCACCTCTTCGAGGAAGATCGTGCGGTACCAGCGCGTTGACGAACCGATACCGGAAATGACGCCGATCACCACCGGTAGGATCAGGAAGCGCCAGGCATCGAGCCCGTCGCCGAATCCCGAGATGGGCACCAGGCGCCACATCTTGGCGATCAGGTACTGGCCGCCGATGATGTAGAACAGCCCGGAGATGGACATCATGGCGACGCACAGCACGACGCCCCACAGATCGAAGGCCGTGGCGCGGAAGAAGGCCAGGGTCAGCGCCAGGCTGACCGTGACGAACAGGCCGAGGATGAAAGTCGGCAGGGCAATGGCCAGCGACGGCCCCATGCGCGTGCCGATCTCGCGGGCGATATCGCGGCCGTCCTCGGCACGGCCGAAGTCGCCGACGAACATGCGCGCCGATTTCTCGAAGAAGATGGTGTCGGTCACGCTGCCCAGCCCGCCGGCCGCGGCATTGACGAACAGCGGCTTGTCGTAGCCGCGCTCGGCCTTCCATTTCTCGATCGCCTCCGGCGTCACCCGCTTGATGCCGAGTTGCATGCGTGCCATGTCGTCCGGCGTGTTCACGATGAAGAACAGCGCAAAGGTGATCAGGTTGACGCCGATCAGGATCGGGATGGCGTAGAGCAGGCGGCGGAGGATGTAGGCAAGCATTGGCCGGATTATGCCAAGAGCCGGCGCAGAATGAGCACAATCGCGGCAATCAGCACGACGGCCCAGCCGGCCACGGCGTAATCCGAGCGCAGCGGCGGCTCCTGCGGCGACCGCGGATCGCGCAGCCCGGCCGGAAAAGGACGCGGCGGCACCGGAATGATCTGTCGCTGCGCCGGATCCGCGGGCACACGCACCCGGTACTCGCCGCTGCTCTCCGCCGGGCTGTCGCCCCAGGCGCGGCTGGAGGGAAACTGCGGCAGACGGACAAGCAGGATCTCGTCGATGTCCCCGGCCAGCCGGCGCTCGAATTCGCCCGGCAGGCGGCCGCCTTCGCCGCGGACCAGGCGCAACAGATCGGCCCCCGCCTCGGCAAAGGCAGCTGCCGGATAAAGGCATGTCCGGTCTTCGGTCAGGTAGTCGAACATGGCCTTGCCCTTGCCCAGGCTGCGTTCGCGCAGGGCAAGCAAGGGCAGGCCGAAGATGGCCGTCAGCCAGCTTTCAGCGCCGCGTGCCGGCACCCGCCAGCCGAGGCTGCGCAGCGTGCTGATGCTGATCCCGGCGCAGTTGGCCCGGGCATGCTGATAGGCAAACTGGTGCCGGTAGAACTGGCAGAACACCCGGCCGAAAGCAGCCTGGACATGACGGGCGACATCCGGCCGGCGCAAGGTCGCCACCAGCAGCCACGACGGCCGGTACCAGGCCTGGCCGCTGTTGAGATCGCCGAGATAGTTGGCGAGCGGCACCGGCGCCGCCAGGATGCCCTTCTCGCTCTCCGCATCCAGCGTATAGAAATTGTTCACCAGCCAGTCGTCGATCGCCCCCCGTTCGCCGACGCCGCCGGTCATCACCGCGAAATGGCCGCTGTGCGCCTCGTCGTCGTCGCCTTGGGCACCGTTGAGCATCAGGCCGATCAGCGGCTGCCCGGTTTGCACCCCGGTGCTGTCCGTCCGCCGCCAGACCGACACCACCGAAAACGCTCCGCACGCCCCGCCCTGCGGCAGGGCCCGTATCCAGTCGCCGATCGCCGCCGCCCCGGAAGCCAGCGACAGACTCGCCGCCTGCTCCGGCAGGGCAAAGGATTCCGGCCAGAACACCCGGGCGACAAAGCTGCCTGCCTCCTGCCAGCCACGCAACGTCAGCGGCTGGTCGCCGAAGAAGGCCAGGCTGCTGGCCGCGAACCAGGAACGGTTGAGCGGCAGGCGCGGCGCCAGATGGGCGAGAACGCGCGCCATGTCCTCCTTGGGCTCGCCCACCGACAAGCCGCCGATGGCGTAGCCGTCGAAGCCTATGGCTTCGAGGCCGGCGAGGGATTCCTCGC
>WBUO01000473.1 GCA_008933675.1 Dechloromonas sp.
CATCCACCGGAACGATCCGCTTGCCGTCCGTCTCTCGCCAATGGAACGCGCCAGACTTATGGTAGGAGAAATGTCTATTTTCGAACTTCTGGAGCGTCTCGATCGGGAAAACATAATACTCGCCGGGAGTCTCATTCGTGATGCGGAGCATCTCGTAGTGATCGAAATGCTTGATCGCTGGGTTCCAACGAAGTTTGTAGCAGGCGATTGCTCCCTTCTTGTTGAATAGCTTGCACGGTGCAGCCTGCGCACCCCTGTGACCATGCAGCGGTAGATAGTTGCTCATACGCGAGTCCTTTGCCGAACATTAAGGTCAGCCACCCGTCTTGCGGGTTGGCTGCGGGGGTTGGTTCGGCTCTTTTTCGATCTGCCGCTCAAGTAGTCGTATGTGAGGCCCTTCCTTTCCAAAGCCCACCTGCGACCAGCCATGCCGTAGATAAAATCCCCAAGCCCTCGGATTTAGCTCTGGAGCATAGCAATAAAGTCGCGCTCTAGCTAGGCCACGCAGAGCGAACCAAGAGCAAGCATAGGCATGAAGACAGTCTGCAACTCCGCTCCCCCGAAATGCCCGGTCGACGAATATGCGCCTTAGCCATCCAATGGAGGGATCACTATGAAAGCGCTCCAAAATCAAATCCCCGACTGGCTGCCCATCGACGGTCGCCATCACACATGATGTCGAATCGGCGATAATGAGCTGTGAGAGCCTCGTGAGAAAGGCTTCTTCGCCATTTTCGTGCGAGCTGGAGCTGCCTGAATCTTCGATAGACTCCCAAAAGAACCGAATACAGACGCTGGCATCTTTGGTGATATCCACCGGCCTGATCTCCGCACGTGTGTTCATTTTGCCGAACATTGATGTCAGCCACCCGTCTGACGGGCTGGCTGCGGAGATTGGTTCGGCTCTTCTGCGATGGAAAGCAGCGCGGCGTGTCTATCGAGTTCCTCGCGGGGCGGGACGCGAATGCCCGCCAGATCATATACCACTTTTTCGCCAACGATTCGGGCGAATCTACCGGAAGTGATATCGTCCGGATTGTGCTGCGCGACCAAGAGTAGATGGGCATGCGGCACGCCAAAACCATGAACCACCATTCCAACTCTTTTCGGCGAATACCCCTGCCTCATCTTTCTTCCGATCTTTTGGGCAACGACAACAAGGTGAGCGGCCAGATCGTCCGGGAGATCCGTAAAGTGATCGATATGCTGCTTCGGGATAACCATGCATTCACCGGGCTGCGACGGGTGCAACGTCATTAGAGCGAGGACCCGCTCGTCAGAGTAAATCACGCTTGCCCGCTCTCGGCCTGCGATGATTTCACAAAAAATGCATTTCATGGCTTTGCCGAACGTTTGAGGTCAGACACGACGGGGCGCAGCCCCGGAGTTGTCTGTGCCGACTGGATCGGCCTTCTTCTTCGGGTTCGAATCAGCGCGATCAACTACAACATCAACAAAGGATGGATCCCAATCGCGCAGGTAGTCCCTGAAGTGTCTGTGAAACGGCAAACCTCTGCGCATCTCTTCTGCGCAAACGATTAAAAACTTTCCGAGCTTTCCAACAGAAGCCGCATCTCCAGCGAGAAAGACGGTCTTCGCCTTCAATGACCTCAGGCCGCGATTGTCTTGATCCGAGCGTTTATTTACCGCCGTAGCGTTAAGGGTCTTCATCTTTCTTCCGCCGATCTGTGTTTATGCCAACGCCGGTTGGCATATCAAAATGGGCAACCGGCTAAGGGGATTAATGTTGGGGAAATTCACCTTTGTAAAAATCCGGACCTGATTGGGACCGTGTTATGCCAATTGGCATATTGAATATGCCAAAGGGAGGCAGGGGTAAATCCCCTAGAAAGGGAGACGTGTTTGTGGTCACAGCGAGCAATCTCCGTTTCAATCACGCTGATGCCAGGGCACCCCTCAGGCAATCCCTTTTGTCCCTATCCCAACCATGAAGACTCGCGAAGAAATCATCCTGATGGTGCGCAAGAAAATCCGCTTACGGCATTTCGCCTACAGCACCGAGCAAAGCTACTGCGGCTGGATCGCACGCTATTACGACTTTTGCCTACGACTGCCACGAACCCAGGCGCACGAGCAAAAGGCCGAATCGTTCCTAACACATCTCGCCCTGCGCGAGCGTGTCGCAGCCAGAACCCAGAATCAGGCGCTCGCTGCCCTGTTGTTTCTCTACAAGGAGGTCCTTGCCAAGCCGCTCGGGGACATCAATGCCCTGCGTGCCAAGCGCCCGCAGCACGAGAGGACGGCCCCTTCCCGTGATCAGGTCCGCGCCATTCGCGGGGCAGTCGAGGATCGACCGGGCATCCCTTCGCGGCTCCTGGTCGACTTCCTTTACGGATGCGGCATGAGGGTTTCGGAAC